>CAZBZG010000019.1:15340-28492 GCA_964496245.1 uncultured Planctomycetaceae bacterium | reverse complement strand
ATCCGGTGTACAGGTAGACGGCCCGGCGGAAGGCCACGTGACCGTCGCTGTAGGCCGCGTTTCCGCCCTGCAGGTCGTGCTGCTTGCCGTGGTTGCTGTCGTGCTCCGGGTAAGCGGCCGTGTTGCTCCAGCGCTCGCGCCAGTCGATCCGGTCGATGAAGAGGAGAAACGGAAACCCGTACCTGCCCGCGATCCGCTGCACGATCTGCAGGCGATAGTCCAAGTAGAAGGGAAGATAGCCCAAGGCGTCGAGCTGGGCTTCGTTGTGGTTCTCCACGAACCCGGCCTGGCCCACGTAGAAGTAGGTGGACTGGTACTGCTGGAAGTCGCCGCTGATGTGCAGCCAGTCGCCGTTCGACGGGCAGCGCAGCACGTGATCCGTGCTGCCGCGATCGCTCACGAAGCCGTCGAGATAGTCGACCGTGAAGGCCGTGCTCGCGTCATGGTACTTGTTCCACGGCACGGTGCTGGGAAGGTCTGGAATGGCCCAGGCGCCGGACATCTCGCTGTGCCGGCCATTGGCAAACGGAAGCCAGCTGTCGTGGTCGTCGCTGTAGAGCGTGGCGCCGGTCAGCAGCTGGCGCAGCCGGGCCGCGCAGCTGACCTGGCGGGCGGACTCCACGGCCTGGGAGAGCGCGGGCATGAGGAGCGCAGCCAGCACGCCGATGATGGAGATCACGACCAGAAGCTCCACCAGCGTAAACCCATGACGGGAAAACAGGAAAGGCCTGCCAGCCGGACCGGTATTCTGCGCAGGCATGATGGTTTCTCCGGGATTTCCTGTTGACACCTTTGCCATACAATTGTATAGTACCACTGTAGGGTAATAAAGTCAAGCGCTAACGCGAAAAATGTCCGGCTCCACGACGCCGCCCGCCCCGACCGAATGAGGAGAATGCCCATGCACCATCCGTTCCTGCCCGGTTCCCTGGCACTGCTCGTGGCCCTGCTCGCCCTGGCCGCCTCCGCGCCATGCGCAGACACCGCAGACCGCGAAGGCGAAAACATGCTCGGCCGGCAGGCGCACAACGTGGGCCTGAACGCCGTGCCCGCACCAGGGCCGGTCGCGATCGACGGCACAATCGGGGACGGGGAATGGGATCTGTCAGGCCGGATGTGGTCGTTCATCGACGTGGACATCCGCGACCGCTACTCGGTCAAGACCGCGGCCATGTGGGACCGGGAGAACCTCTACCTCGCCTTCGACTGGGCCGATCCCGATCCGCTGAACGGCATCGTCAACCCGGACTTCAATCCCAGCAAGGGCTGGTGCGCGGACGCGGTGCAGATCCGCGTGGTCGCGGGCGATCAGACGAGCTGGGTCACGACCTGGCTCTATGCGCCCGAGGACCGCGCGTGCTTTGACATCTACTACTGGCCCAAGACGCCCAAGGGCAAGCGCCGGCACAGCGGCGGCGACTCCGTTCGTCTCTTCGGTGACCCGGGCGCGGTCGAGCTCGGCCAGGGTGTAGCCATGGCCTACCGGAAGAAGGAAGACGAAAGCGGCTTCATCCAGGAACTCCGCATCCCCTGGTCCGTGCTGTACCGCGAGGAGCACACGGCCACGGCCGGGGAGACGATCCGCGCGGGGTTCGAGTTTCTCTGGGCCGATCCGGGCGGCAAGATCTCGCCGGTCCATCGCTACGCCGACAACCTCCAGCCGGAGCACACGAGCCGCGAGTTCTTCTGGACCGCGCGCAAGGCCTGGGGCGACCTGGCCCTGCGCGACAAGGGCGGCCTCGCACCGCGCACCTACATCCCCGAAGGCAGCTTGCTCAAGGGCACGGTGCCCGTTCGCGCCGTTCTGCCCGCGGGCGCCAAGCGCTTCGCCATGAACATCCTGAACGACGAAGGCGCGTGCGTCCGCCACCTCGCCGGCGACTTCCTGGTCGAGAGCTACGAGCAGAAGACGGACGGCGAGCAGCCAATGGTGGAGGTGCTCTGGGACTGTCTGGACGACGCAGGCAAGCTCGTGCCGGCCGGCGCCTACCGGGTCGAGGGCCTGACGCACAAAGGCTTGAGCGCATCCTACCAGCAGTCGTTCTACAATCCCGGCACGCCCCCCTGGGAGACGCCCGACGGCAGCGGTGCGTGGCTTTCAGACCACAACAGCCCCGAACGCGTGGCCCGCGCCGGGGACAAAGTCATTCTGGCCTGCGGATTCGCCGAAGGCGGCTCCGGCACCATCGGCGTGGACATGGCCACGGGCCGGAAGGCCTGGAGCGAAAAGCGGGGGGCGCTCGCGCTCGCGGCCGACGAAACCTACCTCTACCTGATCCCGTCGGCCTGGCACATCGAGGGCGGCGCGCTGGTGCGCATGACGGTGGACGACGGCGCGTACGCTCCTTTTGAGCGGGACGGCGAGGCCCTGCCCTTCGAGTACCCGCTCGCAGAACTCCTCGGCGAGGACCCGCCCGCCTTCACGGGCCTGGCCGTGTGCGGCGACCGGCTGCTGTTGGGCCTCGAGGACGGAAGCGTGGTCGAGATCGACAAGGCCACGGCTGCGCGCGTCAAGCGCCACGCCGTGGGCGCGGACATCCTGCCGGCCAAGGGCGAGCCCGGGCACGGGCCGGGCGGAGACCGCATGCTGCTGGCCGGCGCCCGCGACGGCGGACGTTTCTTCTGCATGAAGGACGGCAAGCTCACGCAATACACGCTCGCGGACGGCTCCGCGCGCGCCATCCCCACGCCCGGCCTCGGCGAGCCCACGGCCCTGGCGCTCGACAACCGCGGCAACCTCCTCGTCGCGGACATGGGCCCGCACCAGCAGATCAAGGCCTACAGCCTGAAAGGCGCGCTCGTCTACACCTGCGCCCAGAAGGGCGGCCGTCCGCCGCGCGGCCCCTGGCGGCCCCAGACCCTGACCCACGTGAGCGACATCGCCGTGGATGCGCGCGGCTATGTCTGGGCCACCGAACACTACGAGTATCCCCGCCGGGTCTCGGTCTGGAACTGGACCGGCGCGCTCGTACGCGACTACATCGGCAACACCCGCTACGCAGCGGGCAACGCCCTGCTCCACGACGACGAGCCGAACGTGGCGTTCGTGGGCCCGGTACGCATGCGCCTGCACCCGACCACGCGCACCTACACGGTCGAGGAGATCACCTGGGTGCCGGAGGCGGTCGACGGCCCGAGCCCGTCCTGGGCGGGCGGCAAGGGACACGTCTTCTACAGCCAGGCCTCGGGCCGGTTGCGCGAGTACGCGCTCGTGGTCACGGGCCGCTCCTGGCTGGGGCTCTACCTCTTCATGAACGGGCCCGACGGGTGGAGGCCGGTCAGCGCGCTCACGAGCGTGGGCGGGATCACGGGCGCGTGGGGCCACCGCCCGCCGTCCGAGGAGGAACGCAACCACGTGATCCAGGAGGGGCCGTTCAAAGGCTTCAACCACTTGGACTGGCTGCTCTGGAACGACGGCGACGCGGACGGCGTGGTCGAGCCGGACGAGTGCGAGGTGTACAAGGCCGACCTCGAAAAGAAGAACTGGTACGACCAGATGACCGCGCCCCTGGGCTGGGGGTGGAGCAACCGGGCCGACCCGGACGACCTCACGCTCTACACGGGCCGGAACAAGGGCAAGAAGAACGGCATCGCCTACGCCATCCGCCCCGCGCGCTTCGCGCCCAGCGGCGCGCCCATCTATACCAAGGCCACGGTCGAGCGCTTCGCCGGGGGCCAGCCCGGCATCGGCGAGCAATTCGTGCCCGTGCCCGGGGGAGACGCGGTGCTCCGCTTCAGCATGTGGGCGCGGGGCGTCTGGGCCTACAGCAAGAAATCCGGCAAGCTCCTCTGGCACTACCCCAACCGCTATGCCGGCGTGCACGGGTCCCACCACGCGCCCATGCCCCGGGCGGGCATGCTGATCGGCCCCATCAAGCTCATGGGCGTGGCGGACGGGTGCGGGGAGGCAGGAAGCGTCTTCTGCCTGCGCGGCAACCTCGGCCAGGACTACTTCCTGACGACCGACGGCCTGTTCGTAGGCGCCATGCACCCGGACTGCCGCCTGCCCTCGCCCAAGCTGCCCGATTCCGAGGCGCGCATGGCGGGCTTTCCCATGGAGTCGGTGACCGTGGGCGGGGAGCCGTTCGGCGGCTGGTTCGGCCGGCAGAACGACGGGATGGTGCGCAAGTTCGTCCCGCGCAGCGCCGCACCCCTGGTCGTGCAAGTGCACGGCCTCGGAACCACGCGGCGATTCGCCAAGAAGGAGCCGGTCACGCTCGACGAGAAGGTTCTCGCCAAAGCGGCCGAGGAGAACGCAGCCCGCGAGATGGCCAAGGCGGGCGAACGCACCCACACGATCGCCCGCGTGCAAAGCGCGCCCGACGGCAAGGTTTGGCGTGAGATCAAGCCGCTCCCGATCGAGCGCCGCGGGCAGCCGGTCAAGGGCCGCGCGCGCCTGGCCTACGACAAGGAATTCCTCTACGCGCGGTTCGAGGTCAACGACCCGAACCCCTGGAAGAACGCGGGCAAGGACTTCACCCGCCTCTTCAAGACCGGGGACGCGGTCGACATCCAGCTCAGCCCCACCGCCAATGCCGAGCGCCAGCCCGCAGCCGGCGACCTGCGCGTGGTGCTCGCGCCCTTTGCCAAGGAGTCGGTGGCCGTGCTCATGCGGCCCAAGGCGGCGGACGCGCCGGACGAGGACAAGGTCGTCTACCACTCGCCCGTGTTCGACAAGCACTTCGACCAGGTGGCCCTCGTGGACGTGGCGCAGGTGGAGGCCCAGCGTCACGGCAACCGGTACACGGTCACGGCCCGCGTCCCCTGGGCCGCGCTCGGCATCACGCCGGAAGCGGGCAAGACCCTGCGGGGCGACGCGGGCTTCATCCTGTCCGACGAAGCGGGCACCATCAACACGGCGCGGGTGTACTGGGCGAACAAGATGACCAACCTGGTCAACGATCTGCCCTCCGAGGCATGGCTCTATCCGAACAGGTGGGGCACGTTCGTGCTGGAGTAGGACCGCGCGCCGCGCGAAACACGGCAAGGGAGGTCCACGCACATGGCCAAGAGACGCACGGAATCCAAGAACGGCAACAGCCAACCGAGGCGCAGCCCCGCGCCAGCTTCTCGGAACGGTCCGGCCCGCGAAAGCGTCGGAGGGGCGCGCTCCCGCGCGTCCGCTGCATCTCGCGGAGTGCGCGGTCCTGCAAAGGCAGGCCCCTCCGGCCATGACCGCGCGTCCTCCTCAAGCGCGACTCCGGCGACCGGCCGCAGCCCGGTCGTGTTCGTGCTGGTGCTGCTCTTCGCAGCAGGCGGCGTGCTGGCGTTGTTCCTCCTCGCAGGGCAGCCCGCCAGGGACAGGACGGCTGCGGCCGGGGAGGCGACTGCGGACGCGCCCGCGCCTGCGGCCGATGAAGCAGCCTTCGACTTCCCGCCGGACGCGTACGTGCCGCTCAGCCGCCCCACCTGCCCGCGCACGGCCTATGCCCTCCGCCGCGAAGACGGGCGCGTGCTCCTGGCCGTAGCGATCGACGGATACGAGGCGGAAGCCTCGGACGTCCGCTTCGATCTGGGGCTCGCGGCTGCCAAGCCGGTGCGCCTGGGACCGGAAGACGCGGTCCGGAGTTCGACCGCGGGCAAGCGCAGGCAGTGGTTCTTTGCCGTGCCTACGGACCGCCTCGCGCCTGCGGATGGCCGCGTGGACCGGCTGCGCATGGGACTGGCCGTGGCCTGGGCGGGCGCGAACGGCGGGCCGGACCGCCAGCGGGAACGCTTCCGCCACCTCGACCGCCGGGCCACGCACGCCCCGCTCGCCGAAGATCCCCGGGACTGGGCCGTGCTCGACCTGGCCGCCTACGAGCAGCAGCTGGCCGACCGGCGGGACCGGGTCTTCGTGCCCGTGGACCAGCCGCTCGACGGCAAGCTGACCGTGGTGATCGACGACCCCGACGGCGACCGGATCCGCAACGTGATCGCGGGCGTGCGGCGCGCCAAGGGTCCGCAGGAGGTGGAGTGGGACTGCTGCGACGAGGACAGCCGGCTGGTGAAACCGGGCACCTACACCTGGCGGGCGATCAGCCACGCCGGGATCGAACCCGAATTCCTCTTCAACTGGTGCAACGGCAACAGCCGCGACCTCACGCGGAACAAGCTCTCCAACCACGGCTTCTTCAGCGCAGCCACGAGCAACGACCGGTACGTCTTTCTCGGCGCGCGCATCACCGAGGGCGGCTGGTCCCTGCTCGCGCTCGACCATGACGGCGCGTTCCGGCACGGCTACGGCCGCCTCCACGGCACGGGGCTCGGCGAGGTGCTGCTGGCAGCGGACGAAACGTATCTCTACGTGGCCAAGGACGGCATCGCCTGGGGCCAGAAGGTGGACAAGCGTAAGCCCGACTGGACCCTCCAGGTCAACCTCTCGATCTCGCGTTTCGACATCGAACGCAGCAGGCCCGTCCCCTTCCCCAAGCGCGGCCGCGACGTCAAGTACGACACCTACCCCTACGGTCCGGGCGCGGACAAGCCGGGCACGACCCTGAGCCTGGCCGGCTTTGCCGTGCACGCGGGAACGCTCTACATCGCGAGCCGCTGGCGAGAAGCGGTCATCCGTGTGGACGCTGCGACCGGCAAGGAGCAGGGCGAGATTCCGCTGCCTGGTCCCGGACCGCTCGCCGTGCACGAAGACGAGCTCCTGGCCGTAAGCAAGGGAGCGGTCGTCTCCAGGTCGCTCAAAGAAGACAAGACAACTGACTGGCGTGAGCGCGTCCCGTCCGAGCCCGGCCGCGAGATCCAGGGGCTCGCCTGCGACGCCCGGGGACGCATCTTTCTGGCAGACGCGGGGAGCCACACCGTACGCGTGTTCACACCCGACGGCGCGCCGACCGACGTGTTCGGCCGTGAGCCGGGCGGGCTGTACGCAGGACCGTTCGTGCCCGAGCGCATGATCCGGCCCTGCGGGATCGCGGTCTTCGAAGACCGCCTCTGGGTCACCCAGGAGACGACCACGCCCAAGCGGATCGTGGCCTGGGACCTCGCGCCCAAGCGGGTCGCGGTCCAGCTCTTCGGCAACCCGCCCTACGGCGGGCCGGGCGCAGGCTTCGACCCGCAGGACAAGACCCGCTGGATCGGCCAGGAGGCGCTCTGGCGCCTCGACTTCGAGAACAAGACCGCGACCTGCACGCACGTGCCCAAGAAGCACAAGGGCCACCTCGGCGGCGCGATCGGCCCCCGCCGCGCGTATCACTTCGTGCGCCATGAGGGCCGTACGTTCCTGCTCGGCACAGGCATCCACCTGCACCTCATCAGCGAACTCATGCCCGATCAGACGATCCGCGATCTGGCGCTCCTCTCCTCAGCCCACGCCTTCCTCTATGCGCTCGGATGGAAGCGCGTGGCGATCTTCGGCGACAAGCAGGGCACCATCAACCTGCTGCGCTCCTACTGGTCCAACACGGCCACGGGGCTGGTGAACGACGTACCCGGCGAGGTCATGCTCGCACCCCGCATGTGGGGAACGATCGAGTTCAAATAGGAGAAGCGACCCATGAACCGCATCGCAGCGCTGGCGTGTGCAGTACTGGTGAGTACATCCGCGATCCCGGCACCGGCGCTGGGCGCCGAGATCCGGCTGGCCGGCATCTGTGCAAATTCGGGCCAGGCCGGCGACACGCTCGTCACCCACGGCACGTATCCGCGCTTCGACTGGAACCACTTGCGCGGGCGGCGGTATCCGGGCATGGGCGTGGGCGTGGACGCGCACGGGCACCTGTGGGCGCGCGCAGCTCTCGACCAGCTCAACCGCTACGCCGTGGACGGGCGCATGCTCGCGCACTTCCCCATCCCGGAACACCCCGGCCACTGGGGCGACTGCCTGGCCGTGGCCGGCGGCAAGGTCTTCCTCCAGGTCAACCGCAAGCTCTTCTCCCTTCCCACGGACGCCCCATCCGGCACCGCGCCGCAGGCGCACGAAGGCGAAGGATGGCAGATCTCGCGCAACACGTACAAGGGCCGCCTGGTTGCGGTCCGCGGTGCAGACCTCCTGTGGATCGACCCGGCCGCAGGACCGGCCGCGCCGTTCCTCACACTGCCCCACACGCCGGACTGGCCGCACCTCGACGTCATGCCCGACGGCACGATCTACGTCTTCGGCCGCAAGAAGACCTGGCGCGTGCAGGGCGGCAACGCCGAGGAGCTCGAACAGCGGCGCATGGTCCAGTGGCTCGACGGGCACTGGTACAGCTTCGGCTGGCACGGCACCATCCGGCGCTACGCGCCCGACTTCCGCGCCGATCCGGGCGTGGTGCTCGGCGGCAATTCCGGCTCCTTCATCGGCCGCGTGCCCGAGAACTCCGAGATCATCCACCCCACGGGCCTGGCCAAGGTGGCTGACGACCTCTTTGCGGTGAGCGGCATGGATGCGCCCCTCTTCCTCATGCAGTGGCGGGGCGACGCGCAGCAGTTCGAGCTGGTCCGCCGCATCGGCGGCATCGGACCGGTGCGGACGCTCGGCCTGGACCGCGACGGCCGCATCTGGGCGCGCGGAGGCGTGTGGAACTGGCTCGACACGCCGGCCGCACCCTCGGGCGACGCAGGCAATGCCGGCAACTTCGGCCAGGCCGTACTGCTCCCGAACGACATGATGGTGGCCGCGCACGTCATGCACGGCAAGTCCGGGCTGGTCATGGGCACGCTCGACAAGCACGTCACCTCGAGCAAGCAGGGCTGGGACAAGCTGCCCCTGCCCAGGCCCTTCTGGGGCACGGCCTGGTACAAGGGCAAGGAGGGCAAGGCCCAGCGCGGGGTGCTTCTCGTCACGAACGAGGCGGGCGCGGCGCATGCGTTCGCCGTGCAGCCGCATCCGCGCGGCGCGTGGAGCTGCTACAGCGGCGACCTGGGCCCGGTCGCACTCAAGACGGAGACGCCGGTCAAGCGCTGGGGGTCGCTCGCCATGCACGGCGCGGACACGCTGCTCGTGGCTGCGGACGATCAGGTGATCGCGTTCCAGCGCGACAAGGCCGACTGGAAGGAGACGGGCCGCTTCAGCGGACCGCCCGGCGACGCTTTTGGCGCGCGCATCGAGATCGGGTGCGACGCGGGGCGTCTGTGGGTGGCCGACACCGAACGCCACCGCGTGCTTTGTTTCGATGCAGCCACGCACAAGCTGCTCGGCACGTTCGGCACTCGCGGACGGCCCGGCAACCGGCTGCACGCGCTCGACCGGCCCACCACCATCACCCCGCGCGGCACGCGCTGCGTGGTCTATGACAGCAACAACTACCGCCTCGTCAAGCTAGAACTGGTCGCCCACTAGCCGGTTTCCTGATCGCACACAATCCCACCCCAGGAGCGTACCGCCATGGCAGACACGCCCGATTTCGTCCTTGGCTTTGACGCCGAACGGGGCACGATCGACTCGGTGCGGCTCTACGGCACGGAACTGCTGGAACCGGGCGCGCCCTGCGCATCCGAATTGTGGGTGAACGGCGCGCCCCTGGACCTGCGGCCCTATGCGTACGAAGGACCGGCCCCGCACGACGCGAGCCCGCGCGTGCGCGGCGAGCAATACGTGGACCACTTCTCCGGCTGGAGCCTGGTCCTCAGCCGCCAGCTCGGCGAACGCAAGGGCCTCGCGCACGGCACCTACGGGCTCAACTACCTGATCCGGCGTGAAGCCGTGCAGCCCGACACCCTCCCCTGCCCCGGCCCGGGCGGGCCGGCCATCGAAGCGCGGCTGCATGCGGATACGTTCTCGCTCGGCTGCTGGAACTGGCGCTTCTGGGGCGAGGACACGCGCATGGTCTTCCCCTCGCTCCACTCCAACGGCCCCACGGACGCGTTCGGCCACGCCGGCTACGAGCACGACACGCCGGAACGGGTCAAGGCCTTCCTGCAGAACGTGTGGCGCCGCATCTACCCCGGCGTCATGGCCATCCACGGCGGCCTCTTCTACAACGCGCGGGACGCGACGTGGCTCGCGGTCACCTGCCGCCGGCCGCACGTGGGCTACATCCTCAACATCGCGGACGCCGGCCGCGGCGTGGGCTACGACTTCACCCTACACGCGTCCTTCGACGTGAACGACCAGCTGCGCATGCCCGAACTGCGCTTCCACTACGGCCGCACGCAAGAGGCAATGATGGACTGGCTGGCGTCCTACATCGGCTTCTTCTACGAAGAGCCGCCCGCGTGGGTCTTCCGCACCGCATTCCTCCCCGGCGCAGACTGGCAGAAGGAGGCCACCTGGACCGCCCAGGCGGACCTCTGGGAACGGCAACTCGACGAGGGGCTGGGAAGCGGCGTGGGCTACTCGCTCGTCACCAACCGCCCGGTGCGGTCGGGTACGGCTCCGATCGGCTACGAACCCGACCCCAACCACGGCACGCAGGACGAATTCCGGCGCATGTGCCGCCGCCTGGCCGACCGCGGCGTGCCGCTTCTCATCTGGATGTCGCACAGCGGACTCGTGCCCGGCGCGCAGGACGTGGACGACGACTGGTTCATCCGCGGCATCGACGGCCGGTTCTGCGCTTCCTGGGGGCACGAAGACGCGCCCGCGCCGCTCGTCCATTGCAATCCCGGCCATCCCGGCTATATTGCGTATACCAAAGAGTGGATCCGGTTCTACATCGAGGCATGCGGGTGCAAGGGCATCTTCCTCGACTGCCTCGGCTGGGCCTTTCCGCCCGATTTCCGGCCGCGGCCGTTCATGCGCTTTCCGGGCGACACGAACCTCATGGCCGTCCGTTTCATCGAAGAGGTGTACGCGTGCATCAAGGACTGCGATCCCGAGGCCATCCTCCTGGGCGAAGGCGCGACGCTCGAAGCGCCGGTCAATGTGGTCACGCTCCACGCCAATCCCGTGCGCGCAATCGACGGCATGGGCCCGCGGGACTTTCTCCTGCACCTGGGGCGCTACGGGACCAAGCGGTTCTGCGTCCACCAGGGACCGACGTTCTTCCCGGCACAGGGCATGGGCTCGGTCGCGCCCGAGACCGACGCAGCGCTCTCCAAGGACCTGACCGCGTGGCTCGGCCGCCACGGCAGCCCGCGCGCCCTCGAGCCGCTCCCGGGCGACCTCTCGGTCGCGCCGGACCAGAGACTCCTCTTCGTGCCGCTGCGGCGCGAGGACGATCCGCCCGCCTTTACGCTGCCCGAACCCTATGCCGGCGTGACAGCGATCGAGAACACCCGCACAGGCGACCGCTTCGCACCTACGGCCAACGGCGCGTTCCAGCACGTCCCGGCCGGCATGTACCGCATGGAGTCCGCGTGAACGGCAGCCCCAACGGAAGCTTGCCCCGAACCTGTCGAGGGGCGCGTCCCTCCGCAGGTTTGACGAGGCGCATCACGGTTGCGCGATGCACGGCCGCGCTCGTGCTCGCGCTGCTCGTGGGTGCGGCCACAGCCGGAGAGCACCCGGGCACCACCAACCACAGGCTGCGTTCCGTGCCTGCGCCCGGCGCGGTCGTACTCGACGGCAAGCTGGACGAATGGGACCTGTCAGCCGAACTCCTGATCTGCGACGACCTGGAGACCCCGCGCCACGTGGTGCGTCTGGTCAGCATGTACGACGCGGACGGCCTGCTCGTGGCGTGCCGCTTCTACGACCCCACGCCCATGACCAATGCCAACGACCCTCAAGAGACGCCGGGCAAGGGCTGGCGCGACGATGCCCTGCAGCTCCGGTTCTGGACCGAACCCGACAAAGAGCCCGGACCGCCGGACGGCGGGCGCATCGCGCACGTGGACTGCTACTGGTCCAACCCGGCCGCCGGCCCGGCCGCGTTCGTGAACATGGCGAGCCTGCGGCCCGGCGGATTCAAGGAGAAGGTCGTCGCGCATGCGATCGGCAAGGGGGTGGACGCGGCATTCGCCGAGACGGAGGACGGATACATCCAGGAGATGCGTATCGCCTGGGCCCTGCTCTTCCGCGACGGCAAAGCCCGCGGACCGGGCACGCGCTTCCGCCTGGGCGCGCAGGCGTTCTGGAACGGCGGCCACGACTGGGGCTTCTCGGGCACCCACGTCACCGACCTGATCCACCCGGACCTCCCCCAGCGCGCCTACTTCTGGGCCACCCACGAAGCCTGGGGCTCGGTCGAGATCGTGCCCGCAGGCGAGGTCCCGCCCTCGGCCTCGGCCAAGCACATCCCCCGCGTGGTCGAGACGGTGCGCGCGTGGATGGCCGGGCTCGACCGCGAAGCGCTCGCGCGCCTCCCAAAACCCGGCACGGACGCAGCCGAGGCCTGCCCCACGCTCATGCTCCGGCCGGAGAGCGCGCTCATCCGCAAGTGGTTTGCCCAAGGCACGGCAGCGGGCAACCGGGGAGACCGGTACGACAACCGCGACGGCGGACATTCCCTGCTCAACGCGTCCCGCCTCCCGCAGCTCGGGGTCATCCAGTACACCAAGGCCGACCGCAAGGCGCGCCGCCACTTCGGCGCTTCCACCACGGTCCGGCCCGGCGTGGTGTTCGGCAACTCTTCGACCGCAGGGCCCGCCAAGCACGGCGGATCCAATCCGCGGCGCCTCTACTCCAGCGCCCGCGGCATGGATCTGCTCTACCGGCAGTATTGCGGCAACAACTGCTACGTCTACCCCGAGCACCAGGACCACGACCCGGGCCACAATGGCCGGCCGGGCCACGGCGATCTGTTCCCCACGAACACCCCCTACGTGCTGATCAGCCAGGGCTCGTCCGGGTCGGACCTGCCCTTCCTCGGGCTCTGGGCCGAGGCCCTGGCTGCGCTGCGGCCAGACGTGAAGGAACGCCTCGAGGCCGAGGGCCTGCTCATGCCCGCCCTGCAGCAGGTCTTCCGGTCGACCACCACGCGCGTCAAACGTCCGGAGGAGTATCTCACCGGCAAGGCGCACCCGACCGTCTTCTGCGAGCAGGACATCGACGCCCTGACCACGGTCCGCGCAGCCCACGCGCTCCAGGCGGACGCGCTTCCGCCCATGGTCCAGCTCGAAGTCCTCGAAGAGGACGCAGCCAAAGCCGGCCGCGCGTATCACGAGTTCGCGCGCGCCGAACAGCTGACCGATACACCGGCGGTCATCACGCGCGTCCACCGCCGCCGCACGCGCGACCTGCGGCTCACGGTCTCGGCTGCAACGAGCTTCGACCTGAACGACCGGCCGCTCACGTTTCGCTGGGTCGTGCTCCGGGGCGACCGCGGCACACGCGTTCGCCATGCTGCGGGAGTCCCT
>CAZBZG010000019.1:0-15330 GCA_964496245.1 uncultured Planctomycetaceae bacterium | reverse complement strand
GATCGAACCGCGCGACAACGACGCACGCGCGGAACTCACGATCGGGTGGCACGGACGCTTCCCCGTCGAACCGGGCTCCACTCTGCGAGGCAACCGCGTGGACATCGGCGTGTTCGCGCACAACGGCGCGCACTTCTCTGCGCCCGGCTTTGTGACCGTCTTCTATCCGGACAACGAGCGGCGGACCTACGGCCCGGACGGAACCCTGCGCGCCATCGACTACGAAGCCGTGGATCTCAGGATCGGAACGCCCACGGAAGCGATCTTTTCCTTCAAGGGCGCGCGCTACGACATCACGGATTTCGAAGCCCTGCTGCATGCAGCCGCCCAGGGCGAAGATTTGGGCGCCAAGATGCTCCAGGCCGAACTCTCGGACCAGGCGCGCGCGTTCCTGGCAAAGGCGCGCGCAGGTTTCGGGAAGGCCAAGAAGGCTCATGCCGCGGAATGGAAGCGGGCCACCGAATACAAAGCCATGCACCACGTGGAGCGCCGCCGGTACGTCAAGGCCGCCAACCGCAAGGCTGCCGCTCCGCTGCTGGAGGAGGACCCCGCTCTGGGCGCGTCCGCCAAGGAGGTGCTCGAAGCCGCGCTCAACCGGCTTTTGGCCAACCCGGGGCTGTACGTGGACCATGCCGCAGCCCTGGACGCGCTCGCAGACGCACCCGGGCGGGCCAAGCACAAGCGCGCCTTTGTGGACCAGCGCAAGCGCCTGGTCGCTTGGGGCCTGCTCGCGCAGACCGAAGGCGGCGGGTATGCGTTCGGGCCGGCGCTCGCCGAGAACAATGGGCCGCCGGAGAAGATGGATGCGTTCCTGCGCCACGCCCTGGGCACGTTTCACATGGTCGTGCTGCGAGAGATCCTCTTTCCCGGCATGCTGAACGTGCGGCCGCATACGAATTACGTGGACCGCGCCTTGGGCACAGGTGCACCGTGGTGCGATGTATATGTATACGATGCGGATGGCCGCGCCTGCGGATGGCGCCGTTTCGGATGGCCGCGCTCCGGCCGACCCGGGCCGGACGTGTTTACGGCGCGCGGCCATTGCGTGCTCGAACAGGATGAGGAGGCGGGCACGGCTGTGGCCGCGGCTGTGGAGACGTACTACGAAGCCGTGTTCCGCCACCGCAGGAAGCGCGGGCACCTCGGCAAGGTCGTGTTCACGCCTGAGGACGTAGCCGTGTTCGGCCCCGACGGCAAGCGCTGGGTGGATCCGGCGGGCGCGGGCAAGAGCGTGGACCTCGACCAGGTGCGGTTCGTGCTCGAGGGCGCACGCAAGAAACCTGCGGACAAGAAGACCGAGCCGCCCGTGCGCGCCGACATCCTGACCCGCGATACCAACGGCGCCCTGCAGGGGTGGACACGGTACGGCGGCGAGGCGCCTGTCACGTACGAGAAGACGGATCACGGATTCGCTCCCGCCGGGGAAGGCGGCAGCGATCCCGCAGAGGACATCACCGTAGGACAACCGGAGACCCTTTCTCTCGGGTGGCGCACCACGGAAGCACACTTCCGCTACGAGATCCGGCCGGAAGGCGGTTTCACGTGCTTCGAAAAGGAGCCCCATGAAGACGAATGAATGGACGCGTGTTCTGCTGCGCGCGTGCGCGGTCGCGGCGCTGACGCTGCTCCTGCGTGCGCCGCTGTGCCACGCGCAGCCCAGCTTCGCGGAGTTCGACAAACGCGCCCGCGCAGGCGAGCACCTGAACGTGGTCTTCTTCGGCGCGTCCCTGACCTGGGGGGCCAATGCGACCGCGCCCAACCTTACGAGTTATCGCGCGCAGACGGCGGACGCGTTGCGCGAGCGGTATCCCGAGGCGCGCTTCCGGTTCTTTGACGCAGCCATCGGCGGCACGGGCTCCCAGCTCGGCGTGTTCCGGTTCGAACGCGACGTCATGCAGCGCGAGCCCGACCTCGTCTTCCTCGACTTCTCGGCCAACGACGACATCCACTCGGCCAATCCCGAGACCATGGCGTCCTACGAGTCGCTCGTGCGCCGCGCCGTGCGCGAGGCCGAGTGCCCGCTCGTGATCGTCCTCTTCCCGTTCAAGTGGAACATCGCCAAGGGCGACACCGAGGGCATGAAGGGCCGCGACGGA
This sequence comes from uncultured Planctomycetaceae bacterium, assembly GCA_964496245.1. Classification (GTDB taxonomy): domain Bacteria; phylum Planctomycetota; class SZUA-567; order SZUA-567; family SZUA-567; genus CAZBZG01. The sequence goes on along the minus strand of CAZBZG010000019.1, from coordinate 13,234 downwards.
CACCTCGCCATCGCCGAGGCCTACCACGTGCCCGTGGGCGACGCCATCGTGCTCGCCCAGAAGCGCGTGCGCGAAGGCGCGATCACGCTCGAGGCGATGTACCCGGCCGATGCCGTGCACCCGGGCGACCGGGGGTATGCCGTGTTCGCGGACGCAGCCATGCAGGGCTTTGCGAAAGGCGTAAAGGACAACATGATCTGCCGGGCGCCCGAGGAGATGCTTCATGCGGATACCTACATGCCCCACACCCGCAAGCGCCTCGCCACGCTCCCGCGCCTGCCTGCGGGCTGGCGCAAGGGCCGGCCCAACCTCACGTCCGCCTGGTACGACGCGCTCATGAGCCGGTGGCTGGACGAGCTCGTCATCGCCTCCAACCGCCGGACGCAGAAAGATCCCGAAACGGGGAAGAAGAAGGCGGTCCAACAGAAGGTCGCGTCGCTCGTCCTCGAGTTCCAGGGGAGCATGGTGCTCGTCTTTGGCGAGAAGACGCGCACCTCGGGGGCGTTCCGCGCGTACATCGACGGCCACCTGGTCGTCCGCCGCCGCGGCCGCGACAAGCACCGGGTCTTCCGATTCGACGCCAACTCCGACAAGATCGGCGGCAACACGCACCTGACCTGCGTGATCCAGACCGGTCTCGACCCCGGCAAGGCCCACACGCTGGAGATCGAGCCCGTGTTCGATGCGGACGAACAGCAGGAGCTGCGCATCGAGAGCGTGTGCGTGGCCGGCGGCGAGGCCAGGGTCTGGCTGCCTGATGAAGAGTGACACGAGGAGTCGCCCCTCATGACCGCCCCCCTTCCCCTCGCCCTAATCGGCCTGCGGTTCGGCCGGCACATCGCCAACCAGCTCACCCAGACCGATGCGCAGCGCTGGTTCCGGCTGGCTGCCGTGTGCGACCTCGACACCGAGCGCGCCGACAGCCTGGGGCAGGAGCACGGCGTGCCTGCGTACCATTCGATCGAGGACCTGCTCGCGCGCGAGCACGTGCCCTGCGTCGGGCTCTTCACCGGCCCCGAAGGTCGCGCAGGCCTCGTGCGGCAGCTCGTGGACGCGGGCAGGCACGTGATGACGACCAAGCCCTTCGAGCTCGACCTCCAGGCTGCGCGGGACGTGCTCGCGCACGCCCGGTCCGTGGGCCGCGTGGTGCACATGAACAGCCCCTCCCCGGATCCGCCCGACCTCGCCCAGATCCGGGCCTGGCAGCAGGAGCACGACCTCGGCCGGCCCGTGGGCGCTCGCATGGAGAGCACGGCGAGCTACCGCGAGCACGCGGACGGATCCTGGTACGACGATCCCGACCGCTGTCCCGTGGCCCCGGTGTTTCGCCTGGGCATCTACCTGATCAACGACATGGTGCGGCTGCTGGGGACGCCCGAACGCGTCCAGGTCATGCACGCCCGCCTCTTCACCGAGCGGCCCACGCCCGACAACGCGCTGCTCATGATCGGCTTTGCGAACGGCGCCATCGGCAGCCTGTACGCCTCGTTCTGCGTGGACGACCGCCAGTGCTACCGCAACAGCCTCATCCTCAACTTCGAACGCGGCACGATCTTTCGCAACGTCGGCCCGGCCGCCGCGCCGGACACGGGCGGCGCCGACCTCGCGCTCGTCAAGCCGGCCGCGCCCGAGGGCCACGCCCGCGAGATCCTGCGCGCGGCCGCCCCCGCCTGCAGCGGCGCGTACCAGTGGGACCTCTTCCACCGCGCCTGCACGGACAACGACGCCACCCAGGCCGCCGCCCCCGAAGCCGTGCTCGCCGGCCTCCGGGTCATCCGCGCCATGCACGCAGCCGAGCGGTCCGGCCGGACCGAGGCTGTGGAGGACCTGCCGGCGGCAAGCGCCTGACGCGACGCGCGCGGAATCCAAAAAAGATCGGCCGCCCAAACGCGTCTGCACGGCCTGCTCGACAGGCATGTTTCTGCTCCCGCCCCTTGCCATGCCGCGTCATTTCTGATGTACTGAGGCGGTCATGGATCAGAAGGCCGAACTCCTCGGCATCCTCAAGAAGCACTGGGGGTATGAGTCCTTCCTGCCGCTCCAGCAGGAGGCCATGGAGGCGACCCTCGGCCGGCGGGACTCGCTCGTGGTGCTGCCCACGGGCGGAGGCAAATCCCTCTGCTTCCAGGCGCCGGCGCTCGCGCTGCCGGGCATGGCCATCCTCGTCTCGCCCCTGAAGAGCCTCATGAAGGACCAGGTGGACGCGCTGGCCGAGGCCGGGGTGCCGGCCGAACGCATCGACAGCAGCCTGGGCCCGGACGAGCGACAGGCCACGTGGGAGCGAGTGCACGACGGCGAAGTCAAGCTCCTCTACGTCTCGCCCGAGCGGCTCGTCTCCGAGCGATTCTCAACCGCAGTCCGCGAACTCTCCGTGTCGTTCGTGGCCGTGGACGAGGCGCACTGTGTCAGCATGTGGGGCCACGACTTCCGGCCCGAGTACCGGCAGCTCGGAGCGCTCAGGGAGCAGCTCCCGGACATCACCGTGCACGCGTTCACCGCCACGGCCACGCCGCCCGTGCGCCAGGACATCATCCAGCAGCTCGGCCTCCGGGACCCGGCCGTGCTCGTGGGCTCCTTCGACCGGCCGAACCTCCGGTACAAGACCGAACGCGCGCGCGACCGTTTCGGGCAGGTGTGCGAGGTGATCGACCGGCACGAGGGCGAGTCCGGCATCGTCTACTGCATCCGCCGGGCGGACGTGGACGAGATGTGCGCCCGCCTCCGGGCCCGGGGCACCAAGGCCCTGCCCTACCACGCCGGCCTGGAGGACGCGATGCGCAAGGCCCACCAGGAGGCCTTCATCCGCGAGGAAACGGACGTGATCGTGGCCACCGTGGCCTTTGGCATGGGCATCGACAAGTCCAACGTCCGCTTCGTGGTGCACGCTGGGCTCCCCAAGAGCCTCGAGCACTACCAGCAGGAGAGCGGGCGGGCCGGCCGCGACGGGCTCGAAGCCGAGTGCTGTCTCTTCTACTCGGGCCGCGACTTCCACGTCTGGAAGCGGCTGCTCTCGGACGCGGACGACGACCTGGCGGCCGTACACGAAGAGAAGCTGAGCGAACTATGGAATTACTGCACGGGCGTGGCCTGCCGGCACGCCACCATCCTCACGTACTTCGGCCAGTCGCTCGAGGGCGACGACTGCGGCGCGTGCGACGTGTGCCTGGGCGACCTCGACAGCGTGGAGGATGCGCTCGTGACAGGGCAGAAGATCCTGTCGTGCATCCTGCGGCTCGAGGAGCGTTTCGGCGGAGACTACACCGCGGACGTGCTCGTGGGCGCCAACACCGAACGCATCCGCCAGCGCAAGGACGACGAACTCAGCACCTACGGCCTGTTGAGCGACTTCCCTAAGCGCGTGGTGCGCGACTGGATCGAACAGCTCGTCGGCCAGGGCTTTGCCGAGAAGACCGGCGACTACGACGTGCTCCGCGTCAGCGACAAGGGCTGGCAGGTGCTGCGGGGCGAGGTCACGCCCATCCTGCTGCGGCCCACGGAGAAGCACGCGCGCCCGGCCGCCTCCCGCGCGGACACGGCCTCGTGGGCGGGCGTGGACCGCGACCTGTTCGAGGCGCTGCGGGCACTGCGCGCGGATCTCGCGCGGAAGAAGGGCGTCCCCGCATACGTGGTCTTCGGCGACGCCGCCCTGCGCGACATGGCCCGCAAGAAACCGGCCACCGTGGAAGACTTCCTCGACGTGCACGGCGTGGGCGCGGTCAAGCAGGAACAGTACGGCGAACGTTTCGTGCGCGCGATCGTAGCGCACGGGAAGGGGACGACGCAGGCGCGCGCGGAAGAGCGGTAAGGGTCCGCGCTCCTGCGCCTCGTTCGCAAGGGCAGCCACATCCAGGAATGTGCTTGCGAATGGCGAGCGGAGCGCGTAGACTGAATCCGGTCCGAATCCAGTCTGGCCCGAGGGAGCTGCCATGAAGCTCAGCGAATCGGTCAAGTCGATCAGCCACGTCAAGGCCCACGCCGCGGAACTCGTCAAGCAGGTGGCCCGGACGCGCCAGCCCGTGGTGATCACGCAGAACGGCGAGGCCAAAGCGGTGCTGCAGAGCCTCTCCGACTACGAGGACATGCAGGAGAGCCTGGCCATGCTCAAACTCGTCGCCATGGGCAAGGCGGCGGTGGCTGGCGGCCGTACCAAGCCGCTCGGCAGGGCCTTCCGGGACGTGCGCCAGCAGGCGCAACGCGAGCGGCAGGAGACGTGATGGCCTACGCCGTGCGCGTGACCGAGGAGGCGGAGCGCGACCTGCTCGAGCTCTTCTGCTACGTCGCACAACACGACAGCATCCGCGCAGCGGAACACGTCCTGGACAAGCTCGAACAGGCCTGCCAGCGCCTCCAGGACTTCCCGGCGCGCGGGCATGTGCCGCCCGAACTCGAACGCCTTGCGATCCCCGACTACCGGGAGATCCATTGGAAACCGTACCGGATCCTGTACGAAGTCGCCGGACGCCAGGTGAACATTCTCGCCGTGCTCGACGGCCGCCGGGACCTGCAGGACCTCTTGATGCGGCGACTGCTGCGGTAGGCAGACGGTACGGATCGCGGCCGGCGTCCTTGCACACCTCGGCCTGTCCCTGGGAGAGGAACCGGTCACGGAGCCCGCTATGCCCAAACGCATCCCCAAAGACCGCCACGCCGTGCGCGCGATTCTGGAGGGCGCGCCGGGACGCATCGTGCTGCCCGAACTCAAGGACAACATCGGCTTTTTGAACGGCCGCGACCGCGAGATCGACGTGACCGTGCCCGAGTGGGTCCAGACCTGCGCGTCCCTGGGCGTGGAAGCGCACATCATCAAAGGCGAGGCCGAGTACCTGCCGCCCGAGCATCCGCTCGGGTGGAAAGTGGAACGTATCTCCCACGACAGCGAGGAGACACGTCTCCGCAAGACCATCCCCGCGCCCGACGGCCCGCTCACCATCGAAGCGGTCATCCAGCGCGGCGATAAGGAGGCCCGCACGCGCATGGCGCTCGCCGGCGAGGAGGACTATCCCAAGCTCGTGGGCTACCTGCGGGCGCTACGCGAAGCCAAGACCGACATCACCAGCCACTTTCGCGACCTCCGCCGGCAGGCGGGCGATCTCGGCGTGCTCGCCATCTTCATCCCGCAGCCCTTGGAGATGCACTACGTCATCCTCCAGCAGGAGATGATCTTCCACTTCCTCGACTTCCCCGAGACCTATCGCGCGGCCATGGCCGAAGTCGAAGCCACCAGCCACACGATCATCGACTGCGCAGCCGAAGCCGACTGCGACATGATCATCTTCGGCGGGGCGGGCACCGAGGTCTTCAGCCCGGACATGATCGAGGAAGGCATTGTCCGGCCGTCGATCGGCTTCGCCAAGCACTGCCGCGAGAGGAATCTCCCCTGCCTCATGCACTGCTGCGGCCGCACGCAGGTGTTTCTCGACCGGGGCTGGTTCCACGACCTGCAGCCCGCCATCTTCGAGAGTTTCACGGCCGAGCCGCTCGGGGACATCGCCGACCCGCCGGCGGCCGCGCACGCGCTTCCCGAGGAGGTACACTTCAAGGGCGGCCTCTCGCTCGAACGGCTGCTGCGCGGCACGCCCGCGGAGGCGGCCGACCTCACGCGCCAGGCGTACGAGGCCTTCGGCGACCGCCGTTTCATCCTCGCCGGCACCTGCGCCATCCTCACGGGCACGCCGCGCGAGAACCTGGAGGCGGTCGCGGATGCAGCGTTGGCGTACGAGTAGCGGACGGCGCGGCGTGGTGCGATCGCATCCAATCGGCTTCCACCTGGATGCAACCCAGGGGCGCGGACCTTGAACCGCGGCACAGGCAAGAGTGCCTGTGCCACAAACCACAGCGGCCGGCAATGTAGCCCAGGCACTCCTGCCTGGGGCGCGTACGATGAACCGCTGCACAGGCAGGAGTGCCTGTGCCACATCCGCTTGACGGGCCGGGCGGGCTGTGCTAGGATCCGTGCGCGCTTCGAGAGAAGAGCTGTCGTGTCGGACACCCCCCCGCCGGACCATGGCGCGCGTCCGCGGGCGGGCATCGGGAGCCTGCTGTGAAGCTGATGGGGACCATCCTGGGCGGGGTGATGATCGCGCTCGGGGTGCTGTTTCTCGCGTCCGCTGCGAGCACCGGGCTGGCCGGGCGGTGGGGGCTGGGCGGAATCCTGCTCGCCGCAGGCGTGCTCGTCATCTATGTGCTGCGCATGAAGGTGCCCGAACAAAGGGTCACCATCCACCAGAACCTGAACCTGTCCGGCGACGTCTCGCTCGAGCACATGACCTGTCGCAGCTGCGGGCATCCGCTCGATTCGAACAGCGTCGCCCTCCAGGCGGGCGCGCTCTTCGTGACCTGCCCGGCGTGCGGGTCGTCCTACCAGGTGGAGGAGGCGCCCAAATGGTGAGGTTGCGCGAAACGCTCAAGCGGCTCTTCCTGCCCTTGCAGGGCGTGGCGCCCGGGCTCTATCCCTACCGCCGCCAGCAGGGCGAACGCGAACTGCGGCTCCACCTGCGGGTCGAGGCCGACGGGGCGGGGTTGCTCGCCGTCAACGCCTCGGGCGTGCTCCACCTCAATGCCACGGCCACGCTGCTCATGAAGCACGTGCTCGACGGCGCATCCGAAGACGAGGCGGTGACGGTTGTGCAACGCGTGTACAAGGCCGCGCCCGAAGAGGTGCGCCGCGACTTCGAGAAGATCCAGAACCTCGTGCGCGAGCTCGAGACCGAGGAGGACGCGTGTCCGATCCTGCGCCTGGACGTGGCGGACATTCCGCCGTTCGGCAAGGAGCTCTCCGCCCCGTACCGGGCCGATCTCGCGCTCACCTACCGCTGCAACAACAACTGCCAGCACTGCTACGTGGCCCGCCGGGCAACCGACGTGGAAGAACTCCCCCTCGAAGACTGGAAGGCCGTGCTCCAACGGCTCTGGGACGCGGGCGTGCCGCACGTCTGCTTCACGGGCGGGGAGGCCACGCTCTCGCCGCATCTGCGGGACCTGATCGAACATGCGGAGGACATCGGGCTCATCACCGGCCTGCTCACCAACGGCCGCAAGCTCGCGGACGCGGCCTTCACCCGCAGCCTCTGCGAGGCCGGGCTCGACCACGTGCAGATCACGATCGAAAGCCACGACCCCGCCATCCACGACAGCATGATCGGCCACGCCGGCGCGTGGGAAGAGACGGTCGCAGGCATCCGCACCGCACTGGCCGAGGACCTCTATCTCGTAACCAACACCACGCTCTGCACCGAGAACGTGGACACCGCGGAAGAGACCATCGCGTTCGTGGCCGATCTCGGGGTCGAACAGTTCGCCATGAACTCGATCATCCACACGGGCCGCGCGCCAGCCGCAGGCGTGGCCCTGGAGGAGGAAGCGCTGGCCGACGTCCTCGGCATCGTGCAGGCCAAGGCCGCCGAACGGGGCCTTCGCTTCATCTGGTACTCGCCCACCCACTACTGCCGCATGAACCCCACCGAGCAGGGCGTGGGCTTCAAGCGGTGCACGGCCGGCGAGTACAACATCTGCATCGAACCGGACGGCCAGGTCATCCCCTGCCAGAGTTACTACCAGCCCGTGGGGCACATCCTGCGCGACTCCTGGGAGACGATCTGGCAGAGCGACCTCTTCCGCGCCCTCCGCACGCGCGCGGACGCGCCGGACGAGTGCCAGGCCTGCCCGGACTTCGAGGTCTGCGGCAGCGGCTGCCCGCTCAGCGACGGCGAGCGGTTCCTGTGCACGGACAGTCCTTCGGAAGGATAGCGCATGCGCGCTCGATGGCTCCTCTTCGGTGTGCTGCTCACCTGGACCGTCGCGGACCGGGCGCACGCAGCCAACTACCGCTTCTCCGTGCCCGAGGCCGAGGTCACGGTGCGCATCCAGCCCGACGGGGCGGCGCGCATCCATTACAAGCTGACGTTCAAATGCGCGCGTGGAGCGCATCCCATCGATGTGGTGGACATCGGCATGCCGCACATGGGCAAGGGCCACCGGCCCGTGTCTGCCGCGATCGACGGACGGACGATTCCGAACAGCAGCATCCGCGTCTCCGAAGTGCTCACCCCCCGCGGCAGCGGGTACGAAGTCCACCTCGGATCGCGCATGATCCAGCCGGGGCGAAGCGGCGTCTTCGCGTTCATCGGCATCGAGGACAGGATGGTCTGGCAGGACACCACCGATCCGGAGCAGGCGTCCTTCCGGTTCACGCCCACGTGGTTCGGCGCGCCGTACGTGCGCGGAAAGACCAAGCTGATCCTGCGCTACGTGCTGCCCATTCCCAAGGCCGCGTACCCCGAAGCCAGGGAGCGCATCCTCTGGCACAAGAGCGGCCAGGAGTTCTCCGCCAAGGGCGTGATGGAAGGGGACGACCGTGCGTCCGTGGCATGGGTGCGCGAGGTGTCGCTGACGGGGCCGCACCTGTTCAGCGTCTCGTTTCCCAAACGATTCGTCGAGCACGTCCGCCGCGACAGCCTGTGGGACGTCTTCTTCCGCTGGTTCTCCGGCAGCCGGGAGGCCCAGGTCGCAAGCGGGCTGGCCGTGCTGATTCTCTTCGGCCTGCTCTTCTTCACCCAGACGCGCGCCACGGGGTGGTCGGTCTTCCTGGTGCTTGCGGGAGTCCTGATCTACGGCATGGTCGTGAGCCCGGTCTTCCACCTCTGGTGCTGGCCGGGTCTCGCGCTGCTCTGGGGCCTCTGGTTCTGGGTGCGCCGCCGCAGACGCCAGCACTACTTCCCCGCCACGGTCTCGCGCGAAGGCGGGGGCATCTGCCGCGGCCTCACCGCGATGGAGGCGGCGCTGCTTCTCGAGGTGCCGCTCCACAAAATCCTGACCATGATCATCTTCGGCCTGGCCAAGAAGGGCGTGGTCAAGATCCGTTCGACCGAGCCGCTGCGCATCGCCATCGCACCCGGCAAGGAAGCGAACGGCATCTGGGTGCGCGAGAACGGCCGCAAGGTGCGGCTGCGCGACTACGAGCCGCTCTTCCTGCACGTCTTCAAAGGCCAGGCGCGCAAGTCCGTGGAGGAGATGCGCCTCACCGCCGCGTTCGACGAGCTCGTCAAGAACACGGTCAAGAAGGTGACCGGCTTCGACCTGGAGCGGACGCGCAAGTACTACCGCCACATCGTGGACCGCGCCTGGAAGCAGGTGGAGCGGGAGGGCGGGTACGAAGCCCGGTTCCAGCGCGCGGACAAGACCCTGCCGTGGCTCATGCTGGACAGCGGGTGGGGCGGGCGTCTGGAGGAGCTCGATCCGGACTACACCTACCGCCCGGTGTGGTGGAGCTACGGCCACCACACCCCGGCGCGCGGCAGCGGCGGACTCGCCATCCCCAAGGGCCCAGCCGGCGACAGCACCATGCCCACCACCACGTTCTCAGACGTGGCCAACAGCGTGACCGGCCGGTTCGAGACCATGAGCAACACCATGGTGGGCAAGCTCGACTCGCTCGGATTGGACAAGAGCGGCGGGCTCGACCTGTCCGGGTTCGACAGCTTCACCAAGACCATGCTCTCGGAGATGGCCTCGGGCAGCGGGGGCGGCTTCAGCGGCGGGTGCGCGTGCGCCGGATGCGCCTGCGCGTGCGCGTGTGCGGGAGGCGGTCGTTGACCTCCCAGGACCCGGACACGCTGCAGGCGTTCTATCAGCGCCAGGACGCGTGGTTTCGCGGCGTGCGCAGCCGCCTGCTGCGGGCGATGCGCATCGGCCGGCGCGAGCGCGTACTCGACCTCGGCGCAGGCACGGGCGAGACCCTGGACGAACTCCAGCGGCGCGCACGCGGACGCGTGGTCGCGCTCGACGCCGACCGCGCGGCCCTCAGCCGCGCCCGCGGCCAGCGGGTCCAGGCCCACGCAACAGCCCTCCCCTTTGCGGACCACGCGTTCGATCTCGTGTTCACCCAGATGTTCTTCCTGTGGGCCAAGCCGCTCGCCACCGTGCTCGCCGACATCCGCCGCGTGCTCCAGCCAGGCACACCGCTCATCGTGGCTGCAGAACCGGACTACGGCGGCGTGGTGAGCGACCCGCCCGGCGCGCTGCAACCGTTTGCGGACGAACTTACGCGCGACGGCGCTGACGTGCAGGTGGCCCGCTCGCTCGGCCCGGCGCTGCGCCAGGCCGGGTTCGCGATCACGGACGCGGGCGTGCATCCGGCCAACCCCCTGGCTGCGCCCCAGGACGCGCCGGGCAGCGGCGCGCGGTTCCTGTTTGTGCCCTGCTTCTGGTTCGTCGCAACGGCATAGCCGACGCGCCACAATCGCACCACACGCGTTCCCTGGCGCCGAGGCGCTCGGCGCTCATGCCCCCCCCCCAGAGCATCGCAGGGAGCTGCAGCAAGGAGCGCGTTCGCCCTTGCGGGCTCGGGGCATCCAGGTATACTGCAGAGCGCCTGCCCGTCCCCGTGCATGCCACCGAAAGACGGGCACGGCTCTGCCAAAGGAGAACGGAATGCGGATGCGCGTCTGGCGATGGTTCGTGGGCGGGGCCCTGCTCTTCTGGGCCTGCGCCGGTCCGGCAGCAGGCGGGGAGACAGGCGCCCCGCGCGAACCGATCGCGGATGCGGACGCCGTGAGCCGCGAGCTCGACCGGATCGAGGACCTGCGCGTGCTCCACCGCTTCGCCATCCAGGCGCTGCACGACGGGCGCGCGCTCGCCCTCTTCCTCCGGGCATGGGACGGACCGGACCGCGATCCCGCGGTGGAAAGCCTGTTCGTGGAGGCCGAAGGGCTGTACGGGCGGTTGCGCGGCGTGGACCACGGCGGCATGGCGCTCCAGGCGCTGCATGACGCCGAAGAGGTGGCTCCGCCCTTCGCGGCCCAGCTCGCCCTCGTGCAGCGCGCGCGGCACACCGTGGCCGCAGAGGTGCTCGACCACTACAAGCGGTGCGCGGCGCTGCGCACGCGTCTCGCCCGGGCCGTGCGCACGGCAGCCCGGGACCAGACGACCTGGACGGTCACGGACGAGCCTGCGCCGTGGGACGATCCCGCGCGCGAGCGCGAACGGCGCGCAGGCCTGCGCTTCGCCTGGGACTTGCGCAAGGGATTCCTCGACCTGCCCGCTGACATCCAGGACCGCCTGCTCGCCCGGGCCGCGCGCACGGGCGTCACCTCGATCAACGTGGCCCTCGAACCGGTGGCGGACTGGGCCGCACTCGAGCCAGCGGCCGGGGAGTACGATTTTGCCGCGCTCGACCGTCTGGCCGCGCGCCTCGCGCGCCACGACCTCGCCATGCTTCCCATGCTCAAGACGCTCGCGGGCTCGCCCCCGGCGTGGCACGTGGCCGCACACGGAGATGCCTGCCGGTTCTCGCATCCGCCGCGCAACCGGCGGGAGCGCAAGGCTGCGGACGCGGACGGCCTGGTGCGCGGAGGCATCAATCTCTTCCACCAGCCCACGCAGGAGGCGTTCACCCGCTTCCTCGCCGCCTACGGCCGGCACCTCAAGACGCTCGGCGCCGAACGCGTAGCCGGCATCTACATCGACGGCGGCCTGCACGAGACCCAGGTGGTTGGGGGCGCGGATGCCGCGCTCCAGACGTACTGGCAGAGCCGGCCCGAAGCCGAACAGCACGGCGCGTGGCGCGCGCCCGGGGCGCTGCGCAAGGAGGGGAACGCGGACCCGGCGCGCATCGCCCTGGCCGCACGCGTGGAGGAGGCGTGGCTGCATGAATACGTCCGCCGCGTGCGCGCGCCGCTCGCGCAGGCGTGGGACGCGCTGCCCGTGCTCACCAAGACCGTGAGCGACGACTTCCACCGCCTCTTCGCCGCCCGCACCGGCCGCGGCCGGGACCTGTACGCGCTCGCGCGCCTGACCCACGTGCCGAGCACGGCCACGGACAGCCCGTCGAGCTTCCTCCTGCTCAAGAGCCTGGCCGGCGGCGGACGGATCTGGAGCCACGGCATCCACGACGGGTGCGGCACCTGCGGAAGCGCAGCCGTGGCCCAGGCGCCATGGTTCGACAGCACGCGCATCGTCATGGGCAGCTACGACCGCACGCTGCGCTTCCAGTTCCCGCGTTCCTGGTTCCGCTACCCGGACGGTCGCATGGGCGGCTTCGGCATCGGCGACTACTACCTCACGCCCTTGCGCTGCCAGACGTTCGCGCCGCTCCTCCTCAACACCGACATGGCCCCGGCCGAGGTCGCCATCCTCTGGAGTCAATCCACCCGCCGCCACGATCCGGACCGCGCCCTCTTCAAAAGCGCCATGGCCTGGGGGCACCTGCTCCACCGGGCGTTCGTGCCCTTCCGCTACATCGCCGAAGAACAGGTCCGCGCCGGCGGGCTGGCCGCCTACGAGCTCCTCATCCTGCCCAACACCCAGTGCCTGCCCGTGGATGTAGCGCGCGACGTCGTCGAATGGACCCGCGCCGGCGGCACGCTCTGGGGGTTTGGCGCGCCGGGGCGGTTCGACGCCAACGGCGCGCCGGCCGATGCCTCGCCGCTCGCGGACGTGTTCGGCGCCCGGATCGCGCGTATGCGCGTGCCCGGCCCGGTCCGACCCGATCGGCTGCAGACCACGCACCCGGAGGGCTCCTACCAGTGGAAGAACACGCCTCCGCGGCCGTACAAGTTCGAACGCAACCTGACCGCTGCGCTCGCGCCGGCGGACGGCGAGCCGCGCGCGTGGTTTGCGGGCGCGGACGCGGACGTGGCGATCGTGACCCACGCCTTCGGCGAGGGCCGGGCCCTGTGGTGCGGCTTTCCCCTGGGCTACGAGTACTGGGAGGCCGCGCCCTATGAGATGGGCTTCGGCATCACCCACTTCCGCCAGCAGACCTGGAACTTCGAGCAGAAGCGGTACGAGCGCTGGGCTGCGCGCGAGCTCGCCGCCGCCGGGATCGCGCGGCCGGTCACCCTGCCAAGAGGCCGTTTCCTGCGCGCGCAGCGCGGGGACGACCCCGACTGGTTCCACGTGATCCGCAACAGTCCCACGTACCAGGAGTACATCTTCGAGCAAGACCAGCCCGTGCGCACGGTGCAGGCGTTCCTCCGCCGGCGCGAGGGCATCCCCGGCTGCGTAGTGGGTCTGACGAACACGGTCGGCAACTTCATGTGGGAACGCGGCTACTTCCTGAGCACGCTCGCTGGCGGCGAAGTGGACGTGGAACTCGCCCTGCCCGCCCTCCCTGCGGCCGACGCCGAAGACGCGCCAACGCCGGTGGTTTTCCACGCCCGGCTCCGGGTACCCGTAGCGCTCAAGCGGCACCGCAAGACCGGGCGCCTGCGTTTTCGCACATGGATCCCGGACGCCC
>CAZBZG010000018.1:3701-28692 GCA_964496245.1 uncultured Planctomycetaceae bacterium | reverse complement strand
GAAGCCGACCCGCCAGCCCGTCATGTTGAAGGCCTTGGAGAGCGAGAAGAATTCGACCGCCACCTGGGCAGCCCCGTCCACCTGCAGAATGCTGGGCGCGCGGTAGCCGTCAAAGGTGTTCTCGCTGTAGGCGGCGTCGTGCGCGATCAGGATGTCGTGCTCGGCGCCAAAGGCCACCGCGCGTTCGAAGAACTCCAGGGGCGCCGTGGCCGTGGTGGGGTTGTTGGGGTAATTGATCCAGAGGATCTTGGCCAGCCGGCGCACGTCACTCGGGATGGCCTCCAGGTCCGGCAGGAAGTCATTCTCCTTGGTAAGCGGCATGGGAACGGTCACCGCAGAGGCGAAGACGTGGCCGATGTTGTAGGTGGGGTAGCCGGGCACGGGCGCGAGCGCTACGTCGCCCGGATTCAGAATCCCCATGGCGAACTTGGCGATCGCGTCCTTGCTGCCCACGGTGGGCACGACCTGATCGTCCGCCAGAGCGACCCCGTAGCGGCGCTGATAGAAGTCGCGCGCGGCCTGCGGGAACGCCTCGACCGGCACGTCGCAGCCGTACCGGTGGCGGTTGGCGTCCGTCTCGTCCCGCACGGCCCGGCAGAGCTCGTCGATGACCGGATCGGGCGTGGGCTGGTCGGGATCGCCGATGCCCAGCGAGATCACCTCCTCGCCCTTGGCCTTCTTGGCGGCGATCTTCTTGCGCAGAGCCGCGAAGAGATACGGCGGCAGCTTCTGCAGGCGATTGGCGACTGCGATGTCCATCGATTCTCCCCTACCCGAACAGCACGTCTTCCATCGAATACGTCCCCGCCGGCTTGCCGGCCAGCCACTTGGCCGCGTGCAGAGCGCCCGCGGCGAACACGTCCCGCGTCTGGGCGCGGTGGGTCAGCTCGATCCGCTCGTAGGGCGAGCCGTAATGGACCGTGTGGTCGCCCACGACCGACCCCATGCGGAGCGCGTGCATGCCGACCTCCTGGCGCGTGCGCGGACCGGTCCGGCCTTCTCTCCCGTGGACCACGTCGTGCGCTGCGTCGCGGCCGGTCGCTTCGCAGATCCGTTCGGCGATCCGCTTGGCCGTGCCGGACGGTGCGTCGGCCTTCTGGTTGTGGTGCGCTTCCACGACCTCGATGTCGTAGTCCGCGCCCAGGGCCTCGGCGATCTGGCCGGCCAGGCGGAAGACGAGGTTGACGCCGAGGGAAAAGTTCGGCGCGTGCAGCACCGGCACCTGCCCGGCGGCCGCGGCCACCGCCTCCGCTTCCGCGTCGCCCAGGCCCGTGGTGCCGATCACCAGAGCGGTGCCCGCCTGGGCGGCTTCGCCCGCGCGCGCGGCCGTGCTCTCGGGCGTGGAGAAGTCGACGAGCACCTGCGCGCCGCCGGTCAGTCCGCTCGCCAGGGAAACGTTGTCACTCGACTCGGGCACGAAATCGCGCACAGCCTCGCCGAGCAGCTCATGCCCCTCGCATTCGAGCGCCTGCACCACCTGGAGCCCCTCGTCCGCGGCCGCCAGCGCCAGCAGCCGCCGGCCCATGCGGCCCGCTGCGCCGTTGATCGCAATGTCGATCGTCATGCTCGGACTCCTTGTTCTTCTCGTGGCCATGCAGCCACAGCATTCACCACAAAAGGCACAAAGAAACCTTGCTGGGGTCGGACTGTACTTCGGTCATGGTTCTTTCGTGCCCTTCGTGTCCTTCGTGGTGAGGTCCGTCCCGCATGTCCCGTGCATTTGTCCAGCGGAGGGGCCAACCGCTCGGCCCCTCTTCTTGCCGTTCTCTCACCCCTTCCGGATCACGTCCATGATCGCGCCCAAATCATTGTCCACCGTGACCGGCTGGTTGCGGCCGGGGGCTTCGGTCACGCCATAGTCGCCGTACTGCTCGGCGAGCTGGTCGGGCGTGGCGCTGTGGTAGGCTACGGTCACGTGCGGATCCTTGAGCGGGTGACCGGTGAGCACGCACGCCACCACCGCGTCCTTGTCGACGACCCCTTCTTCGACCAGGGCCTTGAGGCCGGCCACGCTCGCGGCGCTCGCCGGTTCGCACCCCAGCCCCTCGCGCGCGATCCGGGCCTTGGCGTCCAGGATTCGTTGGTCGGACATGGCCCGCACGCACCCGCCCGTCTTGTCGATCGCGCGCAGGCACTTCTTGAGATTCACGGGCCGGTTGATCTCGATGGCGCTGGCCACGGTGTGCGCCCGCTCGTTGCGCGCATCGAGCTCGGCGTAGTAGGCGTCGATGACGGCGTCGTCCACGCGGCCCTCGTTCCACGTGAGGCCCCGTTCGTTCACCAGGTTGTTGAGCGTGGGCGCGCCCGTGGAGTTGATGACCGCGATGCGGGGCATGCGGTCGATGAGTCCCAGCTCGTGCAGTTCCAGGAACGCCTTGCCGAACGCCGAGGAATTGCCGAGGTTGCCGCCCGGGCACACGACCCAGTCGGGCACCCGCCACTCCAAGCCTTCGAGCACCCGGTACATGGTGGTCTTCTGCCCTTCCAGGCGGAAGGGATTGAGCGAGTTCACGAGGTAGATGCCTTCCTCGCGGCAGACTTCCTGCACGCGGGCCATGGCATCGTCGAAGTCGCCGCGGACCAAGAGCGTGAGCGCGCCAAAGTCGAGCGCCTGGCTCAGCTTGCCGTAGGCGATCTTGCCTTCGCCCACGAAGATGATGGCGCGCATGAGATTGGACGCAGCCGCGAACGCGGCCAGGCTCGCCGAGGTGTTGCCCGTAGACGCACAGGCGGCCACGCACGCGCCCACCAGGTTGGCATGGGTGAACGCACCGGCCATGCCGTTGTCCTTGAAGGATCCCGAGGGATTGAGCCCCTCGTACTGGAGCCACAGGTTTTCGCGCTTGAGGCCGGCGTAGTCGGCTACCTTGGGCGCGGGTCGCAGCTGGGTATGCCCCTCGCCGATGGTGACCCGTTTGTTTTCGGGCGCAAAGGGGAGCAGATTCCCGAACCGCCAGACCCCGCTCACGCGGCAGAAGCCGCCAGGCGGCAGGGCCAGGAAATCGCTTGGCCGGAACGCGCCACTCGACTTCATCATCTCGGAGGCCGGCCGGGCCAGGCTCCCGAGCCGCTCGCGGCTGCTGGGCAGTCGCACCGCGTCCCAGTCGTAGACCACGTCCAGCAGATTGCCGCAGGCCGGACAGACCGCGAGCGTCTGGCCGATGTCGTAGGTCGCTGCACAGTCTGGGCTTATGCACTTCTGCCACGCGAGCGATGCAGCCATGGTGTTCTCCGTGAACGCGCAAGCCAGGCGGAGCCGCTCATTCTAGGGCGGGCCGAAAGGGTGTCAAGGGAAATGAAATGCAGGGCCGAGACGTTGCCAGGGACCGTTCGCGTCGCCGCGATCTCGCGGCAGAGCGGCGCGACGAGGAAATCGGGGCGGAACTCGGTGGGTCAAGACCTGAGTGACCGAATGCCACAGTCGGAGGGCCGCGCTCCTGCGCGTCCGCAACGCTTCACGTGCACGGCGGTCCGGCAGGAGGCGGACCCTCCGACGAACCTTCGGGGGGATTGTGGGGCCTGTGGGGCAAGCCCCGCGCGCGCCCAAATCGACCGAGCGAACGATGTACGGAAGAACGGGAAAATTCAAGCGAACGCAGACAACGACTGCTCGAGTGCACGCGCAATGGCGCGTGCGATGAGTTCGCCGAGGAGCACGTGCTTGCCGCAGTAGTGAAGCGGTTCCGGGCCGAGGCGGGCCACGACCACTGTGGCGTCCGTGCCCGTGCCCGTGGCCGGCCGGCCGCTGACCGTGCTCTTGACCCCGCGCGCTGCGAGCAGGCCGGCCTTGGCTTCGGTCGCCACCTGCACGGCCTCCACGAACGCGGCTTCGGTCAGGGCGGCCTCCACCACCAGGACCTGGTTGATGGTACCGGCAGGCTGCGGCGCGCCATCCTGGCAAGCGGCCGGGTCCCCGGCTGCCAGCGCATTGGACAGGCCGGCCGTGACCAGGGCGGCCACCGACAGGCCGGATGCGGTCAGGCACACCGTGCGCAGGCTCGCCATGGACGCTGCGGTCATCATGCCGGCGGTCACGCCGGCCAGGCCGAGGTCCTGCGCATAGCGCGCAAGCGTCTCCTCGGGGTCTGCGTGAGCTTGCAGCCCCGGCCCATCCAGCGGGTCGTGGCGTACGTGCAGGTTGAGCACATGCCGCAAGAGGCGCGAGCCGCCGTTGTGCACGGCCGAGCCGAGCGCCGGCCGGTCCGTGTCGAAGCTGACGAGCACGTGCCCGTCGGTCCGCTCCACGCGGCAGCCCGGGAGCACATCCTCGACGACAGCACGGGGCTCTTGGGCCATCACTCTCTTCCCCGGATCAGCAGATAGACGAAGAGCGGCCCGCCCGCGACTGCGGTGATCACGCCGACCGGGAGCTCGGTGGGCGCGATCACGGTCCGCGCCACCGTATCGCAGGCGCAGAGCGCTGCGCCGCCCAAGAGAAAGGAAGCCGGCAGCACCAGCCGCTGATCGAACCCCGAGAGCCTGCGCACCATGTGCGGGATGATCAGCCCCACGAACCCGATCGGCCCCACCAGGCTCACCACCCCCGCGGTCACGAGTCCGCCGCCGAGGAAGACCTCGCGCTCGAGCCGCCGCACGTCCACGCCGTGGCCGAGCGCGATCTCCGGCCCGAGCGCGAGGTGGTTGAGGCCGGGCGCGTGCAGGGCGAGCAGGCCCGTGCCCGGCAGCAGGAGCGGCAGGAGCGCGGCGAGCTCGTGGAACCCCACCACAGCGACGCTGCCCATCATCCAGCGGTGGAAGCTCGTCAGGAGGTAGGGATCGATGAGGTAGGTGATGAGCAGGATCAGCCCCGAGCACACGATGCTGATGGTCACGCCCGCGAGCAGGAGCACGTAGATGTTCATGCCCTCCCTCCGGCGCGCGAACAGGAAGATCAACAGCAGGGTCGCAGCCGTACCTACGAGCGCGAACCCCTGGGTCGAATGGAACGGCCCCCAGGCCACGGCCAACCCCGGAAACGCGATCGTGAGGAACGCCCCCAGGCTCGCGCCGCCCGTGATGCCGATGGTGTAGGGCTCCACCAGTGGATTGCGGAAGAGCACCTGGAAGGCGGCGCCTACGAGCGCCAGGCCGCCCCCCGCCAGGAGCGCGAGGAGTACCCGCGGCACGCGCTGGAAGAAGAAGATGGTGGCGTCCGGGTGCAGCTCGCCCCAGAGCGCAGCCCAGACGCGGCCGTGGTCGACCGACTCGGCGCCCAGCCACGGCGCACACGCGGCCACGGCCACGAACACGAGCGCATAGGAGAGCAAGCGTCGCGGATTCATGCCCCGCCCTCCCGCCCGCGGCAGGGCACGACCATGGGCGCCCCGGTCTCCGGATGGATGGAGAGCCGGACCTCGGGGCCATAGACCGCGTGGAGCCGCTCCTTCTGGAGCACCTCGGCCGGCGTGCCTTCGGCCGCAAAGACCCCGTCCTGCATGAGCAGGATGCGCTCGCAGAAGAGCGCAGCCAGGTTGACGTCGTGGGTGACGACCGCGATGCCCATGCCGGCTCGGGCGAGTTCGACCAGGAGCTGGAAGAAGCGTACCTGGTGGTGGAGGTCGAGCGCGGCCGTGGGTTCGTCCAGGAGCAGGACCGCAGGCTCCTGGGCGAGCACCGAAGCGAGTAGTGCGCGTTTGCGCTCGCCGCCCGAGAGATGGGAGAGGCGGCGTGTACGCAGCGCCTGCATCTCGGTCCGCTCGAGGCAGCGTTCCACCACCGCGACATCCTCGGCTCCCAGCGCGCCGAACGCGGGCGCGTGCGCGTAGCGGCCCATGCGCACCACGTCCTCCACCGCATAGTCGAAGAGACTCGTAATGTCCTGGGGCAGGTACCCGAGAAGCCGGGCTACGGCGCGGCGGTCCATGCGGCCGAGGTCCTGGTCGCCGAGGCGCACCGTGCCGGCATCCGGCTGGAGCACGCCCGCTGCCACGCGCAGGAGCGTACTCTTGCCCGATCCGTTCGGCCCGATGACGCCCGCGAGCGTGCCCGGCTGCAGGGCGAAAGCCTCGACCGCGAGACGCCAGTCCGAGCCTTCGTATCCGTAAGCGATGTTCGTGAGCGCGAGGTTGCGTTCAGTCACGAGCGTCACGAAAGACCTCCGGGTGAATGACTTGGGCGAGGCGGCGGGCGATCCGGGGCGCGCGCACGCTCGGGATAAGGAGGAAGTCTTCGGTCAGGAAGTGGATCTCCCCGCGCCGCACCGCTGGGATCGACTCCAGCTTCTGCCAGTCCTGGCGCAGACGGTCGAAGGTGGACGGATCCGCGCCCATGCCACGGGGATGAAGCTCCACGATCACGTCGGGCGCGCGCTTGAGCAGACTCTCCTTGGAGATCTGCGGCCAGGCACCCTGTACGTCGGCGAAGATGTTCTCGCCGCCGGCGATGGCGAGGAGCTCGCCCAGGAAGCCTTCCGGGCTGCAGGTGCCGAGCTTGCCCAGGTCCGCGGGCTTGTGCGCGGTACAGAGGTAGACCCGCTTGCGCGGCCGCATGTGCACGCGCGCGCGGACCTTGCCCAGTTCGGCATCGAACCGGCCGATCAAACGCTCGGCCTCCCGGGGGCAGTCGAGCCGGCGGCCGAGCGTGCGCAGGGCTCGACGGATCCCCTCGAGCGTGCCCATCTGGATCGAGAGCGTCCGGATGCCGTGTTCATCGGCAAAGGCGGTGAGCGCGTCGAAGTTGCCTACGTAGACGATGAGATCGGGCTGGAGTTTGAGGATGCGTTCGCGGTTGGGATCGTGCAGCCCGCCGATGCGGGGCTTGGTTTCGAGCGCCTCCGGCGGATAGGTGCAGTAATCGGTCACCCCGACCACGCGGTCGCCCTGCCCCAGCGCAAAGACCATCTCGGTCACGCTCGGCGCCGCGCAGATGATGCGCCGGACCGGTCCGCCTCCCGGCTGACCGTCCCCGGCCGCGGGCTGAAGACGGTGCAGAAGCCACGCCGCGCCCGCGCCGACCAGGATGAGCGCGACGATCGCCATGCGGCCGGACGGCTTCATGGGCTTTGCCCCGCATCCACCAGCTGGAAGCGGAAGGAGAAGGTCCTGCGCGAGGCCACGGGCCGGCCGTTGAGGCGCGCGGGCAGGAAGGTCGCGCGCTCGAGCGCGCGCCGCGCCGCACGGTCGAGCCGCGGAAAGCCGCTCGACCGCTCCCGGCGCACCTCGCCCCGGCTGCCGTCAGTCCGCACCTCCACCGAGAAGACGACCGTGCCCTCCTCCCCGCGCCGGCGGCTCCCGCGGGGATAGGTCGGCCGCGTGAGCCCCCGCACGCGCACAGGGGTGCGCGCGCCTTTGGGGCGCGCGTCAGCTTCGTGCTGCGCGGCCGGCGCGTCCACCCGTGCGTCATGCTCGAATCTTGGCTGCCCGCGCGGACGGTCCGGGCGCACCAAGGCCCGGCGGCGAACGCGCCGGTCCGGGCGCTCGGCCGCCACGGGCCGGGCGCGCACGGGACGCGTGCACACGGGCTCAAACGTGACGCGGCTCGGGCTGCGAAGCGCGCGTTCGGCAACCGGCCGCGGCGGCGGCTCTGAGACCGTGGGCTCCCGGGCCTGGAAGCGCTCGACCGGTTCCACGCGCGGCTCGGCCCTTGGCGCACGCCGCTGGTTGGGCATCGCCGGCACCAGACGCACCTGCAGCGCCGACTCGCCGGTCAGGAGCTGGAGCCGCGCAGGCAGCACGTCGCCGTGGAGGGTGTGGCAGATGGCGGCCACGGCCACGGCGTTCATCACGACCGAAGAGGCGAAGAAACCAGCCAGGCGCAGACGCGCGATCATGCGGTCGATCCTCGGTCCCGAGACCGGATCCGGCCGGGGCGGCTGGGCAGCCGCCCCGACCGGGCTCCGTTTGTCAGAAGTCCAGGGTGAACCCCACGTACCCGGCTGCACCGGGCACGCCATAGCCCTTGGCTTCTTCGTAGTCCTCGTCGAACATGTTCTCCACGCGCCCGTGCATGCGGAACGCGTCCGTGAACCGGTAGGAGACGGCCAGACGCGCGACAACGTAGTCCTCCAGCCGCACGCGCACGTTCTGGAACGCCAGCGCATCCCAGTACTGGTCGTCCCGCGCGCCTACGTACAGCACGCCCAGGTTGACGTTGGCCCGGTCGTCCAGGAAGCGATAGTTCACCGTGGCGCCGAGCTTGTGCTCGGGCCGGCGGTAGAGGATCTCTCCGGTCTCCTCGTCATGGGTGCGCATGTAGGTATAGTCCAACCGCAGGGAGAGCTTCTCGATGGGTTCGGCCTCCAGGAACGCTTCGATCCCGCGCGTGTACGTGGGCTCCGTCCGGTTGAGGTAGCCCTGGCCGGCCACGAAGTCGATCATGTCGCTGAAGCGGTTGCGGAAGTACGTGGCCCCGAGTTTGAGACGATCGTCAAAGAGGGATTGTTCGAGCCCCAGATCCCAGCCGCGGCTCTCCTCGGGCTGGAGATCCTCGTTCCCGACCGGAGGCCCCCAGATCGGGGGCGCGTAGAGCTGGTAGAGCGAGGGCGCGTTGAAGCCCGTGCCGTAGGAGCCCTTGAGCTTGGTGCCCGTCTCCTTGACGAGAAACGCGCTCGTCACGCGCCAGGTCACCTCCGCCCCGAAGGCATCGTGCCGGTCGCGGCGCACGCCCACGGTGGTGAACCACCGGTCGAAGAGCGCGATCCGGTCCTGGGCGAAGAGCCCCGTCGTGCGCGCGTCATACGGCGAATCGTCGTCGCTGTCGAGCTCGTAGTCCTCTTCCTCGGTTTCCACCCCCAGCGTCAGGGTGTTGGTCGGATGCAGATGGATGTCGTTCTGCCACCCGAACTTCTCGAGCGTCCCCCAGTAGATGTCCTCGAACGGCCAGTCGCCGAGCCCGTTCCACGGATCGTCGAATTCGCGGCGGTACTTGGTCACGCTCGCCCGCAGGGTCTGCTCCCAGCGATCCTCGAAGAGCCGCACGTGCGCTTCGGCGCGACCGTAGCCCTGATCGTTCTGCTGGATCGAGTGCGGGTCGTCCTGGTTGGGGCCGCCGCCGTTGTCGTACTCGAGTTCGCCGTGCACGTAGCGTCCCGAAAGATCCAGATCGAACCACTCGGCGGGCGTCAGGGTGACCCGGCCGAAGACCGTACGGTTCTCGTACCAGTCATCCTCTTCGTTCCCCTCGAGGTCCTCGTCCGCGGTGGAGATGCCGTTGGTTTTGGTCGCCACGAACCCGGCGTGGAATTGGATCAGCTCGTTGCCGCCGTTGACGGACAGGGTGCCGTTGACCGTGTCGAACGAGCCGCCTTCGAGCCGGGCGTGCACCTTGGGCTTGCCCACGCGGCCGCGCTTGGTGCGGATGTTGACCACCCCGCCCATGGCGTCGGAGCCGTAGAGCGTGCTCTGGGGCCCGCGCAGGACCTCGACCACCTCGATGTCCTCGGTCGAGAGATGTGCGAAATTGGTGGTGCGCGTGGCTGAGGACGGGTCGGCCAGTTCGACCCCGTCCATGAGGACCAGGGTATGGCGGGGTTCGGCCCCGCGCAGGCGGACCGAGGAGGCCTGGCCCACCCCGCCCGTGCGCGCCACGTCCACGCCGGGCAGGACCCGCAGCGCGTCCTCGAGCGGCCGCACCTGGCGGTTGTCGATCTGTTCGTCGGTCAAGGTATCGATGGAACTTCCTACCTCTTCCCTGGGGGTGGCCAGCCGGGCGGCGGTCACCACGATCTCCTGGCTCGCGAAGGATTCGGAAGGGGGTTGCGTCCCCTTCTCCTCTCCCTCCTGGGCCCGGGCCGAGCCGGCGAGCAGCAGGACGAAGAGCCCTGCGCTCCATACGAATCGTTGAATCCCAGCGCTCTTTTGAATCATGCGATACATTGCTTTCGTCCTTTCTTCCTCCCGCGAGGAATCCAAGGGGCTATGCGCTTCCGGAGGAGGTTTCCTGGCTCTCGGTCGTCCTACTGGCCGCGCCTTCCCGTCCGTGAGGACAGTGGCGTGCTGCGGCGTTCGTCCCGATCACAGTTGCGGGGCAGCGGGAGATTCTCACTCCACTTCCCTGCATGCCGGAGCGCAAAACAAATCCCACACAAGGGTGTCTCCGTTCTCCTCTCAGTCGCATCACCTCCTTCCTGCGTACGCCATCACCTGTGCCGCATGGCCCGAGGGCCCGAAACCATCCGATGTGCCGCTCAAGGAACAGCCCCGTCCTCGCGGGGAGGACGGGGCTGGAACGGGCGGTTGCGGCCCGGATGGGCCATGCGCGTCGTTCCGCCTGTCTCTCTGGAGCGCGAGGAGGCCAAGCGGCACCTGCCTGCCAGCGGGTCTTCTGGCTTCCGGCTCGCCTGGGGTGTGGAGCCTTCCCAGGAAGATCCCAGTGGCTCCACGGCACGGCTCTGCCGGTCACAGCAGCGCGTCTGCGACGGATTCGCACCGTCTTCCAAGCGCTGACAGGCATTCGATCGAAACAAAGAGCGTCGGCTGCTTTGCAGCCTCAGTGTGCTTATATCATACGATGGCCGGCTGTCAAGGGCCTTTCGTCTTGACGCATCCGTCGTTACCGCGTCAACGTCACCTTGACGTGGTTCCAGATGTTGTGCCCCCAATTCATCAGGGGCTGGAAGGCATAGACCTTGAAGGCCTTGGCGCTCTTGTCCAGGCGCACGAGCATGAGGTGGAGCTCGTGGCCGGCCGCCGGCTTGGTGCGCGAATACTCCGGAAGCTGACCGAAGGGAATAGCGAGTTCCACGGTGTAGCCCTCGTCCGTGTCCTCCGAGTTGCCCACGGTCCCGCGGATGTCCGTGCCCACCTGGAGGCCCTGCAGGTCCTCTTCCGTGCCGTGGATGCAGCCCCACTTCTCCCGCTGTTTGAGGTGCAGGCCGTCGAAGATGCTGCCCGACGGGCTCACCACCAGTTCCCAGTAAACCATGGTGCGCGGTTCGGGCAGGAGGAAGGCCTCCACGCAGTCATGGAAGTAGACGTGATCATCCCGTGGCATTTTGGGCGCCCGGATGTCCGTGTCCGTGCAGTCGTAGGCGATGTAGAGATAGGTCTCGTCCCAGAGGATCTTCCACGTGGTCGAAGAGGTCTCGCTCTTTTTCGTCTGGTTGAACGGATACTCGCCCTGGAAGGTCGCAGCCTTGGCCCACGCCGGATCGGTCAGCTTGCCGTCGATCTTCGGTGCGCTCCGGGCCATCGGCACGTCCACCTCGGGCATGTCCGGCCACGTGGGCCCGCGCCGCAAGTGCTCCACGTAGCGCCTGAGATCCTTGCGCGCCTTGGCGAGCTGGGCTGCCGTGGCCGGGCGTTCGCTCTTGAGCATCTTCAGAGACCGCCCCTGGCCTTCGCCATTGATGCGGCTGGCCGCCTCGCGGGCCGGGGTGTTGCGGACCGCTGCGGCCACCTGTTCCACCTCCGCGGCCAGCGCCCGGTCCGCGTCCGTGGGCTCTGCCATTGGCTTGCCGCCGCCGCAACCGGCCAGCCCCACGACACAAAGGCACAGTCCGAGCCATGCAATGCGATTTCTCACGTGTCATCTCCCTGACGGAATTCCCTGAAACAAGGCGAGTCGATCTGGCATCATTGGACTGGTTTTCGAGGAGGACGTCAATGAGGAAAGGGCCCGCAAGCGTGGACTGGCGGCGCATGCGCCGATTGAGCGATATTCGGCAAGCGTAGAACACGATTCGACCGCACAGCTCGCGGGGGTACCGCCCTTTGGCGCCCGGCGCCGTTGCCAAAAAAGGCCAGCCCTGCCGGTTCACGCTCTCCGTCCTTGCCTGCCTCAGGACAATCCCTCATAATGGGTGTGTCGTGATCGGGGGCGGGCCGGAAGGCTCCGGTCGACCGGAACAAGGCGCACGAGACCCCCTGGAGCCAATGACGCGCGGCGCGCGCAGGGCATTCGGCTTGGTCTTCGTGGCAAGCGTATGGAAGCGCGATCGGCTCGGGGAGACGGATGCCGCAGACGACTTGGATTCCGCAGACCGACCGACGCGCGTGCGCATGGCTGCTCGGGCTCTTCGCAATCGCGCGCATCGCAGCCCATGCTGCCGGCCTCCGCTTCTATGCGGGGTCGCTCTCCTGGTACGCCCAGTTCCTCGAGCCCGACCTGCTCAAAAACCGCCTCTGGGAGAGCCTCTATCACCTGCACGCCCAGCCGCCCGGATTCAATCTCTTTCTCGGCCTCGTGCTCAAGATCGCTCCCGGCCACGAGGCGATCGTCTTCCACGCCTGCTACCTCGTCTGCGGTGCCGGCCTCGCGCTCGGGCTTTACGGCCTGCTGCGCCACCTGGCCCTCACGCCCGGCTGGAGTTTGGCGCTCGCCGCCGTCTTCGTCCTGAGTCCGGCGTGCCTGCTCTTCGAGCACTACCTCTTCTACACCTATCCGCTCACGCTCCTCGTGGTTCTGGCCGCGCTCGCCTGCGCCCGTTTCCTGCAGACCGGCTCCCGGAGCGCGCTCGCCGGCTTCTTCGCCGCGTTCGTGCTGCTCATGATGACGCGCGCGCTCTTCCACCTGGGCTTGCTGGTGCTGGCCGGCGGCCTGCTCGTGCTCTTGCGGCCCGCGTTTCGGAAGCGCGTGCTCGTGGGCCTCGCGCTCGCCCTGCTCCTGCCGCTCGGCTGGTACGCCAAGAACTACGCCACCTTCGGATTTTTCGGCGCAAGCAGCTGGCTCGGCATGAACCTCTCCCTCATGATCCAGCGCGTGCCCGCAAAAGACCGCGACGTGCTCCGCCGGACCGCCGACCTCTCGCCGCTCGCGTTCGAACCGCCCTTTCACAAGCCGGAGTACTACCAGCAGCTCCTGCCGCCGACGCCGCCGACCGGCGTGCCCGCGCTCGACCGCACCGCCAGGCCGAGCGGCTTTCCGAACGCGAACCACCGCATCTACGTGCGCGTGGGTCGGCTCATGCTCGGCGACGCCCTGCGCGTGATCGCAGCCCACCCGGGCACCTATCTCAAGACCGTGTGGTTTGAAGTACTGCCGATCTACCTCGCGCCAGCCGAAACCTGGGACTTCTTCGACGACCGCCGCGCCCCCCTCGAACCCTACGCCCGCCTCGCACCGCTTCTCCTCCTGCCGCTCTACGTGATCGGCCTGCTCTCGGCTGTCGGCTGGGGCATCCGGGCGCTCGGCTGGCTGGTGCGGCCCGTGCGCCTGGACGCGCGCCAGGGCACGCTGCTGTTGGTCTCCATGCTCGTGCTCTACGTCACGGCGGTCGCGATCCTGGTGGATCTGGACGAGAACATGCGCTACCGCTTCCTCGTCGATCCCCTGCTGCTGGCGCTGGCCGCCACCACCCTGCAGCGGCTCTGGCAGCGGGCGCGCGGCCGCCCTGCGCCGTCTGCGCCGGAAAGCCGTTGACCTTGGTTCGCACCCCCGCTACCCTGTGATCCGCGATACACAATCTTGCAGGGGCAAGAGCTTGGATGCCAAGCGGATCCTGATCACAGGCGGCGCAGGCTTTGTGGGAAGCCATTTGGCCCTCTTCCTGCGCCAGGCTTGTCCGGGGCTGGCGATCACTGCGTTCGACAACCTGCAGCGGTGCGGCAGCGAACTCAACGTGCCGCGCCTCCAAGCCGCGGGCGTAGAGTTCGTGCGCGGCGACCTGCGGGACGCCGCCGCCGTGCACGCCTGGCCGGCGTTCGACCTGCTGATCGACTGCGCGGCTGAGCCGTCCGTGCAGGCCGGGCTCTCCGGCGCGCCCGCGGACGTGATCGCCACCAATCTGACGGGCACGATCCATGCCGTGGATCGTGCGCGGGAGCGCGGCGCAGCCGTGTTGTTTCTGAGTACGAGCCGCGTCTACCCCATCCAGGCGGTCAATGCCGTTCCCTACCGGGAAGAGCAGACCCGCTACGCGTGGTCGGACACGCAGGACGCGGCCGGATGTTCGGAACACGGGATCGACGAGTCCTTCCCGCTGGACGGCCCCCGGTCGCTCTACGGGGCCACCAAACTGGCTGTGGAAGTGCTGCTCACGGAGTACGCCTACAGCTACGATCTCCCCGTGCTGATCGACCGGTGCGGCCTGCTCACCGGCCCCTGGCAGATGGGCCGCGTGGACCAGGGCGTGGTGGCTCTGTGGGCCGCGCGTCACGTATTTGGGCAACCGCTGCGGTACATCGGCTTCGGCGGCCAGGGCAAGCAGGTGCGCGACGTGCTGCACATCCAGGATTTCTGCCAACTGGTCGAACGCCAGATCGCCCGCCCCGCACTCTGGGACGGCCGGGTCTACAACGTGGGCGGCGGGCCGGATCGCACCGTTTCGCTCGTCGAACTGACCGAGCTCTGCGCCGAGGCCACGGGACACCGCATCGACGTGGGCAGCGACCCCGCGACCTCGCCCGTGGACGTACGTATCTTCGCAACCGACGCGCGCAAGGCCGAGCAGAACTTCGGCTGGACGCCCGCCCGCAGCGTGCAGGAGACGGTCGCGGACGTGGTCGCATGGGTGCAGAAGCACGCGGACGTGCTGCGCCCGGTGTTCGTCTGAGGAGAAGGCTGTGGGATCAACGGACGCCCCTCTGCTCAGCGTGGTCATCCCCGCCCGCAACGAGGAGGGCGTGCTCGCCGCGACCCTGGACGAACTCGAGGCGACCCTGGAGCAGGCCGGGGTTCCGTTCGAGCTCGTGCTCGTCAACGACAACAGCACCGACCACACGCACGCCATCCTGGTCGAACGGAGCGCACGGGACAGGCACGTGCGCCTGGTGGAGCCCGGCCCGCCCCCCGGATTCGGCCGCGCCGTGCGCGCGGGCATCGAGGCCGTGCAGGGCGAGGTGGTCGTCATCTGCATGGCCGACCGGTCGGACGATCCCGCGGACGTGGTCGCCTACTACCGCAAGATCTGCGAAGGCTACGACTGCGTGTTCGGGAGCCGCTTCGTGCCGGGCGCGCACGTAGAGAAGTACCCGCCCCTCAAACGCGCGGTCAACCGCGCGGTCAACAAGTGCGTGCAGGCGCTCTTCCGCTGCCCGTTCAACGACCTCACCAACGCCTTCAAGGCCTACCGACGCGACGTCATCCGCACGTGCGGCCCCTACCGCAGCTGCCACTTCAACATCACGATCGAGATGTCCCTGAGCGCCCTGATCCGGGGCTTTCGCATCGCCCAGATCCCGATCCGCTGGTACGGCCGCACCTGGGGCAGCTCCCACCTGTCGCTGCGCGAGATGGGTCGGCGGTACCTCGCCACCCTGATCAAGGTCGCAGCCGAACGCTTCCTGATCCTGGACGACGTCATGGCCGAACGCCGGTCCGCTGAAGCGCGTCGCAGGAAAGAGCGAGGACGGGGCTAGCGCACGCACCCCCACGCCACCGCCACTCCCGCGCACGCGCACGTGAAGACGAGCGCGCCGGCGACCAGCAGACGGTTGGCGCGGGCGATGTGCGCGGGCGCGATCGGCTCGCGCGCGTCGCCGAGCACGGGGTGGTCGTGTACGACTCCCGCATAGGCGGCCGGCCCGCCGAGCGCCACGCCCAGGGCGCCGGCGAACGCGGCCTCGGCGAGCGCCGCGTTGGGGCTGGCGTGCTTCTTCCGGTCGCGCCAGGCTGTGACGAGCGCCCGCCAGGGCCGTTCGCCCGCGAAGAGCGCGCCGCCCGCCACCGCCAGCACGCCCAGCCGGGCGGGCAGGAAGCCGAGCGCATCGTCCAGCCGCGCACCCGCCCAGCCGAACAGACGATACCGCTCGTTCTTGTGTCCGTAGGTGGCGTCGAGCACGTTGGCCGCGCGGAAGGCCATGGCCGCAGCTGCCGCGCCCGCCAGGCCGCCGGCAAGCCCCCCGACCAGCGCCCAGAAGAGCGCGCCGCTCACGCCGTCCGTGAAGTTCTCGGCCACGCTCTCCACAGCCGCGCGCGTGATGCCCCCGGCATCGAGCGCGGCCGTGTCCCGCCCCACGATCTTCCCGACCGCCGTGCGTGCGGCCGGGAGCTCCGCCCGCGCGAGCGGCCCAGCCACCTCCTGGCTGTGGACCACCATGTCGCGCACGGCAATGGTGAAGAAGAGGAGCGCTGCTGCGAGCGCGATCCCTGCGACCGGATGCGCGTACTGTGCGGCCCACACGATTCCGCCCGCCAGGCCGCCCGCACCGCCGACGATCGCGACCACGGCCAGCGCACCCGCAAGCCGCGGCCAGGGCACGGCACGGCGCAGGCGCGGTTCGAGCCATGCGGCTGCGCGGCCCATGAGCCGCACCGGATGCACGCTCCACCGCGGATCGCCCGCGAACAGGTCCAGGCCGAGCGCTGCGAGCAGGCTGATCGCCAGGGTCATGCGAGCCCCATGCATCTGTAGACGGCTCTGAGATCCACGTGCTCGCGCACGCACGCGGCCAGCCGGTCGAGCGCGGGCTCGATGTCATAGGTCGCGACCACGCGCCCCAAAGGCTCCAGTCCTTTGGCGCTTCGCAGCCTGTCCAGGAACCACCGCCGGAACGCGTCGTTGTCGAAGAGGCCGTGGAGGTACGTGCCCCAGACCCGGCCGTCTTCGGTGGCGAACCCGATGGGCGTGCCGTCGTCGCGCACGACCACGGGTTCGAGGCGCACGGCCAGGGTGGAGCGGCCGTGGTGGATCTCGTAGCCGCTTACGCGCAGACCCGTGGGCCTGTGCACGGCCGCGGCCTGGTTGAGCGTCTTGTCGCGCGCCATGAGCGTGGACACGGGCAGCAAACCCAGCCCGCGCTCGGGCGGGCCCTCGAACTCCACGGCCTCCGGGTCGGTCACGGTCTCGCCCAGCATCTGAAACCCCCCGCACAGGCCCACCACCTCGGTCCGGCCCTCGGTGGCGAGCGCACGGATCGGCTCCCACAGGCCCCGCGCCTGGAGCGCCTGGATGTCGGCGAACACGTTCTTGCTGCCGGGCAGGACCAGGGCGTCAGGGGTCCCGAGTTCGTCTGCCGCGCGCACCACGCGCACGCGCGCGTCCGGCTCCACAGCGAACGCATCCAGATCCGTGAAGTTGGAGATGTGCGGCAGATCCACGAGCGCCAGGTCCACGCGCGCATCCGCGTCCTCTCCCGGTGCGGCCCTCTCAGCGGCCCGGGCGCCGGCCTTGAACGAGACCGAATCCTCTTCCGGCAGGCCCAGGTCTTCGAGCCAAGGGACCACACCCAGCACCGGCTTGCCAATGTAGGCAGCCACGTACGCGTGCGCGGATGCGAGCAGGCGTTCGTCGCCGCGGAAGCGGTTCACCAGGAACCCGGCCACAAGCCTGCGCTCCCATTCTTCGAGCACCTCCAGGGTGCCCACGAACGCCGCATACACCCCGCCGCGGTCGATGTCGCCCACGAGCAGCACCGGGCTTCTGGCGTAGGAAGCCATGCGCATGTTCACGATGTCGCGCGCCTTGAGGTTGACTTCGCCGGGACTCCCCGCGCCCTCGAGTACGATGACCTCGTGCTCGGCCGCGAGCGCGTCAAAGGCTTGCCGAACGACGCCGAACGCCTCCCGCTTGTAGGCGTCGTAATCGGCCGCCTCCATGGCATGCACGGGCTTGCCCATGCGGATCACCTGCGCGCCCGTATCCGAAGAGGGCTTGAGCAGGATGGGATTCATGCGCACGTCCGGCGCGAGCCGGCAGGCCTGGGCCTGCACCACCTGGGCGCGGCCCATCTCGCCCCCGTCCCGGGTCACGAACGAGTTGAGCGCCATGTTCTGCGCCTTGAAGGGCGCCACGTCGAACCCGTCCTGGAGCAGAATCCGGCAGAACGCGGCGGCAAGCACGCTCTTGCCCGCGTTGGAGCCCACGCCCTGGAGCATGAGCCGGCCGCGCGGCCGGGCGCTTCGCGCGGCTGGGGCGCGGTCCGGAGCGAGCACGGCCCTGAGCGCATCCACGAGCCTCGCATTCTCTTCCTCCGGCCGCACAGCCACGCGGAAGAAGCGTTCGTCCAGCCCCTCGTAGTTGTCGCACACGCGGATGGCAATACCGTGCTCCTGGAGGAGCGCGCGGCTGAGTCCGGGCGCGTCCAGGGGCGCGTCCATGAGCTGCGCGAAGAGGTAGTTGGCCGCGCCCGGGTAGACCCGCACGCCCGGCAGGGAATCGAGGGCGCGCGCGAGCGTCTCCCGCAGCGCGGGGACCTGCGCG
Organism: uncultured Planctomycetaceae bacterium; assembly: GCA_964496245.1. GTDB lineage: Bacteria > Planctomycetota > SZUA-567 > SZUA-567 > SZUA-567 > CAZBZG01. Next base: position 10,676 of record CAZBZG010000018.1, on the reverse strand, counting down.
CGCGTGGCCTCGGCGTATGCGCTCTCCGCGAACGCGCGCACGCCCACGGCCTGGGCGAGGGTGTTCACCGACCACGGCGGGACCTGTTCGCGCAGGCGCACGGCCAGGGGCTTGGCGGCCACGCCCAGCCCCAGACGCAGGCCGGGAACAGCATAGAACTTGGTGAGCGACCGCAATACGAGCGCGTTCTCCGGCAACGCCGGCAGCAGGGAATGCGCCTCGCCGCAGAAGTCCACGAACGCCTCGTCCACCACGAACCAGGTCTCGGGGTGCGCGCGCACGAGCGCAACCAGCTCGTCCCGGTCGAGAAGCTGTCCCGTGGGGTTGTTCGGCTGGCCCAACAGCACCACTGTGCCGCGTGCGCAGACGCCGGCCACGGCATCCAGGTCGAGGACGAACTTGTCGGCTTCGGTCATGGAAAGCAAATGGACCGCAAGCCCAGCGAGCGATGCTGCGCGCGCGTAGTCGATGTAACTCGGCACCGGGATCACGGCGCGCCGCGCGCCCAGGCAGCGCAGTGCAGCGTACAGGATCTCGGTGGAGCCGTTGCCCGCGATCACGCACGCGGCCGGCACGCCCCAGCGCGCGGCCGCAGCCTCGCATAGCGGTGCGGCCGACGGGTCCGGATAGTGGACAAGCGTCTCCACGTGCCGGCTGATCACGGGCCGCAGCCAGGCGGGGGGGCCGAGTGGATTGATGTTCGCGCTGAAGTCGAGGAGTTCATCGGCCGGCCGGCCGCTCGCAGCTGCGAGCTCCCGCAGGTTGCCGCCGTGTCCGTGGGCCATGGACGGTCCTCTCATCCCCCCCGCAGACCGGCGAATACGAGCAGCAGTACCGTCTCCGCAAGTTCGCAGCCCGCGCCCAGGGTGTCGCCCGTGTGCCCGCGGATGCGCGCGCGGATGTACGCGGACCACGCCAGGGCTGCGGCCACGGTCGCGACCGCGCCCACGAGGCCGCACCACCCCGCAGCCACAACCGCCACGATAGCGAGCCCGGCACCCGCCAGACCGACCTCAGCCGCGGATCGTCCGGTGAAGTACGGCCGGGCGAGACCATCGGGCCGGGCGTAAGGCAGACACCACAGCTCGATCACCAGGGCCGTGCGGCCGGCGAGCGGGGCGAGGGCGACAGCCAGCAGGACATTGGCTTGGGCCAGGGACGCGAGCGCGGCCGCCTTGACGAGCACGGCGCCCACGAGCGCGAGCACACCCATGGTGCCCACGTGGCTGTCGCGCATAATGGCGAGCATTCGCTCGACCGGCCGGCTGCTGAACAACCCGTCGGCCGTATCCGCCAGTCCGTCCAGATGCAGCCCGCCCGAAAACGCGGCCAGCACGAAGACGAGGAGCGCGGCCGCCGGCCACGGCGGGAGCAGCCACGTGAGCAGCGCGGCTACGCCTGCGGCGAGCAGCCCCAGCAGCAGACCGACCACAGGGAAAAAGCGCACGCTGCCCGAGATCGTTTCGTCCGTAAAGGAGCCTCCCCCCACGGGCAGCACGGTCAGAAACGAGAGCGCAGCCAGAAACCGGTTCACTTGTCGGCCTCCGAGACCGCAGCTTCGGCAAACGTGGCCACGTCCGTGAGGATGCGCGCGGCGCCGTCCACCAGGTGCATGGCCACGGCCGCGCCTGTGCCCTCGCCAAGACGAAAATCGAGATCCAGCAAGGCGCGTTTGTTCAGATGCGCAAGCATGATCCGGTGCCCGATCTCCTGACTCTGGTGGCCGGCGATCATGTACTCCGCGACCGCGGGGCAGAGCCGGTGGGCGACGAGCGCACCGGCGGTGGAGATGAACCCGTCCACCACCACGGGCTTGCGGCACGCGGCTGCGCCCAGCATGAGACCGGCCAGCCCGCCGATCTCGAACCCGCCCACCTTGGCGAGCACGTCCACCCCGTCGTTCGCATCCGGCTTGTTCAGCGCCACAGCCCGCTCGATCACCTCGATCTTGTGCTGCCGCTGGTCTTCGTCAATGCCCGTGCCCCGGCCCGTGGCCTCAGCCACCGGGCAGCCGGCGAGCACGGCGAGCACGGCCGCACTCGGCGTGGTGTTCGCGATTCCCATGTCCCCCGTGCCAAACACGTCCGTGCTCGGCGCGAGATCCCGCGCTACAGCCACGCCCGCGTCAAGCGCAGCCTCGGCTTGCGCGCGCGTCATGGCCGGCCCGCGGGCGAGATTTTCGGTGCCGGGCGCGATGCGCTTGTCCACGATCTTGCCGTCTGCAACCAGGTCCTCCAGCGGCGCAGCCACGCCCATGTCGACCACCAGCACGTGGGCACCGACGTTGGCCGCAAGCGCATTGATGCCCGCTCCGCCGCTCGTGAAGTTCCGGACCATCTGGGCGGTCACGTCCGGCGGGTACTTGCTCACCCCCTCGGCCGCTACCCCGTGGTCGGCTGCGAGCACGGCCACCACCTTGCGGCCCACCGGCGGGTGCACCGACCGGGTCATGCCGGCGAGGTCTTCGGCCAGGTCCATGAGCCGCCCGAGCGCCCAGTGCGGCATGCACAGCTGCTCGAGCCGCGCCCGCGCCCGCGTCCGCCAGGCGTCATCCTGCGGGACGATGCGTTCGACAGCGGTCTGCCATTGGGTCATGATGCGCGGCTCCTCTGGTTCGCTGGGACGCGCCATTCGACAGGCTCATGGCCCTGAGCGAAGTCGAAGGGCTTCCGCGCGTCCGTGTTCGTCACCCCGGTCCTGCGGAAGCAGGACCCTCCGACTCCGGAGGGACGCGCTTCTGCGCGTCCCACCCCTTCAACCGCACCGGCTGCCCACAGCAGACGAGCGTGACTTCGTCCGCGGCGTCGGCCATGCACTGGTTGGCGCGGCCCACGAGGTCGCGGTAGCGGCGCGCGGCCGGGTTCTCGGGGATGATGCTGAAGCCCACCTCGTTCGTGACGAGCAGCACCGTACCCGGATGATCCCGGCACGCGGCAACGACGTCGCCGCATGCGGATGCCATGTCCGATTCGGCGAGGTCCCAGCCGTCCTGCTCGGCTTCGTACATCAAGTTGTTGACCCAGAGCGTCAGGCAGTCGACGAGCACCACGGGGACGTGGGCAAGGCGCCGGACAGCCCCGGCCAGGTCGCGCTCCTCTTCCACGGTCTTCCAGCTGCCGGCGGCCCGGTCCTCCTGGTGCCGCTGGATGCGTTCCTGCAGTTCGGCGTCCACGCGCGGACATGTAGCCACGAACGCGCGGCCGCCCGGCAGCGACGCGCCCCGTGCGAGCGCGTGACGACTCTTGCCGCTGCGGCTGCCGCCGGTGATGAGCACGATGCGCGCCACGATTAAGCGACTCCCTTGCCGGCCACCACGCCCTGCAGGTGGGCCGTATCATTCAGCCTGATCAAACGGCCGGACGAACCGTCGAGCTCCAGCTGCGTGAGCGAGCCGCGTTCGGCCTTGAACCGGATGTAGTCCCTGGCCGGGAGTCCCAGGAACCGGCAGACCAGCCCCTGGATCACCCCGCCATGGGTCACGGCCACGATCCGTTCGGCCCCGTCGGCAGCCAGCCGTCCGGCCAGCCGGTTGAGACGCGCGAGCCAGTCGGCCAGCGCCTCGCCTTCGGGAAACGAGAACGCCGGGTCGAAGCGCGCCCACGCATCCACGCGCGCTGGATCGTCCGCCTGGATCTCTTCAAAGGTCTTGGTCTCCCACAGGCCGAAGTCGACCTCGCGCAGGTCGGGATCGGTCTCCACGCGCTGTCCGGGAAACGCGAGCGCGGCGGTCTCCCGCGCCCGCGCCAGCGGACTCGACAGGCGCCGGTCCCAGTTCGTGTCCGCAAGCCGCGGGGCCAGCGCTTCGGCAGCAGCCCGCCCGGGAGCGCTCAGGGAGACGTCCGTGCTTCCGAAAAACCGGCCGTCGTACGCCTCCTCCAGGGCGCCGTGGCGGACCAGGAGGAGCTGCTTGGACATGCGAGATCCCTTCGTGGGCGTGATCCATCTCCGATGCGTGAATCGGTGATCATACCGCATTCGCCGCAGGTGGCAACCGGATTTCCCATTCGCCTGCGACGTGCGGGCTTCTGCCGCTCCAGAGCGTGAGGCGCGATCGTCCCCTCGCATGCCCTATGCCGAGCGTCCCTTCTTTCGCAGGAAACGCGCCCGCTCCCTTGACGGCGGGGCCGGGCGTGGTACGCTAGCGGGCGGCTGGACTTGAGACGCGAGGATACCACGCATGCGAGCGCTGTGCATCTCCGGAAGTCCACGCGCAGGCGGCAACACCGACTGTCTGCTCGAAATCCTCGCATCCGAACTGGACAGCACGCTCGTCCGCCTGGCCAAAGCCCGGATCGCGCACTGCAAGGCGTGCTGGAAGTGCCGCGACGAGGGACATTGCATCATTCAGGACGACATGACCACGCAGCTCATCCCGCAGCTGCTCGCGAGCGACGTAGTGGTGCTGGGCTCGCCCGTCTTCTTCAACAACGTCACCGCCGATCTCAAGGCGTTCATGGACCGGACATGGTGCCTGCGCGGCCAACTGCGGGACAAGATCGGCGGCGCCGTGGTCGTGGGCCGGCGCTACGGCGCGGAGAGTGCGATCACGGCCATACACAGCTTCTTCGCCAAGCACGAGATGATCGTGGCCCACCGCGGGGTAACGGGCATCGCGTTCGAAAAGGGCGAGATCGCCCAGGACCGGGAGGCCGCCCGGGCTGCCGTGGATCTCGCCGAGCGGCTCCGGAAGCTCAGTGCGTTCAGAGTTCAAGAGCAGTCGTAGCTGTCAGGGATCCCATGAAGATCGCCATACCCACGGACGGCGATGATCTGGACACTCCGGTGAGCCACCGCTTCGGCGTCGCGCCCCATGTACTCCTGACGGACGAGGCAGGCGGCCGCGTGGAGGCCGTGCCCAACCCCACGGCGCCCGGCGCGCGCGGGGCCGGCCTGCAGATGGTAGCACTTGTGCTCGACCAGGAGGCCGGCGTCGTGCTCACGGGTTCATGCAGCCCGAACGCACGCCAGCACTTGGAAGCGAACGAGGTCAAGGTGTTCGACGGCCTGCGGGGAACCGCGGGCGAGGTCCTTCAGCAATACCGGAGTGGCGCGCTCGCGGCGAAGACGGAGACAGCCTCTGCAGAGCGACCAGCGGGAGAGGCTTTGCGACGCCAGAGGCTGCAGCAGGCCCTGCGGCAATCCGTACGGCAATTCGTTTCCATGCTCCCGATCCTCACAGGCGTGGTCCTGCTCATCGGCCTTTTCCGCGCGCTTGTCTCGCGCGCGTTTCTCGCCACCCTCTTCCCGGGCGACGCCGTGCTGGATGTGCTCTGGGGCGGATGCATGGGCAGCCTGCTCGCGGGCAACCCCATCAACAGCTATATCATCGGCGGCGAACTGCTGCAGCGCGGGGTGAGCCTTTTTGCCGTGACCGCCTTCGTGCTCACGTGGACGACCGTGGGCCTAGTCCAGCTCCCGGCCGAGATCGTGGCCCTGGGCTGGCGGTTCGCCGTGCTGCGCAACGCCCTCGCCTTCGTCCTGGCCCTGCCCGTCTCCTTTGCGACGGTCCTGCTGCTCGACTTGCTGCCTGGAGGCATGGGATGAGCGAGGCGAACCCGGGGCAGCCCCCTACCAAGCAGCGGACGGCGTTTCCCCGCGCAGCCGTCTTCCCGCTCTGCGTGGTCGCCCTCTACGGCGGCCTCGCCTTTGTAGCGCCCCAAAAAGCGCTTGCAGCCGTCAAGGCAAGCAGCATGGTCCTCGCCACCGTCGCCCTGCCCCTGGCTCTCGTCTTCGGCGTCATGTTGGCGACCAATGCCTTTGTCCATCCGGCCCGCATCGCAAAGCTCCTGGGAAGAGACGCCGGGCTCAAGGGCATGGGCCTCGCCATGGGCGCGGGCATTCTGTCCGTGGGGCCGATCTACGCATGGTATCCGCTCTTGCGCAAGCTGCGGGACGAGGGCGCGGGCGAAGGTCCGATGGCCGTCTTCCTCCACAACCGGGCGGTCAAGCCCCCGTTGCTGCCCGTGATGATCGGCTACTTTGGCTGGCCGTATGTGCTCTCGCTCACCGTGTTGACGATCCTTGCGAGCCTCGTCCTCGGCCTGGCTCTGCGCCTTCTGGGGAATCCGCCGGGCGTCACTTCGTGACGCGCTGCCACGCGTGCGACCCACAAAGGAGACCGGAGAGACCGTAATGACACCGCCTCCGCCCACGCCCTCTCCCGGCGACGCGCAGGACATGTGCAAATGGTACCCCGTCTGCCCTATGAAGCGGTTCTACGAACGCGGCCGGATCGACGCCTCGTGGGTTGAAACCTACTGCTTTGGCGACAACAGGCAATGCGTGCGCTACCAGATGGAGGAAACCCGCCGATATCACCCGGACAACATGCTCCCGGACGGGAACATCGACGAACGGTTGGAAGGATAGGAGCCCGACGTGTCTGCAACCTCGGACGGACTCGGACACCCGATGATTCTGGACAGGAGAGCAGGATCAACGGAATGGAACGACAAACCTCCCGTCCATCCTGTTCTCCTGTCCAACAACGAACACGCGACTTGACGGACCGCACATTCGACTGAAGGCAAAAGGAGCCACCATGCCCGACGCCCGCAAACCGAACCTGGTCTACGTCCTCGCCGACGACATGGGCTACGGCGATGTCTCGTGCTTCAACCCGGAGAGCAGGATCCGCACCGAGCACCTCGACCGGCTGGCAACGGGCGGTCTGCGGTGTACGGACGCGCACGCGAGCAGCGCGGTCTGCACGCCCAGCCGCTACAGCATCCTGACCGGCCGCTACAACTGGCGGTCCGCACTCAAGCAGGGCGTCCTGTACGGCTACGACGGCAGCCTGATCGAAGACGGCCGCGAGACCGTGGCTTCGCTCCTCAAACGCCACGGGTATGCCACCGGGTGCGTAGGCAAGTGGCACCTCGGCTGGGAATGGTCCAAGACGGGAGACGACCCCGAAGCCATCGACTTCACCCAGCCCGTCCGGGGCGGACCCTGCGACCGCGGCTTCGACTCTTA
>CAZBZG010000018.1:0-3691 GCA_964496245.1 uncultured Planctomycetaceae bacterium | reverse complement strand
CCACATCCCCGAGTACCTGCCCACGCGCCGCGGCTTCGACTCTTACTTCGGCATTGTAGCGAGCCTGGACATGCCGCCCTATGTCTATGTAGAGAACGACCGGCCCACGGCCGTGCCCGACCATGAGACCGAGGGCACGGGCAAGGGCTTCTGGCGAAAGGGGCCCACCGCGCCCGACTTCAAGCATGAAGAGGTGCTGCCGACGTTCGCCGACAAGGCCTGCTCCTTCATCCGCGATCACCAGGCCGAGCCCTTCTTTCTGTACGTGCCTCTGCCCAGCCCCCACACGCCCATCCTGCCGACCGCGCCGTTCTGCGGAGCGTCCGGCACGAACGCGTACGGCGACTTCTGCCTGCAGACCGATGCGGTGGTCGGCCAACTGCTGGATACGGTGCGCGATTGCGGGCTCGAGGAGGACACCATCTTCGTGTTCACCAGCGACAACGGCTGCTCGCCTGCGGCCGACTTTGCCGAGCTCGCAGCCAAGAGCCACCATCCGAGCTACGTCTTCCGCGGCCACAAGGCCGACATCTACGAAGGCGGCCACCGGATTCCGCTGCTTGTGCGCTGGCCCCGTACCATCGCGGCTGGCGCGGACTGCACGGACACGGTCTGCCTGGCTGACCTCATGGCCACCATGGCCGACATCGTCGGCGAGGAACTGCCGGACACAGCCGCCGAGGACTCGGTCTCCAACCTGCCGCTCTGGAAGAACCCGGCGCAGGAAGCGCCCATCCGCGAAGCCACGGTGCACCACTCCATCAACGGAAGCTTCTCCATCCGCCAGAGCGGGTGGAAGCTCGAGTTCTGCCCGGGCTCGGGCGGATGGAGCGCGCCCAAGCCGGGCGAGGAGCCCCCGGACGCGCCGCCCATCCAGCTCTACAACCTGGGCGCTGACATCGGCGAACGCCAGAACCTCCAGGACCAGCACCCGGACGTGGTCGAACGCCTGACCGCGCTCATGAGCAAATACGTCAAGAACGGCCGCTCCACCCCGGGCGCGTCCCAGCCGAACACCGGCCCCAAGTACTGGCCGCAACTGAACTGGTTGCGCGAGGCGGATCTGTAGGGCGCCGCGCCAGCGTTCGCCTACGGAACGGCCGGCCTCCGCCGGAACACGTCCCGCAATGCCAAGGCCGCAGGCTTGGGCCGGCCGTGGAAATCCACGATCGCAGTGTTGGCTGTGCAGGGAAAGCTGTCGTGGCCCATCCAGATGAGGATGCCGCCCATGGCAGGGAAGCGGTCCTTGCATGATTGCGCGGCCAGGGCCAGGGCCTCGGCCTGGCGCTTCTGGCTCCAGCCCACGTATTCTTCCAGGCTCTCGGGCTCCCGGCCTTGCTGCGCCAGGAAAATCGGCCACTCGATCCAACACGAAGTGCGCCGCCAGAGCGGGTTGTCGCGCGTGCCCGGCAGCAGCGGCAGATCGCCGGCAAAGCCCTCGATGATGTCCACGGGACTCGCACCCGGCGCGCCGGTTTCGCTGCGGAAGAGGCTGTCGTCCGCCGCCCAGTATGCGCGCGCCTCTTCGACCGTGTCGCCGGGCAGCTTCCAGGGCCCGTGCACGTCGTGGTGGAGTCCCTGGCCGAACGCTTCAGCATCCGCGGTAAACCGAGGGCCCGAGCTGGAGGTCGGCAGGAAGCACCGGGCGTGATCGCATTTGCGGACCACGCGGCCCAGGGCTGCAATCATGGGATGGGTCTCGTCCACTGGCTTGCCGCAGCCCTGCTTGCTGCCGTCAAGCGCTCCCTGGAGTTCGTTGCCCCCGCACCAGACGAAGAGCGAGGCGTGATGCCGCCGGCGCTCGATGTAGGAGCGCGCGATCGCGGCCATCTCTTCGATCGCGTCCGGGGCTTCGGGCGGCCAGTTGTCGAGCCCGGAGCTCGAGAGGGGAAACTCCTGCCAGACGAGGAGCCCGCGCTCGTCGCACGCGTCGTAGAACGCCTCCCGCTCGAGCACGGCCCCGCCCCAGACGCGCAGCGTATTGCAGCCGAGCTCCTGGTAGAGCTCCACCCGCCGGACCGTCTCCGCGGCGGGCACGTCGGCAAACGTCGGCCGCGCGGGCGTCCAGTTCACGCCCTGTAGAAACACGGGGCGGCCGTTCACCACGCAAATCCACGGCAACGCTCCCTTGGGCGCACCGTCGCACGCGCGCCAGTCGATGCGCCGAAAGCCCACACGGCGGCGCGCGTAGTCGCATTCGGTGCCGGCTGCGTCGAGCAGCCGGCACGTCACGGTATAGAGAGGCTGGTCTCCTTCGCCGTTCGGCCACCAGAGGTCCACAGCGAGACTCGTCCAGGCCAGCCCAGAGTTTGCGAACGCGTCAAGCGCGACCTCCTCTTCGCGCACCGTCTGACCCCCCGCATCCGTGAGCCTCACGACCACCCGGTCGCCGCCGCTCGCGCGGCCTGAGACGCGCAGCGTGCCGGTCTGGGCCTCTGGATCCGCGTCCGCCTCTACATCCACGCTTTCCAGCACAGGCCCTTCCGTGGTCTCAAGCAGCACATCGTCCCAGATGCCGATCTGCACCACCCGGCTCGTCCAATCCCAAGTGTAGTTGAACCGCGCTTTCCACTCGGTCATCTCGGAGGTATACCCGAACTGCCCGAGCCAGCGCGGAGGTTCGAAGAAGACGATCTCCAGCCGGTTGCCCTCAGGCTGGAGGTGGGGAGTGAGGTCGAACGCGTGCGGGGTAAAGGTGCCGGAAAAGGCGCCCGCCTCCTCACCGTTCACGCGCACCACGCCCGCGTAGTCCAAGCCCAGGCAGCGGAGCACGTGCCGCGCACCCGGCCGCTCGGTGAACCAGTCGTCGGGCAGCTCGGCCTGAAAGACCCAGTGCCGGTGCTCCACCCATTCGCAGGCGCGCGCATCCAGGCCCTGGAACCAGTCGGGCAGAAGTCCGGCCGTGCGCAGCGCCTGCTGCACGGAGCCCGGCACGGCCGCGGACACGGGCGGGACTTCGGCGTAGTTCTCGAGGCCGAGTTCGATGCTCCGGGCTCGGCGCCACATGTGCGGTAGGTAGCCGGCCACGCGCCACGCGAGCGTGTTCAGATTGCGGGTCGTGTGCATGGCAGATCCTCCAAGACCTTCGAGCGTCCTGTCGACCGCGCCCGGCACCGCTTGCCACGGCGACGCACCCCGCCGAACCGTGCGCCCCTTATGCGCTTGCGCGCAAGTAGTGTCAAGAGCGCTTGCAGACTTTCTGCCCGCTCTTGACCCGCCACAGCCGCTTCCAAACAATGCATCCCATGCCCACGCCCGCATCCCGGCCGCCTAGAGCACAGACGCCCTCCCAGCGCGAGTACGGGTCCTTCTACTGGCCGCTGGCCCTGAACGGGCTGGGCCTGCTGCTCGCGCGCCACGGCCAGAACGGCACGCTCGCCCGCTACCCGGACGCCACGCGGGAACTCGCCAGCATCGCCGTGGCCGCCGGCCTGCTCGCCAGCCTCGGCTGGCTCGGGCACACGGTCGCCGCTGCATGCCTGGTGCTCGGCTTCAGCGCCGAAGCCACTAGGGTCTGGCTGTCGGTGCGGCGGTTCCATGAGGCGGCATCCTTGGAAGATAAAGAGCCCTAGAGGGTGGCGTGCGGTGCGAATCCCCTCTACAATCGCCGCCCCTCAATCGAAAGGACACGCCATGGCTAAGTACAGCCCATTGCAAATAGGTGAACACATGCCGGAGCGCCGGCGATGCG
>CAZBZG010000017.1:21089-29220 GCA_964496245.1 uncultured Planctomycetaceae bacterium | reverse complement strand
TTTGGGGCCGGGGTACACCTGGCGGCAGAGGTTTTCGAGCGTGGCGGCGAGCACCCGGGCCTCGTTGTGCACGGGCACGATCACCGAGAGCGTGGGCCAGTCGAAATCCGGACGGCCGAAACCGGCGGTCTCTCGGCGGCGCTCGATGAGACGGTGGCGGATCTCCAGGTGCAGATTGCGGGCGTACAGGGGGAAGGCGACGATCTGCGGCAGGAGCACCACGAAGCTGTGCAGGTGCAACGCGTAGAAGAAGAGGATCTCGGCCCCGATGAGGGACATGTACCAGTAGGCCACGGGAAGGACCGGCCGCCGGGCCCGCTCGCTGGCCGTCCACTGGACGATCAGCCGGGCGAAAAAGAGGACTTCGCCCAAAAGGCCGAAGAACTCCCATCCGTCCCAGCGCATGCTGGCCAGCCAATCCGCCATGGCAGGGCCCTCCAACCGACGGTGCACGCATTATAGCCGCCCGCGGCCCGAAAGCAAATCGCTTTCGGGCGGACGCGCACACTTGCAAAAAGCGTCTGCAGCTGTATACACTTACGTCCACGCGTCCGCTTCTTTCACGCGGAGAGCCGGAATCATGGACCCCTCATCTGTGCAGCGCTGGTACGAAGTGCGTCTCAGCTCCACGCCCGACCTGTCGGGCGCCTTGGCCGATCTGGTGAATGCGCACGCCGCGCTGGCCGCCTGCTTCCGAAGCGGGCACAAGTGCCTGCTCGCCGGCAACGGCGGCTCCTTCGCCGACTGCCTCCACATCGCAGGCGAGCTCGCCAAGAGCTTCGAAGCGCCCCGGCCGCTGACGGCAGCACAGGCCGAGGCCCTGGGAACGGGGCCGGAGGCCGACCGGCTGCGGGACGGCATCGAGCAGGGACTGCCCGCGGCGGTGCTGGGCGCGAACGGCGCAGTGCTGACCGCCGTGCTGAACGACCGGACGGACAGCGGCCTCGTGCTGGCCCAGGAATGCATGGCGCTCGGGCGGCGCGGCGATCTGTTCTGGGGCATCAGCACCTCGGGCGAGGCCGAGAACGTGCGGCTCGCCATGGCTCTGGCCGCGTCCAAGGGGATGGCGACAGTCAGCCTGACCGGCACGCCGGGCGGCGCCCTGGCCGAAGCCGCCGAGATCGCGGTCCGGACGCCCGGCGAGACCACGGCGGCTGTGCAAGAGTACCATGTCAAGGTGTACCACGCGCTCTGCGCCGGGATCGAGGCCGACCTGTTCGACGCGGCCTGAGGCGTGGCGCCGGCTGGCCGGTACGGGCGTGGGGCGTGCTGTGTTCCCGGGTTCGGAGATTCCATGAGCCGCATCGGACCGACATTCACCGCGCTCCAAACGGCGGGTCGCACAGCCTTCATGCCGTACGTGGTGGCCGGCGATCCGGACCTCGCCACCACAGGGCGGCTCATCCCGGCCCTGGAAGAGGCCGGGGCGAGCCTGATCGAGCTCGGCGTGCCCTTCAGCGACCCCCTGGCGGACGGCCCCACCAACCAGGCCGCAGCCGAACGAGCCCTGCGCGCGGGCACCACGCTTCCGGCCATCCTGGAGACCGTGCGAGCGGTGCGGGCGGAGACCCAGATCCCACTGCTCCTCATGGGCTACTACAACCCGTTCTTGCATTACGGGCTCGAGCGTTTCTGTCGCGAAGCAGCGGACGCCGGCGTGGACGGGTTGATCATCCCCGACCTCCAGCCGGATGACGCGGGGGAGCTCCGCCCGGCGGCTGAGGCCGCGGGTCTGGATACGGTCTTCCTGATCGCGCCCACCAGTCCGCCCGAACGCCTGGCGCTCGCGGGCCGGGAGACGCGGGGCTTCGTCTATGCGGTCAGCCTGACCGGGGTGACTGGCGCGCGCGACGAGCTAGCGCCCGCGCTCGCGGACTTCGTGGCCAAGGCGCGGGAGCACGTGCAGCTTCCCGTGTGCGTGGGCTTTGGCATCAGCACGCCCGCGATGGCGCGCCAGGTGGCGGCCGTGGCGGACGGCGTGATCGTGGGCAGCGCCATCGTCAAGCGGATCGCAGCGGCCGCCGAGGAAGGACGCGACCCCGTCCCCGAGGTCGGCGCCTTTGTGCGGTCCATGACCGAGGCCCTGCCGTAGGATTCATCCCCGCTGTGCGCCTGCCTTGCGCCTGCAGCAAGCTTTCCCTATACTTGGGGTTGCACCAGACAGGTTCCGTGCCGGCGGATCTCGCCAGGGGTGCAGAAAGACAGCCGGACGAGGGAGACGCATTGTGAATCCGGACACCCGCAAGCGCTTCGACCGTCTGGTCGTGGCCACGGGCACGGCCAGCGCCGAACGTGTCGCGCAGGCAGCGGAGGAAGATGGGGCGCTGCCTTCCGTGCTCGTAGGCCAACACGGGTGCGACAAGAAACGGATCCTCCAGATCCTGTCCGAGGTCTACCGCCTGCCGGCAGCGGATCTCAGCTGCGAGGAAATGGAGCGGTCCCTGCTCAAGGAGGCCAAGCTCGCCTTCTGGCGCCGGACCGTGGCCGTGCCCATGCGGGAAGAGGAGGGGGACGTACTCGTGGCCATGGGGGATCCGGAGAACCTGCAGTCGGCCGACGAGGTGCGCGCGCTCCTGGCCCGGCCCGTGCGGATCCACGTGGCGCTTGCGGATGAGATCCTGCAGTACCTGGAGGACTGGGGCCGGGTCACGGTGGGGGCGCTGGTTTCGGAGCTGGCCAGCGAAGAGGAGGCAACCGCGCGGGGGGCCGGCGGCAGGGCGGACGGCCCGCGCCTCAAGGTCACCAGTCAGAGCGAGGCCGGGAGCCCGGCGGTGCGTCTCATCGACGATGTGGTGGCGGATGCGGTGCAGCGGGAGGCCACCGAGGCGTATCTGCAGCCCCTGGCCGATGGCGTGGCGCACGTGCGCTTCCAGTTGCCGCGCAAGATCGTCGAGCGCAAGAGCTACCCGCTCGAGCTGCACAAGCACGTGGTCAACCGGCTCCGGGTGCTGGCCGACCTCGTGGGCAAAGACAAGCGCGTGCCCCAGAGTGGCGGCTTTCTGACGCTCGTGGACGATGCGAAGCACCGGGTGGACGTCATGATCATGCCCACCGACCTGGGCGACGCAGCCACGCTCTTCTTCGACCGAGACGATGGGGAGTTCTGACCGTGGCCGACGAAAAACGTCCGGAACGGGACATCATCGACCTCTGGATCGCCTCGAACGTCTATGGCGAAGAGGGGTTGTCGACCGAACTCAAGGACATGAACACTCTGCGCCTCTCCACCGAATTGGTGCAACTGGCCGGCGCCATCCACCAGGACCGTCCGCCAGCCGCGCTGGTCGAGCGGCTCGGCGAGATCGCGGGGGTGGACCCGGAGGAGCTCTCCTTCGACGAACTGCTCGACCGCGCCAGGGAAGCGGCCGCCGGCCTGTCGCCCTGACAGCGGCCACCGGATCGGGGGGTGTGTCTGCGGACGGGCGATCGCCCCGCAGCCCGCTCTTCTCGCCCCGCAGGGATTCCGCTTCCAGGCCGGAGAATCCATGCGCATCCGCAACGTCCGTGTGGTCACCCCCGATGCCGTTCATGCGTCTGCAGCCGTGGATCTGATGGACGGCCGCATCGCAGCCGTGCACCCGACCGCGCCCGAACCGACCACTGCGGAGGAGGCGTTCGATGGTGGAGGCGGCACGTTGCTTCCGGGATTCATCGACATGCACTTCCACGGTTGCCTGGGGCGCGATCTTATGGAAGCCGATCCCGACCACTGGCAGCAGGCGAGCGAATTTCTCGCTGCGCACGGGGTTACCGGTTTCCTGGCCACGAGTACCTCCACCTCGCCTGCCCTGACGGACCGGTTCCTGGATCGCGCCCGGAGTCGACTCGGGCAGGCCTTGGGTGGCGCGGAACTGCTTGGCGTGCACATGGAGGGCCCGTACATCAACCCCGCTCTCGCGGGCATGATGCCGCGTAGCTGCCTGCGCGAGCCGGATCCGGCCGATTACGGGCCCTGGCTCGCTTCCGGTCTGGTGCGCCGGCTCACGGCCTCGCTCGAACTCCCCGGCGGCGACACGCTCCTAAGCGCATGCTGCCGCGCCGGAACGCTCCTCAGCCTGGGCCATTCGGTCTGCACGGCCGAGGACGTGCGCCGGTGGGCCGACCAGGGACTGGGCCACGTGACCCACCTCTACAATGCCATGAGCCGGGCCGAGAAGCGCGGACCCGTTCGCATCGGGGGCTGCCTGGAGGGTGCGCTTGCAGACCGCCGCGTGGCGGCAGAGATCGTGGGGGACGGCGTTCACGTGCCCGAGGCTCTCTTCCGTGTGGCCGCTCTCTGCAAGGGGCCTGCGGGGCTGACCGTGGCGTCGGATGCCACGCCACCCACCGGCGCGGTGACCGAGGGGATGCGCGTGCGTTACGGCGGAGAAACCGGCGAAGAACTCGTGGTCCGCAACGGCATGGCCCTGTCGGCCGACGAAGCGATGCTGGTCGGTGCGATCTGCCCGCTCGGCGACATGTTCGCCCGCATTCTCGCGTGGCTCGACAACGACTGGCAGGCTGCGGCCCGGGCATTCAGCACGAACGCGGCCGAGCGTCTCGGGCTCGGCGATGCCAAGGGCAGCATCGCCCCGGGGTGGGACGCGGATCTCGTCCTGGTCGACGATCGGGGGTGCGTGCGCGCCACATGGGTCGCTGGTATCCGCGTTTTTGACGCGGCGGTTGCTGCGCGCGCCGCGTCTCCGGGTGCGGAATTGTCTTGATTCAATTCCTTGGCAATCATAGGATAAGAGGCGGTCTTGGGGCCGGCTGAATCACAAAACGCCGCCGGAGAGATGGTCTCCGGAATGGAGGGGGGAGCGCACATGCCCAGCATTGTTGTCATGTTCAATAATGAGAAGGTGCTCGATCAGAGCCTGACCCGGGACGTGTACGTCATCGGCCGGCATGAGGATTGCGAGATCCACATCGACAACCTCGGCATCAGCCGAGCGCATGCGCGCCTGCTCAAGGAAGGGGACCAATACTTCGTCGAGGACATGAAATCCTCCAACGGCACGTTCCTCAACGGCGAGCAGATTCAGAAGCAGGCGCTCAAGGACGGGGACCAGGTCGTGATCGGCAAGTACGTGATCACCTACAGCGCTGGCGGCGAGGCGGCCGCGCCCACGGGCGAATCGGCCGAGCAGACCGAGCAGAAGGCGGGGGCGGTCGTGGAGCCCGGGGACGTGCTCCACACCATGGCCATGGACGGGGACGCCATCCGCAAGCGCATCGAGGAGATGCAGAAGCAGAAGGGCAAGGACACGGCCCCGCTGCCCGCGGTATCGGACGAGCAGGTCAAGGGCAAGAAGGATTCGATTACGCAGGCCGAACTCCGTGCGCGTGACGCGGAGATGGGGCAGATCCGTTCGCACATGCAGCGCCTGAAGATCGTCATCGTGCTCGTGCTGCTGGCCATCTTCATCGGCGTGCTCTACGTGCTCTTCTGGATGCCGTCGTCGTAGGTCGGACACAAGGGGGCGCCGCACGGCCCGGCGCGCCGCGCACCGCACCACGTAGGGTTGGATCCCACCCCCTTCCAGGGGATGCTTCACGCACGCCAGGACCAGGGCAGGCTGAATCGATGCGTACCTGAGGCCACGTCCACGCACGCCCGGTCCTCGACCAGGCAGCCGGCCGCCAGGGCTTCGCCCTCGTGCTCCACCTGCTCGAGCGCGGCCGTGGGCAGCGCGACCGTGGCTGTGGTGTTGGGCGGTACGGCCACCTCCAAAGCGAAAGCGCCGTCAATTGCCTCCCAGGCGGACGCGATCCGGCCGTACGGGGATTCGTGCCACGCCTTGACCCATGTGAGATCCCCGACCGGATGGGGCCGGATGATCGTGTGCTTGAACCCGGGCGCCTCCGGGTCGGGTCGGAGACCGGCCAGCGCTCGGTAGAACCAGGCGCTGATGTCGCTGAACATGTGGTGGTTGCGCGAGGCGTCCCCGCCCCAGGACTCCCAGAGCGTGGTGGCGCCCTGTTCGATCCAGTGCCCCCACCCCGGGAAAGTGGTCTGAACGGCCATGGCATAGGCGAGATCCGCGCGGCCGAGATCCGTGAGCGCATGCATCACGTACTTGGCGCCGAGGATGCCGCAGTCGATGTGGCGGTCCTTCTCCTCCACCTTGTCCACGAGCCGCTGGAGCACGGCCGGCGTCTCTTCCGGATCCACGAGCCCCTGGTAGAGGGCGCAGGCCTGGGAGGTCTGGCAGTCGCCCGTGACCCGGCCGGTCGTGCGGTCCAGGAATTTCCGGCGAAAGGCCGCGCGTACCCGTTCCGCCTGCTTGGCATAGTGGAGCGCCTCGTTCTTCTTCTCCAGCAGCCGGGCCGTCTGCGCCACAATGCGGGCGTGCACGTGGAAGTACGCCGTATCGGTCACCGCGTTGGGGCAGGCGTGGCCGGCCGGGCCGCCGACGGGCGGGCACCAGTCGCCCAGGCCCAGGTCCACGATGTTGCTGCGGGACGTCCGGCCCAGGTAGTCCACGTAGCGTTTCATGCACGCATAGTGTTCGGCCAGGATGTCGCGGTCGCCGTCGTACACATAGAGGTACCAGGGGATGAGGATGGCGGCGCTGTCCCAGGCCGGCCCGTTGCCCCAGTTGAAGCCCCATCCGCCCGTGGGCACGATGCCGGGCAGTTGTCCGCTCGGTCGCTGGGCGTCGCGCAGGTCGCGCATCCATTTCCGGTAGGCCGTGCGCGGGTCGAAGTTGAAGAGCACCTGTTCGGCCGAGAGCTGAGCGTCCCCGGTCCAGCCGTTCTTCTCGCGATGGGGACAGTCGGTGGGCATGCCATGGTAGTTGCCCAGGGTCGACCATCGCGCGCATTCGTGGATGCGGTTGAGGAGGTCGTTGGAGCAGGCGAATGCGCCCCGGGTCGCGAGATCGGTGTGCACGACCCGGCCGGCGAGGTTCCCGACCGTGAGCGCTCCCGGAATACCCGTGACCTGCACCCACCGGAACCCGTGGTAGGTGAACCGCGGCTCCCAGACCTCGTCCCCTTCGCCCTTGCAGATGTAGCGGTCGGTCTGGCACTCCCCGCTGCGGATCAGGCCGCGGATGTTGCCCTGGTCGATGTCTCCGTCGGCGGTGCGCTTCTCCGCGTAGCGCAGGGTCACCTCGGTGCCGCGCGGGGCGCGCACGCAGAGCTGCGCCCATCCGCTGATGTTCTGTCCGAGGTCGTAGACCCAGACGCCCGAACGGACCTGTTCGAGCCCGACCGGCTGGATCGTGGCCGTCACGCGGATCGGGGGGTGCTGCTGGCTGTGCAGTGCGCCGCCCGGGGCGGGTACGAGCACGCTTCGCCGCCACCCGTGGGCCTTGGTGCCGGGGTCGGCCCAGCCGGGCTTTTCGAGCCGCGCGTCATAGGTTTCGCCGTGGCGCAGCCCGTCGAATACGATGGGGCCGGTGCTGTGGTTCCATGTGGTGTTGGTGGCCACGATCTTGCGCGCGCCCTCGAGGGACTCGATCTCGAACTGCGCGAGCAGCTTGGGTTGATCCCGCCACGGCGCCTGGCAAAAGTTCCAGGCATCGTGGGTGAAGAGGTTGTACCAGCCGTTGCCGAGGAGCACGCCGAAGACGTTCTCCCCTTCGCGCAACGCGGGTCCGATGTCGTGCGTCTGATAGAGCACGGTGCGATCGTAGCGCGTGAATCCGGGCGCCAGGACCTCGTCCCCGATCTTGGCGCCGTTGACGAAGAGTTCGTAGTAGCCGA
Source organism: uncultured Planctomycetaceae bacterium (assembly GCA_964496245.1). Lineage (GTDB taxonomy): Bacteria > Planctomycetota > SZUA-567 > SZUA-567 > SZUA-567 > CAZBZG01. Next base: position 21,528 of record CAZBZG010000017.1, on the reverse strand, counting down.
GTCCGCAGACGTAGGCGCGGGCCCGGCGCACGGGACGGTTCAACACCACCTTCTTGCGCAGCAGCGGCGCGGGCGGGGGCCGGTCCTGCCCTTCGACGCGCAGACGCCCGCCCGCGATCCATTGGGCCTTCCAGTCCTCCCCCCGGAGCAGCCCCATTTCCCACGAGGACGCATGGCTCCACGGACTGGCGCGTCCGTCCCTGTCCCAGACGCGCACCTTCCAGAAACACGCCTGCCGGGAACGCAGGCGGGCGCCGGCATAGGCCACCCCCACCGAGCGGTCCGAGACCGTGACACCCGAGTCCCAGAGGTCGCCCCGGTCTCGGGCGAGGGCCTCGGGCGTGTCGGCCACCAGGATCTGGTAGGCGGTCTGCCGCTGACCGGGCTCGTCGGCCTCCAGCACCCAGCTGAGCCGCGGACGCTCGGTCGCCACACCCAA
>CAZBZG010000017.1:0-21079 GCA_964496245.1 uncultured Planctomycetaceae bacterium | reverse complement strand
AAGGGGTGGGTCGCTGCATTGCACGTGAGTTGTCCAGGCCGCGGGGCCATGGGCGGCTCCTCTGCGGGCGCAGGCCGAAGAAGGGCAGAGATTCCCTTCACGAGTGTACCAGCTAATGCTGGACAGTCAACCTGCGATCGCCCCGCATCCGGCCGGCCACGGTTTTCGGCTTGCGTTGGTGGAGCGGGCGGGCTATACAGGGGGGCCTTTGTGCGGCTCGGCGGAGGCCGAGTCTGATCCGTTGCACCGTGCCACCGTTTCGGACTTCGACGCGGCAGACAAGGGAGGACCACGTGAATCGCGAAGCCATCTCACGCGCTCAGGAGCATTTCGGCAAGTTGCTCGAGATCCAGATGGAGCGCATGGAACGCGTCAAGGCGCAGTCAAACTGGACCGACTACAGCACCCTCACACCCGTGAAGATCGGGATCCTCGGAGGCGACGGGATCGGACCCTTCATCGCAAAAGAAGCGAAGTGGCTGCTCACCGAGGTGCTCAAGGAAGAGGTGGAAGACGGCAAGGTCCTGCTCGAGGACATCGAAGGCCTCACGATCGAGAACCGGGCCAAGCACAACAAGGCGATCCCGGACGACGTGCTCGAGCTGATCAAGCAGTACCACGTCACGCTCAAGGGGCCGACCACCACGCCCCGCAAAGGCGATCCCTGGCCGAACATCGAGAGCTGCAACGTGGCGATGCGCAAAGAGCTGGATCTCTTTGCCAACGTCCGGCCCGTGCGCGTGCCCGAGCAGGGCATCGACTGGCTCTTCTTCCGCGAGAACACCGAGGACCTGTATGCGCTGGGGCCCTACGGCATCGACGTGGACGAGGACATCGCCATCGATTTCCGCTTGATCAGCACGCCCGGCGCCGAACGCATCGTTCGTCTCGCCTTCGAGACGGCCAGGAAGCAGGGGCGCAAGAAGGTGACCTGCGTGACCAAGGCGAACGTGGTCAAGACCGGGGACGGACGCTTTCTCGATGCTTTCTACCGGATCGCCAAGGAGTACCCCGAGCTCGAAGCCGACGACTGGTACATCGACATCATGACCGCCAAGCTGGTGGACGAGAAGCGGCGGCGCACGTTTGACGTCATGGTGCTGCCCAACCTCTACGGCGACATCCTGACCGATGAGGCGGCCGAGTTCCAGGGCGGGGTGGGCACGGCCGGATCGGCCAACATCGGCAAGCAGTACGCCATGTTCGAGGCCATTCACGGAAGCGCCCCGCGCATGGTCGAGGAGGGGCGCGCCCAGTACGCCGATCCCTGCAGCATGATCCGCGCGGCCGCCATGCTGATCGGCCACATCGGTTTTCAGGAGCGCGCGGACCGGCTCACGGCGGCGCTCGACATCTGCCAGCAGTATGAGAAGAAACTCGTCATGACCGGACGCGACACCGGCGCCTCGGGCCAGGAGTTCGCCGCCTACATCATGGAGACCATGCGCGACGCGGATGTACTGACGCGTTGGCGGGCGTACCAGGCGGCGGGAGAGAAATAGCGCAGCCGCCGGACAGGGCGCCAGCCGGCTCGTTTTCGCGTTTGTCCTTGAACGCGCCAGCGAGTAGGTTGGGCCGTCCTGCCAGACGGCGGCTGCACAGAAGGACGGTTCGCTGCGCGGATGGATACGGCCGCGCTGGGGAGGAGGAGACGTGAACCGCAAGCTTTCGGTGATCGGAGCCGGACACGTGGGCGCGACCGTGGCCCAGTATGCGGCGGAGGACGGCCTCGCGGACGTGGTGCTCGTGGATATTGTCGAAGGGGTGTCCCAGGGCAAGGGACTGGACCTCCTGGAGACCGGCCCGGTGCGCGGCTTCGCCGGCACGATCACGGGCACAAAGGACTATCGGGAGACCGCGGGCTCCGACGTGGTGGTGATCACCGGCGGGCTGGCCCGCAAACCCGGCATGAGCCGCGAAAATCTCCTGGTGAAGAACGCCGAGATCATCCGCGAGATCACGAAGAACGTGGTCGCCCACTCGCCCGACAGCCTTCTCGTCATGGTCACGAATCCGCTGGACATCATGACCTATCTCTGCTGGAAGACGAGCGGGTTTTCTGCCGAGCGTGTCCTGGGTATGGCTGGCGTGCTGGATGCGGCGCGCTTCCGGGCGTTCGTGGCCGCGGAACTGGATGTATCCGTCAGGGATACGCAGGCGCTGGTGCTGGGCGGGCATGGCGACGCCATGGTGCCGCTCCCCCGGTACTGCACGGTCTCCGGCATTCCGATTCCCCAGTTGCTGGATCCGGCGGCGATCGACCGCATTGTGGAGCGGACCCGCAAGGCCGGCGGGGAGATCGTGGGGCACCTCAAGACGGGCAGCGCCTACTATTCGCCGGGCGCGAGCGCGGTGGAGATGGTCGCCGCCATCCTGAACGACGTCAAGCGGGTGCTCCCCTGCGCGGCCGTCCTGAACGGGGAATACGGCCTGCGGGACGTGGTCGCGGGCGTGCCGGTCCGGCTCGGCGCCAAAGGCGTGGAGCAGATCCTCGAGATCGGTCTCACCGATGACGAGCGGCAGGCCCTTCATGATTCAGCCACCATCGTGCGCGAGAACATCGAGAAGCTCGGAGCGTGAAGACCGCGCCCGCTGGCCGCGGCGATCGGCGGGCGGCCTTGTCCTCCCGCAACGCGCCGGGCGTTTGCCGGCCCTGCGCAGACAGCCTTTCCCCTTGACTCTTGGCCTTGATGTGGTACGGTCTGCGATACGCTTTGGATCGATAAGGAGGATTGTATGCCTGAGAAGACCAAGAATCTTACCAAACTGATGCGCGAAGCCGCGAAAAAGGCGCGCGCAGAGATCCCGCCCAACGCCGAAGGACCGACGGCGGCCAAGGAGAGCTGGCCCGTCGACTGCACCATCGGGCCAGGCCTCGAGGGTGCGATCGCCTGCTACACGAAGATCGGTCACGTCAACGGCGGGCAGGGCATCCTGACCTACCGGGGATACAATATCTTCGATCTGGCGGCGAGCTCCACCTTCGAGGAGGTGGCGTATCTTCTGCTCTTCGGCCGGCTGCCCACGCCCCGCTTGCTCGAATGGTTCAAGAACAAGCTGGGCCGCTACCGGCATCTGCCCCAGACGCTGCGCATGCTGCAGGGCTTTCCCGTGGAGCAGCTGAATCCCATGGGCGGACTGCGTCTGGGCGTCAATCTGCTCCGCCGCGTCTACGGCCACGCCGAGGATCGCATCGAGGACCGCGACAAAGTCGAAGCCATTCACACGGACGACGACTCCATCCCCGAAGAGACCCTGCCCGAAGGCCACGAGCACGCCGTCTTCGAAGTCGCTCCGCACGAGTCGGCGCTGGAGGATATCTATCATCTGATCAGCGGCACGGCCACCCTGACCGCGGCCATCAGCCGGCTGCGCGAAGGCAAGCTCCCCATCGAGCCGCGCGACGACCTCAGCCACGCGGCCAATTTCCTGTACATGATGACGGGGAGGGAACCCACGCCGCAAGAGGCGCGGATCATGGACGTCTGCCTGATCCTCCACGCGGACCACGGCATGAACGCGAGCACGTTCAGCTCCATGGTGGTGGCGAGCACGCTGTCGGACATCTACTTCTCCATCGGCGCCGGCATCGCCGCGCTCAACGGCCCGCTCCACGGCGGGGCCAACGAGCATGTGCTCTACATGCTCGAGGAAATCCAGAAGGTTAAGGACGTCAAGGCATGGTACAAGAAGGCCCGGCGCGATAAGCGCAAGATCGTGGGCTTCGGCCATCGCGTGTACAAGACCTACGATCCGCGTGCGCGGATCCTGGCGCCACTGGCCGAGCACGTGGCCGAAGACAACAAGGAGATCCAGCGCCTGTTCCGCACGGCGCGGAGTCTGGAGAAGGAGGTCGTCCGCGAACTCGGCTCGTCCAAGGGCATCTTTCCGAACGTGGACTTCTACTCGGGTCTGGTCTACAGGGGCATGGGCATCCCAACCCCCATGTTCACGCCCATCTTTGCGGTCAGCCGCGTGGCCGGATGGACCGCCCGGGTTCTCGAGTACCTGCAGAACAACCGGATTTTCCGGCCGCGGGCCTTCTACATCGGCAAGTTCGACGAGCCGTACGTGCCGCTGGAGAAACGCGGCGGCAAGAAGAAGTCCGCGCGCAAGAAGCGATGACCATGGGCAGCGCGCCGGGCGCGCTCCCGAAATGTGTACGCCACGCTGCCGGCGGATTCGTTCCGCCGGCAGCGTCGTCTGGCGTTGTCGTTCGGCCGTGTCGTTCAGCCCTCGCGGGCGGCGGCGACGAGCACCTGCCCCGTGGAGACCCCGCCGTCGTTGGGCGGGAGGAGGCGGTGGGCGAAGACCTCGAACCCGTCGGCCGCGAGACGCCCGGGAATGCGGGTGCGCAGGAACGCGTTCACGAAACAGCCGCCGGAGAGAAAGACGCGCGTGAGGCCTTCGGCCGCGCGCACCCGGCGACACGCCTCGAGCGCCAGCGCCACGATGGTGTTGTGGAACCGGCCTGAAATGATCCCTGGCGCCACGCCGGCCTCCACGTCTCGCAAAACATCCGCCACGAGCCGGCCCGTACGGATCCGCCCCCCTTCGAGTTCGAAGCCGTAGGGCTCCCCCGCATCCGTGAGCGCGCCCTCGAGTCGCATGGGCGCCTGGCCTTCGTAACTCGCCGTATGGCAGAGGCCGGTCAGGCTGGCGACCGCGTCGAAGAGCCGGCCCATGCCGCTGGTGTGCACCCGGGGAATGTCGCTCTGCAGGAGCTTGACCACGGAGGCCGCCTGCGGGGCGCGGTCGGCCAGTTCGTTTTCCACGAACGGCGTCCAGTCGAGCCTGTGGTGCACGAGATGGGCGAGCGCCATGCGCCAGGGTTCGCGGATGGCCTGTTCGCCGCCCGGCAGGGGCACGTACTCCAGGTGAAAGGCGCGTTCGAAGGACGCCGGGTCGAAGGTGAAGACCTCCCCGCCCCAGAGTTGGTCGTCCGGGCCGTAGCCCGTGCCGTCGAACGCGAGTCCGATGCCGCGATCGTACACGCGGTGCTCGGCCATGAGCCCCGCGAGATGCGCGTGGTGGTGCTGCACGGCTACCGTCTCCAGGCCGGTCTCGGCCGCCAGGCGCGTGGTGGGGTAGTCCGGATGCAGGTCGCACGCGATCCGGCGGACGCTGACGCCCAGAATGGCCTGCAAATGCGCGTAGACCTCGTCGAACATGTCCAGCGCCAGCCGGTTGTTGAGGTCGCCCACGTGCTGGCCGGGGTAGACGACCGTGCCCCGGCCCACGGCCAGGGTGTTCTTGAGCATGGGCCCGAACCCGGCGATGCCGTCCACGTTGCGGCCGGTCTCGATCCCGGCCGGGACATACCCGCGCGCGCGGCGCAGGAGCGTAGGACCGCCGCCGGTCGCGAGCACCACCGAGTCGTCCACGCGGATGCTGATGGGCCGGTCGTGCAGGAGAAAGGCGTCGGCGATGCCGTCCAGCCGCTCGAGCGCTTCGTGGTTGTCGATGGCGATGGGCTCGTCGGTCCGGTTGGCGCTCGTCATCACGAGGGCGTCCGGGCCTTCGGCCAGGAGCAGCACGTGGAGCGGCGTGTAGGGCACCATCAGCCCGTAGAAGTCGTTCCCCGGCGCCACGGCCGGGGCGAGGCCTTCGGGATGCACTTTGCGCGCGATCACGATGGGGCTCGCGGGCGACGCGAAGAGCTCGCCCGCATAGGCCGGCAGCTCCGCGAGCTGTTGCGCGGCGTCTTTGTCGCGCACCATGACGGCGAACGGCTTCTCCTCCCGGTCCTTGCGCGCGCGGAGGCGTTCGACCGCATCGTTGTTCCGCGCGTCGCAGGCCAGGTGGAAGCCGCCGAGCCCCTTGACGGCCACGATTTGGCCCCGGGCAAGGGCCCGGGCCGCGGCCCCGATGGGATCGTCTGCGAGCCGCTGGCCGTTGCTGCCGGCGCACCAGAGCTGCGGGCCGCACGCGGGGCAGCAGTCGGTCTGGGCGTGATGGCGCCGGTCGGTGGGATCCTCGTACTCGGCCCGGCAGGCGTCGCACAGGGGGAAGTTCTTCAGGGTGATGTTCGGCCGGTCGTAGGGCACGTCCAGCAGCACCGAGTACCGCGGGCCGCAGTGGGTGCAGCTGATGAAGGGATACCGGTATCGCCGGTCGGCTGGGTCGAGGAGTTCGCGCCGGCAGTCGGCGCAGAGCGCGGCATCCGGCGTCACCGCTACCTGCCGCGCGGCCGCGTCCTCCGAGGGGCGAATGACGAAGGCGTCGCGGTCCTCGTAGGGAACGTCCTCGGTGCGGACCGCCTGGATCGCAGCGAGCGGAGGCGGGCGGCGTTCCAGATCCGCGGCAAACCGCTCGATTGCTTCGCGTTCGCCAAAGGCGCGGATGCGCACGCCCTCGCTGGTATTGCGTACGTCGCCCCGCACGCCGTGCCGATCCGCCAGACCGTAAACGAAGGGACGGAATCCTACGCCCTGGACGATGCCTGTAACGAGGATCGTTTTTCCTGCAGGAACGTGCACAGCGCGTCCACTCCCTGGCCGGTCTTGGCCGATAGGCGAAAACTGCGAACCCCCTCGTTCAGGCTGCGGCACTCGGCCTCCACCCGGTCCGGGTCGAAGTCCATGGCTGCGAGCAGATCGATCTTGTTGAGGACCAGACACCCGATGCGCGAGAAGATGGACGGGTACTTGAGCACCTTGTCGTCGCCTTCGGGCACGGACAGGATGGCCATCTTCATGTGCTCGCCGAGGAGGAAGGACGAGGGGCAGACGAGGTTGCCCACGTTCTCGATGACCAGGATCTCGTGCGTTCCCTCCTCCAGGGGCAGGTGCGCGAGCGCCTCCTGAACCCGCTTGGCATCGAGATGGCACGCGCCGCCGGTCTCGATGGCTTGGACCGCGCACCCGGTCTTGCGGATGCGTGCGGCATCGCGGTCAGTCTGCACGTCGCCCGCGATCACGGCCAGGGCCGGCCCCAGGCGTTCGGCCAGGGCCTCCAGCAGCGCGGTCTTGCCGCTTCCGGGCGAACTGATCAGGTTGACGGCGAGCAGGCCGCGGGCGTCGAAGAACTGCTGATTCTCGGCCGCGATCCTGTCGTTCTTGCTCATGGCCGGGGCGTCGACCCGGATCTGCTTGGATGGCTCTTTGCTGGTCATGCGTCTGGCACCTCCACGGATTGGACCTGGCATTCCCCGCCGCTCAGAATGGTGCGGTCGGGGGAGCCGCATTGGGGACACGCGGCGAAGAAGTCTTCGGTCGTGTATGTCGCACCGCAGCTCCGGCAGCGGAGTTCAGCGGGCACGGCTTCGATGCAGAGCGCGGTAGGGCCGAAGCCCTGCTGCTGGGCCACCTCGGAGAAGCAGAACTGCAGCGCGTCCGCATTCACCCCGCTCAGCGGGCCGAGGCGCAGGTCCACGCTGGCGAGGCGCTGTTTGCCGCCGAGCTGCTGCTCGATGACTTCGAGGATGCTCTGTGCGACCGACCACTCGTGCATCGTTGTTCGCTCCCGGTCTACGGCTCAACAGATCCGCGGCATCTGCTCGCCGCGGGGCATGGTGAGCACGCGGCGGCTGCCCACGGCGGTGACGAGTTCGAGCGCGTGCCGGTCCTGTTCGCGCACCGTGCCGATGCAGGCGGCTTCACGCGCGACCGGGCATGCGCGCATCACGTCGAGCGCTGCGTCAGCGTCTTCCGGCGGGACCAGGGCGATGAAGCGGCCCTCGCACGCGATGTGGAGCGGGTCCAGCCCCAAGAGGTCGCAGGCCGCCTGCTGGGCCTCGATCGATGGGATGCGTTCCTCCTCGAGTTCCATGCTGACGGCAGCGCTTCCGGCGATTTCGTGGAGCGCGGTCGCCAGCCCTCCCCGGGTCAGGTCGCGCATTGCGTGGAGCGTGAGGCCCGCCTCGACCAGGGACGCGACCACGCCGTTCAGAGGCGCCACATCGCTCGTGATCGGGCTCGAGAGGCCGAGGTCCTCGCGGGCGAGCAGGACGGCGAGTCCGTGCAGGCCCACGGCGCCGGAGAGCAGGATGCGATCGTCGGGCCGCGCGTTCTCTGCGGCGCACGCCACGCTGTCGGGCAACGCACCGAGTCCGGCCGTGTTGATGTACACGCCGTCGGCCTGTCCCCTCTCCACCACCTTGGTGTCGCCGCAGACCACCGCCACCTTCGCTTCTTCCGCCCGGTCCCGGATCGTGTCGAGGATGCGTTCCAGGTCGGGCACGGGCAGGCCTTCCTCGAGGATCAGCGAGAGGCTGAGCCACTGCGGCCGGGCCCCGGCCATGGCCAGGTCGTTGACCGTGCCGCAGACGGCGAGGTCGCCGATGTTGCCGCCCGGGAAGAACAGGGGCGAGACCACGAACGAGTCGGAGGTGAACGCGATGTGCGACCTCTCCGTCTCGAGCACGGCCGAGTCGCCCATGCGGTCGAGCCAGGCGTTGGAGAAGCGTGTGCGGATGTGCTCGTCGATGAAAGCGGCCGAGAGCAGACCACCGCCGCCGTGGGAGAGCAGAATGGTGTCCGGCATGGGATTCGGGCCAGGGTGCGGAGGAAAGCCCCGGGGTTCTCCTTGCAAGTGAAGGCGCGATCGACTACGGTTACCTATGAATGACTTGTATCGCATTCCCGGCCGGTCCGCAAGGGAAATGGGGCGGCCGGGGAGGGATGGAGGCCGCGTATGTGCCTGTCTGTACCCGCCCGTGTGCTCGCGATCGAGGGATCGACGGCCACTGTGGACGCGGGCGGCAACCGGCTGCAGGCCGAGCTCGCTTTGCTGGAGACGGTCGAAGTGGGCGACTACGTGCTCGTGCACGCCGGATTCGCCATCGACAAATACGACCAGCAGGAAGCCGAAGAGGTGCTGGCGCTTTTGAGGGAATCGCTCGGTGGGGCTTCTGAAGCCGTTCCAGGACAAGCATCTGGTCCAGGGGCTGCGGGACCGGATCCGCGCGCTGGCTGACCAGCGGGCGCAGTATGTCTTCATGGAAGTCTGCGGCACCCACACCCACGCCATCGGGCGGTGGGGGCTGCGGGATCTGCTTCCCGACAACGTCCGGCTCATCTCCGGGCCGGGTTGCCCGGTGTGCGTGACGCCCGGCGGGTACATCGACAACGCGTGCGCGCTCGCGTGCGAGCGCGGCATTGTGCTCGCCACGTTCGGCGACATGATACGCGTGCCCGGCGACGCGACCAGCCTCGAGGAAGCTCGCGGGAAAGGCGCGGACATCCGCCTGGTCTACTCGGCGCACGACGTGCTGGCGCTGGCGCGCGAAACGCGGGCCGAGGTCGTCTTCCTCGCGATCGGCTTCGAGACCACGGCCGCGGGCAACGCGTCCACCATCCAGGCGGCTGCGCGTGAGGGGCTCGGCAATCTCTCGTTCTACGCGGCCATGAAGGCCATCCCGCCGGCGCTGTCGGCGCTGGCGCAGGATTCCGAGATCCAGGTGGACGGCTTTCTGTTGCCCGGGCACGTGTCCGTGATCCTGGGGGAGGAGCCCTACCACCTGCTGGTCCCGTTCGGAAAGCCGGGGGCGATCACGGGCTTCGAGCCCGTGGACATCCTGCGCGCAATCGAGGCGCTGATGCGGGCGGTGAACGAAGACCGGCCCTGCATCGAAAACCTCTACCCCCGCGCCGTGCGGCCGGAAGGCAACCCCAGGGCCCGCCAGCGCATGGCCGAGGTCCTGACGCCGGCGGACGCCCTGTGGCGGGGCATCGGCTGGATTCCGGGATCGGGATTCGAGCTCGCCGACACCTATGCCGGGCTGGATGCGGCCCGACGGTTCGGTCTGACCACGACCGACGCAGCCCTGCCGCCGGGCTGTGCGTGCGGGGATGTGTTGAAGGGCAAGATCGCGCCGCTCGCCTGTCCGCTCTTCGGCACCGGCTGTACGCCGGCGCACCCGGTCGGCCCCTGCATGGTCTCGAGCGAGGGCAGCTGCAGCGCGTGGATCAAGTATGGATCGTGAGGCATCGCAGCCCGCGCACCGCAGCCTATCCCGCTTGCAGCAGGCGCAGCAGGTCTTCCGCCGAGAGGCGTCCGCCGGCTTCCGCGCCTTCGAGGAGGCTGTCGGCCAAATCCCGCTTGTCGCGGTGCAGTTGGACGATCTTCTCCTCGATGGTATCTTGCGCGACGAGCCGGTAGATCGTCACAGGGCGCGTCTGGCCGATGCGATGCGTGCGGTCGGCGGCCTGGTCCTCCACCGCTGGATTCCACCAGGGGTCCATGTGAATCACATAGTCCGCGGCCGTGAGATTCAGGCCGAGGCCGCCCGCCTTGAGGCTGATGAGAAAGAGCTCGCCCTCACCCGACTGAAAGGCCTTGACGCGCTTGTCGCGCTCCTTCTGCGGCGTGGATCCGTCGAGGTACTGGTACGACACGCCGCGCTGATCCATGCGTTCGCGCAGGAGGGCGAGGTGATCGACGAACTGGCTGAAGACCAGGGCCTTGTGCCGGTTGTCCAGCAATTCGTCGAGGATCGTCTCCAGAGATTCGTGCTTGGCCGATCCGGTCGTGACGCCGGGCTGCACGAGCGCGGGATGGCAGCACGCCCGGCGCAGCCGCGTGATGGCGGCGAGGATCTTGAAGCGCTTCCCTTCGGGGCCGCCTTCGCCGGCCTCCACCTCGCGGACGCACGTGCGGCGCAGGGCCTCGTAGAAGGCGCGTTCCTCCTCGCTCGGCTCCACGCGGAGGGTGATCTCTGTGCGCGCCGGCAATTCCCGCAGTACCTGCGCCTTGGTCCGCCGCAGCAGAAACGGTTGCACCAACGACCGCAGACGCGCTCGCGCCTCGGGGTCGCGGTCCCGCTCGATGGGGCCGGCAAAGGTGCGCTGAAAGCGCTCCCGCCCGCCCAGGAGGCCCGGGTTGACGAAGCGGAAGAGGTTCCACAATTCGCCCAGATGGTTTTCGATCGGGGTTCCGGTCAGGATCATGCGAAAATCCGCCTGCAGGCGCATGGCCGCCTTTGATCGCTGCGTGGAGGCGTTCTTGATCGCTTGCGCTTCGTCGAGGATCGCGGTGGCCCAGTCGCGCCCCGCCAGGAGGTCGGCCTCCTGCTGGAGCAGGCCATAGCTGCAGATCACGAGATCGAACGGGCCGGCGTCGGCCACGAGCGCTTCCCGGTCGGCGGGGGCAAACGGGTGCACGTGCAGCGTCGGCGCAAAACGCGCCGCCTCCTCGGCCCAGTTGCCGCAGACCGAGGTCGGCGCCACCACGAGGGCCGGGCCCGCCTCTGCGCGTCGAAGGAGGAGCGCCAGCGCTTGCACGGTCTTGCCCAGGCCCATGTCGTCGGCCAGGCAGGCACCCGCGCCCCAGTGCGCGAGCCGTGCCATCCAGACGAAGCCCTCCTGCTGGTAATCGCGCAATTCGGCCTGCAGCGTGGACGGCGTCTCGATCTCCATCTGGTACGCTTCTCGCAAAACCTTGCGTTCCTTCTTCCATTTGGCCGAGGCCTTGACCGAGCCGGCGTCCTCGGCCAGGGCGTCGACGCGCGCGGCCATCAGCGGATGGAGCCGGATGATTTCGCCGGACGTTTCGCCGACAGCGCGGAGTTCCTCCAGCCGGCGGCGCAGGGCTTCGGTCAAGGCGAGGTAGTCGCCGTCCTCCATGCGCACGAAACGGCCCGTGGCGTCGTCCATGCGTGCGAGCAACTCGGCCAGGGGAACCACGCGGTCCTCGTCCACCCGCAGGTCGCCGCTCACGCCCAGCCAGTCCTTGCCCCGCTTGATCCCCAGCGAGAGATCGTCGAAGGAGACGGGGCGGCCGACCTTGATCCGGCCGCCGCGGGGCCAGTGGAGTTCGATGCGTTCCTCGTTCTCGCGCAGTTCGGCCAGGGCCTCCAGGGCTTCGGCCGGGTCGTCCAAGGTCCACTGCCACCGTCCGGAGACGTCGTGCGCCAGGGCGGGGCAGCTGTCCAGCAGGGCGTCGGCGTTTTGGCGTTCGGCCTCCAGGTCGCGGCGGGTCTGGAAGCGTTCGCCGTCGATCTCGGCCACCATGCCCGCACTGCCGTCGCCCGGCCCGCGCGCCGGGCCGCCGGGGCCGAGCGGCTTGGTGAGCAGCTCGATGCGCACGCCTTCGCCCAGCGGCAGGAGGTGGGCGTGCAGGCGCCCGTCGGGATCGATCTCCTTTGCGGCCGCGCCGCCGCCGATGTCCGAATGGACCGTCACCGTGGACGCGACCGCGCTGACCGCCTGCAGGACCCGGTCGCGCGCGGCAGCGGGCGCGCGCACGCCTTCCTCCCCGAGCATGCTGGCCAGTCGGCGGTGCCCCTCCTCCGGAAAGCAGACGGCGAAGCGCGTGGGGCCGTCCTTCTCGACGACCAGTTCCGCTTTGCCCTGGATCGACGGAACCATGCGGAGGATCAGCTCGTCGTCGGCTTCCTCGACCCGCAGTTCCGGTTGCCTTTCGACCAGTTCGACGGGCGTGTGCGGGCTGTCGGCGAGAAAGAGGCGGGGATGGCCTGCCAGCGCGCGGAGCGCCCTTTGTTTGTCGAACGCATAGGCGATGCGGCTGCCGTAGTGACGCGAGCGTCCGTAGTTCGTCTCGATGTAGGACTCGATCGCTTCGCAGACCTTGATGTCCTCCGGGGTCAGATGGGGGAACGCGTCGCGCTCGGTGGCCAGGCGTTTCAACGCCACCTTGCGGCCCTTGGTCCAGCCGCGCTTGTTGCGCTTCTGCTCGCGGGGTTCGATGTCGAGGAAGCCGTTTCCGGTGTGCTCGTCCGCCCAGTGGTGAAGGAGCCAGACGAGCCGCGTTTCGCGTTGCTCCTCCTGTGCGGCGCCCGCGGTCGGCGCTTCGAGGAAGCGCGTCATTGCGTCGAGCGCGTCTTCCCATGGCTCCTGGCGGCGCAAGACGTCGACCAGGGGCCGCACGCCCGTTTCGGCGTAGAACGCTTTCGCTTCATCCGCGGCCGAAGGTCCGACCTTGCGCCCGGCCCGCTCGAGCAGGGTGGCCGCTTCGGCCGCGATCCATTGCTGGCCCCGCTTGCGGGCTTCCCGCTGCATGGTTTCGAGTGCCCGGGCGAACTCGTTCGAAAGATCCCACGCACGCCAGAATTCGGTGAGACAGGCGATCAGGCGCACAAGGGCGTCGCCGGGACGGGTCGCGAGCATCAAGGCCGTGTAGCTGCCTGCCGAAAACTCTTGCGACGGTTCTCCGAGGCGCCGATCGAAGACACGCTGCAGCAGGGTCACCGTATCCAGGTTGATACGCTTCTTGGCCAACTGGGCGAGCTGGGCCTTGCCTTCGTGCAGGCGCTTGGGATCGTCCATGCGCAGAATCGCGAGCAGGTAGAAGACGATCACATCCGTCTCGAACCAGACCTTTCGCCTGCCCAGCAGTTTCTTCTTCGTGGCCAACGCGCGGTCGAAGGCATCCAAGGCCTTTGCGTCCCGGCCGACCAGCACGTGGACGATGCCCTCGACCAGGATCCCGCTGTAGGCTCCCGTCTCGTCGAGGCGCGGCAAGGTGTCGATCGCCAGATGCTGCAGCTCGGGGATGCGGCCCGCCTTGAGGAGACGCCATGCGTAGGCGTACATCAGGTTGCTCGACACGTCGTGCCTGCGGCCCGCGGCCACGTCGTCCAGGATCGCGAGTGCTTCGGGCGGGCAGGCGGCCCGGCCGGCATCCTCGTCGTCGAGCAGAACGAGAAGCACGTTGTCGCGCATGGAAGCGGGCAACTCGTCCAACCAGGCCGGGTCGTAGGGATTCCACCAGATCGAGCGGATCAGGTCAGTAGCGGTCGCCCGCGGCTCGTGTGCATAACCGAGCCCGTACTGGCCGATGCCGAAGCGGAAATACACCTCGAAAGCGAGCTTGTCCTTGCGGTACAGCGCGAGCCGGATGCAACGCAGGGCCTGCTCGGTGTTGCGGAAGCTCGAATGCCAGTAGTTGGCATACACCTCGACATCTGGAAGGTGGCGTTCGAACGCCTCGGCCGCGTCGTCGAGCCGGCCCTTGGCGGCGAGCTCACGCGTCAGGACTTCGGCCACTGCGCCGGCGATGCGGGTGCGGCTCCGGCCGTCTTGCTGGGCAAGTCCCAGTGCGGCGAATTTCGCAAAGATGTCGTCGAGCCGTTGTCGCGTGAATGGATTCTTGTCGTCGCGGATGCCGCATTCGTCCAGGCACTTGCAGAACGTCAAGGTGGCTACGGGTTCATACGCCGCCGAAAGCAGCCGCAGGACCTCGCGTTCCGTGCGGGAGAGTTTCTTGGTGGCCTCCAGCAGGCGCTTGCGCTCGCCAGCGGGTGCCGGGCCGAATGGAACTGCGCGTTTGGGCGTGTGCTGCCGCCTCTGTTTCCGACCGCGCCGTCGGCTCATGTCCAGCCTCCTGTTGCGTCTTGTATTCGCTGCGTCACGTCGATCGCTGGCCGCGCATCGCAGGGCGCCAGCCGCCCTTTCGCCACCCACGGCAGTCGCGCGCCGACCGCGTCCGGCATCCGCCGCGCGGTCGGACCCGGCGTTCGGCTCACCCCAGCCGCTCCCGCACGAGCGCAGCCACCGCGCGGAAGTCGACCTTGCGGGTGGCGGTGAGCGGGAGGTCGTCCAGTACAACGAACCGGCGGGGCAGGGCGAACGGCGGGAGCGTGTCGCCGATGGCGGCCAGCACGGCCTGCCGGTCCACGGGCCGGTTCACGGCCGCGACGATGCGCGCGCCCTTGCGCTTGTCGGGCACATCCACCACGCAGCAGGCCGTGTCCGCGGGCAGCGCGGCCTCGAGCGCGGCCTCGGTGCGCGCGAGCGAGACCATCTCCCCGCCCACCTTGACGAACCGGCGCAGGCGGCCGCAGTGCCACAGGAAACCGTCCGCATCCAGACGCCCCATGTCGCCGGTGTCGTACCATCCGTCCCGCAGCCGCGCGGCGTTCTCCTCGGGCGCGTTGAGGTAGCCCTGCATGACGAGCGGCCCGCGGACCAGGATGCGTCCCGTTTCGCCCGCCGGCTGTACGGCGTCGGTTTCGGGGTGGGCGATGCTCACCTCCACCCCGGGAATCGGCCGGCCGATGCTCCCCGGCCGGTTCGCTTCCGGCGTGTTGACCGAGATCACGGGACTCGTCTCCGTGGTGCCGTAGCCTTCGAGGAGGTCGATGTTGTGCCGCTCCTTGTACGTCCGCCGGAGCGCGTCCGGCAGGCGGTCCGCGCCCGCGACCACGAGGCGCAGGCTCTCGAAGTCGCCGGGCGCTGCCCCCTCGAGATAGGCCTTGAGAAAGAGGGGCGTTGCGGCGAGCACGGTGGCCTTCTCCTCGCGCACGAGGCGCGGGATGTGCGCGTAGTCGAGCGGGCTCGCCCAAGTGACCGCCCTCATGCCCGTGAGGAGCGGGAGCCACAGATTGACGCTGATGCCGAAGACGTGGAAGAAGGGCAGGATCGACATCATCACGTCGTCGCTCTCGAGTGCCAGGGCCCGGACCGAGGCTTGGATGTTGCTCGCGAGGTTCGCGTGTGTCAGGGGCACGGCCTTGGGCGCGCGCTCGCTCCCGCTCGTGAAGAGGATCACCGCGTCCCGATCGGGCTCCACGGCTGGAAGAGAGCGCTGGATCCACGACGCCGGGAGCAGGGCCCGCAATCGCGCCAGAACCTTCTCGGGGCTCCTCACCTGCCCCAGCAGGTCCTCGACCATGCACATGCCCTCTGTGGCCGGGCAGTCCACGGCTGCGAGCAGCTTGCGCGCGGTCAGGATGCGTGCGAGTCCGCAGGTCTCTTGCGCGTAGGCGCAGTTCGCAGCCGCGCCCGTGGAGAAGTTGATCATGACCGGCACCTTGCCGGCTGCGACGAGTCCGGTCACCGCGAGCATGGCCCCTGCGGAGTTGGGAAGCATGACCCCCACGCGCTCCCCGGGCCAGGCCGCGAACCGGCGCGCGAACAGGAGCGAACCTGTGAGCAGCCGCGTGTACGTGAACCGCAGGCCGAGGGAGCCGTCGACCACGGCGGTCTTGGAACCGTAGCGCTTGGCTGTCTCGATGAACGCGTGGGAAAGCAGCATGGCGGAAGCTCCGGCGCGAGGCGCGCGTGTCTACGGGCCGATCCTATCCCGGAAGCCGCCTGCCACAAGCGCAAAATGCGGGATAGCGTCGAGCGGCAGTTACCCCTCCGCGAGTAGATCGTCCCGGCCCAGGGCCCTGCCCACCGCCTCCCAACCGGCCCGTTCCTCGTCGCTGCGCACGGCCGGCCGGAAGCCGAGTTTGAGATAGAGGTGGATGGCCGGCAGGCGGTCCGTGTTGGTCATCAGGTACGTCTTCTCGTGCCCCAGCTCCTGGAGCCGTTGCAGGATCTGCCCCATGAGCGGGCGGCTCAGCTTCTTGCCCTGGTGGGTCGGCACGATCGCCACCCAGTGCACGCGTCCCCAGTTCTCCGGATCGTTTGGGTCCCGCCAGGCCGAGGCCGTGCCCACGGGTGCACCCTCCGGGTCGAGGAGGTAGCCCTGGCGTTCAGACAAACGGGCCGCGTCGTCGCCGAACTGGTCGCGAAAGAGCTGCAAGCTCGCCTCGTTGTAGTCGTCGGCGCGTTCGTGGATGCGGACCCAGGCTTCTTCGTCGCCGGCCTGGTACCAGCGGAAGTCGTAGGGCGCGGGCACGGTCTTGTCCGGCAGGTCCTCGAGGTGCGGCCGGTCCATGCGTACGGCGATATTCTTCATGGCAATCCTCCCGTGCGGTCGACAGGCCGGGCGCTCCTGCTGCGGACAGCTTAACAGGAGGGACCGGATGATGGAAGGCAATCCTGCTGATCCCGTGGTCCTGTCTGGAGCCGCGGGTCGCGTTTGCCTCACACCACCGGCACGCCGCCCTGCTGCCGGAAGGCCCGGGGCGTGGTGCCGGTGACGCGGCGGAAGGTGCGGGCGAAGTGGGAGGCGTTGTCGTAGCCGAGGCGTGCGCTGATCTCCTTGCAGCTCTGCTGGGTGTCGCGGAGGAGTTCGCAGGCGTGGCGCACCTTCTCCTGCGTGAGGTACTGCAGCGGCCTCAGCCCCAGCTCGCGGCGGAAGACCCGGCAGAGGTGGGCGGCCGAGACCGAAAGCTCCCGGGCCAGGTCCGAGACGTTGACGTCGCCTTCGATGTGCGCGGCCACGAGCCGGCGGGCTTCGCGCACGAGGTGCGCGGTCGCAGTCCGGCCGGTGCTCTCGGCCCCCGCATCGGCCAGGGTGGCGAGCAGGCCCATGATCAGGGACGCGCCTTGGCCGGGCGTGACCTGGCTCCTCAACGAACGCAGCCACGGGCCGGTGGTCGGTCTCTGCCACAGCGTGCAGGGCACGGCCGAGGACGCGAAAGGCTCATGGGACCCGTCCAAGGACGATTACGGCAACCGGTGGGGCTGGTCGGGCCAGACCGCGCTGGGCGTGCTCATGCGCGAGACCTACTACCGCTACGCCCGGGTGCACGAAGCATCCGGTGCAAGGCGTGACGGCGCATCCGCTGCAGAGGCAGGAGGAGACGGGTAGAGGGGTTCATGCCTGCGAGGCAGCGCCGGAGGTCTCGTCTCCTGCGCTGTCGGCATCGGCCGCGTGCGGCGCGGATGTCTGCCGCGCGCGTTGCTCTTCGCGCAGCAGACGGAACAATTCGTCCATGCGCCACTCGAGCGCGGTCAGCACCCAGAGTTGGAAGTGGTTCACCCGCGACTGCTGGTAGATGACGTAGATCAACTTGAAGGAGAGTACGGCGATCGCGACCTCGACCATGGCCAGCTGCACCACTGCCGTTTCTGCCCAGAGCGAAAGCACGAGGCATGCGATGATGACCGCGGCGATCAGGTAGTTGGCGATCTTGGAATGGAACCTGGGCACGCCCCCGATGCTGCCCACGATCGCCCGCACGCGCTCCTTCTCCTTCTGGAAGCGCTCGAGTTCCTTCTCGAGATCTGCGACTTCCTGCTCGATCTCCCTGCGTTCCTCGTTGGTGAGGATGTCCTCGTCCGAAGAGGGGGCGGCGGGCATGCGGTCTCCTGCGATCGCTTGCGTGGCGCGCGGGGTTCCTGGACCCGCGCGGCGGGGGTCACTCTAACGGAAGTTCTCCGGCATGTCAAAGCCCGCGGCCGGCACGGCCGGGCTCACAGGTGCTCCAGCACGTACTCGATCATGCGCTGGCTCTCGGCCGGGGCCCGGCGGGTGCCGATGCGAAAGGCGGGCGCGCGCAAAGCAAGGGCGCTCTTGGCTTCGTAGCGCGCAAAGAGCCGGGGATGGAGGTGGTCGTCGAAGGTCTCCCGCGGTTGGATGGTTGATGCCTGGATTGGATCGACCCGGCCGGGCTCGGCGTTCCGGTCGAGCAGGAAGATGCAGTCGACCGGCGCCCGTTCGTGCTCGTCTTCGGCCAGCCGCACGGTGCGTCCGTCGGCTTTGATGTGCGCCCCGTATTGGGAGACGCGGACCATCTCGGTCTCGTCCACGAGCAGCATGTCGTCGTCGATCACGGTGCCGCCGAGCCGTGCGGCCAGGGTGGACTTGCCGTGGCCCGAGCGACCGAGGAGCAGCACCCCCTTGCCCTGCAGGAGCAGGCCGGCCGCATGCACGAAGGCGTAGCAAGGACTCCAGACGCCGGCCAGGTATCCGATGTGCCGGAAGATCTCGAACAGGTCGCGCTCCACATCTTCGATCACGATGTGGAGTGTGCGGTCCTGGAAGATCGGGCCGACCGCGTCGTCGCCCCCGGCCTTGGGGGCGCAGAGGATCTCGAGCGTGGCCATGGGCGTGCCGCGGGCGCTCTCGAAGAAGCGCGACAGGCCCAGGTCCGCCTCGGCCGTGCCCGCGTAGAGATCCACGTCCCCCACCCGAATCGCTGCATGTGCCATGGGATCCCCGCCTCCGTCAGGGGTGGAGTATACGGGGGCTGGGATGGCTTCGCAAGTCGGGGTTTGCGCTGGCCTGCGCGGGTCGGTAGGGGGCGGTCGTGCTTCGCCACAGCGCGCAAGTGCACCACGGGCAGACGGATCCGGGAAGTTCCCCCTTGCGCGGGCGGCGCCCGCGCGACCGCCCACTTTTCGATGGACAGAAGGCCCCTGGGCGATATGCTATGGCCGACGCGCGCGGGCGCTCCCTGCTGCGCGGTCTCAGGGGACAGCCGATGACAAGCCGTGCGTTCCGTGTAATGCGTGCCGCAGCTCTGTTGGTTCCGTTCTGCTCGGTCGCGTTCCTCGGTCTCCGGGGCGGGGAGTCTGCGGGGCTGCCCGGCCTCCCTCCACGCCGCCCGGCCCAGCTGACGCCCGCCGAAAAGCAGGCGCTGGCAGCCTACGCCTACGGGCTGATCGACCAGATGCTGGGCAAGGAAGGGGCTCTGCCGAAGCCGCCGGCCATCGACGTCCGCTACCGCCGGGTCTATGTCACGCTGTACGCGGAGGGCCGGGTGCGCGGCTGCGAGGCCGGCCACACGGGCAAGGATCTCGCTGCAGACGTGCGGACCGCGGTCGCGAAGTCCGTGGAGAGCGAACGGTTCGGCGGCGCGCTTGCGCGCGAGGAGCTGTCCGGCCTGACCCTGGGGTTCAGCCTGCTCTACAACCGGGACGTGCTCAAGGAGTATGACAGGGACGCGGTCCGGCGGGGGGTCGAACTCGGCGTGCATGCGCTCGGCGTCCGTCGCGGCACCAAGACGTCCATTTTCAAGGAAACGGTCCCCGTCAAGAAGAGCTACTCGCTCAAACGCACGCTCGAACGGCTCTGCCTCAAGGCGGGACTCGCGCGCGACGCGTACGCGCTCTCGGGCACATGGCTCTATCGCTTCCGGAGCTTCTCGTTCCTCGGAAGCCGGGACGGCCGGATCACCGACCTGACGCGGGGCAACGTCTACATGCGGCCGGACGACGTTTCAGCGGATACGATCTCGAGCGCACTGGTGGGAGCCGAAGGGTATTTCGATGCGCACCTCCATCCCGGCGGCCGGGGCTTCGACTACCAGTACAGTCCCTATCGCGATACCTTCAGCGACAAGAACAACCACGTGCGCCAGCTCGCGTCCCTGTGGATCGCGGCCAAGCTCGCGGGCTTCCTCGAGTCCGAGAAGATGCTGCCGCGTCTGCGCGACGGGGCCATGCGGTACGTGCTCATGCGGGAGGTGGCGGAGGACTACGCGTACATCCCGATCGAGGGCGAATCCAAGCTGGCCCACAATGCCTTTCTCGTCCTGCTCCTGAACGAACTGCCGGACTATCCGAAGCGGCGCGAGATCCAGCACCAGCTCGCCCGGGGCATCCTCCGGTTGCAGCAGACGGATGGATCGCTCGACACCCATTTCCACTCCGACCGTCGCCGCGGCGAACATTTCTATCCGGGCGAGGCGCTGCTCGCCCTCATGAGTCTGTATGGCCAGACAGGCGAGACAGCGTATCTCGATGCGGTGCGCAAGGCGTTTCCCTACTACCGCGCGTACTGGCGGAACAACAAGAACACGGCCTTCGTCCCCTGGCACACCCAGGCGTACCGGCTCCTCTACGACGCGGACGAAGAGCGGGAGGTGGCCGACTTTATCTTCGAGATGAACGATTGGCTGATCGACGGGTACCAGATCCACAAGAGCCGGTATCCGGACAAGATCGGCGGGTTCGGCGGGCGGCTGCCCAATGTCTGTTCCACGGCGTCGTACCTGGAGGGCGTCTGCGATGCGTGCGCGGTGGCGCGCGCCGCCGGTCCCCAGGCGCGGGCGCAGAAGTACTGGCGCTCCGTGTTCAGCGGCATCCGGTTCCTCCTGCAGAGCCAATTCACCCAGCAAAACATGTACTACCTGTCCCGTCCGGAACGCGCGCGGGGCGGATTCCGCAAGTCCATCATCTACAACGCCATCCGGATCGACACGGTCCAGCACGCCGTACACGCCCTGCTCAAGGCGCTGCAGCAGGCGCAGCAGGGAGCGCCCGGGGGCGGCGGTGGTGCGGGCGAAGACGGCGAGGGCGCCGGTGGCGCGGGCGCAGGCGCCGGGGACGGCGCTGGCGGGGAAGGTGAAGGTGAAGGCGGGCTGATGGATCCCGACGCAGACGGAGGTGAAGGCGACGGGTGGGGCGACGCCGACGGCGAGGGCGACGACGACCTGTGGGGCAGCGACGACGACGAAGAACACGACGGGGACGCGGACGACGATGACACAGGGGACGACGTAGACGACGACAGCGATGGCGATGACGACCTGCCGCCGGATCCTGGCGAGGAGGAAGAG
>CAZBZG010000016.1:11321-29311 GCA_964496245.1 uncultured Planctomycetaceae bacterium | reverse complement strand
GACGCCGTCATACCAGAGCACCCAGGAGAGGCCGAAGCGGGCATACGCTTCCTCGTCGGAGGACAAGCGCCCGAATGTTCCAGCCATCAGCCGCCTGTACAATTCCTCGGCGCGGACGGGCCGTTCGGACTCCGCGTTGAAGTCCGCGAGGTAAACGACAAAGCGGCGCTGCCTGCTCTTGAAGCAGCGAAGATCCCTGGGCGAGGAACGCCGGAAGGCTCCCTGTTCGCAACGGACCATGAGCCTCTGGTAGCGATTGGGCTTTTTCTTTTGCAGAAGATATTGCACGCGGCTGTCTGCTCGCGCCATCTTCATGAAGCAGTCCCTGGCCTTCTCCATGTCCTCATCCACAAAGGCGAGGAAACCGAGTTGCGCGAAGGTGCGGGCGCGGAGTTCGTCGGCAAACCATTTGCACGTCCGGCGGTTCAGAATCTGGCCGACGTCCAGGTCGGCGTCCTGCACGTTGCCCCAGTGGTCGACCTTGAAACTGGATTCGGGCGGCGCGCTCACCTCGCGGGCTTTTGCCGGGACTTCGAACGCCTCCAGCTTGGCGTCGGCGGCCCGGACCTTGTCGAGCCACTCGGCGGCGGATTCGTACCACTCCTGCGCTTCGTCGGGGTCGAGGCGCTTGTCGAGATGGTGTTCGCCGATTTCCACGAGCAGTTCGCCCCTGTATAGGCCGAACGGATTGGCTGCGAAGAAGGCTTTGGCCAGCTTTTCTGACAGCTTCTCGGCATCGCGCCCAAGCGGCACATCCTTCATCCGCTCGATCCGCTCTTCCATGCGCTCAATCCGTCCTTCCATCTCCATAATCGTAGCTTTTGGCACATCGGAACGCTCAAGCTGTGGTACCCGCCGCCGCTCGTCGCGGAGGCGATCCTCCATTTTCCGAATCGCTTCCTTGGCTTTCTTGACATTCCCCTCGTCGGCCAAAGCCAGCAGGCATTTGATGCCATAGCAGGTCGATGCTTCCGAATAAATGGTCTTGGGGAATTCGGACTTGATGTTTTCGTACTGGAGGTAGGCGCGTAAAAAATCGCGCTGCTTCCGCCTGGTATGATTCGCGTCCCTGTACCAGACCCAGCCTTTTCCGTATTGCTCGATCTCCAGCAGTCGCTTGGCCTCGGCGAGGCGCTTTCTCACGCGGTCGTGGATAATTTTCTGCTCGGGCGTGAAGCCGTCGTAGGATGACTTGAGGGAATTCAGTACCTTCAGCGCGAACTCGTACCAATCGATCCCCTTGCGGTACATCTGCATGCGGACCATGAGGTCGCCCGCGCACTCGGCGGAGAGCACCCGCGTCTCGTCGGCAAAGCCCTTGCCCAGCGAATCGATGATCGCCAGCGCGTCTTGGTAGCGGTTCAGGTCCATGTGGCAGCGCGCGATCTCGATGGCAAGGTCGGCGTTTTTGAAATCGACCTGCCACGCGTTTGGCTTCGCGAAGGGGGCGAACAGCGCCTCGTCGTCGCCGCCGGGCTTGCGGTCTTTCAGGGCGTCACGCTGGTCACGGTCGGCTGCGCGATATTCCTCGCGCCACTTGCTATATGCTTCCTTGGCCGCGTCCTTCTGCGCGCGCTCCCAATCGCGGATCTTGTCTTTGTCCATGACCCACGGGCCGAGGAATTCCAGCGTCTGGATCGGCTCCTTCTCCATGGTGCGGAGATACCGCGCGTAGATCAGGGCGAACTTAGGCTTGGACTCGTCATCGGCGCGCTTAAGATAGCCCGCGCATTCCTTGGCGTCGCTCCGCCCGAACAGCCGCTCGGCCAGACGGCCCGGCGCGTCGCGGAGAAACGTCTCCTCCGGCGTCAGGCGTTTTGCCCGCTCGGCGGCGAATGCCGAACTGTGGAGGAAGAACAAGACGGCGGCAAACGATACTGCCGCAAAAGCGTGGCGGGTGTTCATGCGCATGATCCGGACAGAGCTCTCCCTATATTTTTGGGCGGTTCATCAGCGAGGAGAATTCGGCGAAGGTGTCGTGCCCTGCTTCCAAATGTATCACACGGTAAGCATAGCCAGCGGTTCATTTTCATCAAGCAAAAAAACGGCTCGGTTTTTTTGTAGGGACTTGCGAGAATTGGGCGGGGATGTCCGCTTGCGAAATACGTATCGCCGCAGGCCTTTGTACTGCAAGGGAATCGGCTGGAATCGTGGAAGATTCGACGGGCAACAAAAGAGCGGCGTCTTGCATTTCGCCTATCGAAGATTTTTGCGGGAAAAGGCGGCGGATGCCCGCTGCGCACGCCAGGCGGCTGCTGGCGGCCCTACACATTAAATATAGGGGCATCGGAGAAAGCGAAAGGCGTGGACAGGTAACTTCAGACTTCCTGATCTCGAAGGAAGTCGGCCTGGCACATTTAGGGGTCACGCGAGCCTGTAGACCATGCGCATTCCCGTTTCGGGGTGTACGAAGTTTTCCTGCGTCAACTCCTCGAGTAGAGCGTCGATCGCGCGGTCGTGAACCGGAGAGGCCATGCGATGCACGGACACGGTGAGGGTATTTGCATCCCGGTCGGGTTCGATGTCGGCTGAAGAGACGAAAAGCTCCCGGATGAGTGCGCGCGCATCCGCCTCCTTGGCCAGATGCTTGCGCAGCAGTCCAACCAGAGCGGTCTCGGCCCGATAGGCGATCATCTTCACGGTATCGGTCAGCATTTTGCTCAGGGGCAGGAGCTGGCGCGGGCGTTGTTCTTCGGGCAATGAGGAAATCGCTATCTTCCAAGGAGTGGTTCGCCCACTACAGCCGCATCTTTGACACGGTCGAGATCAACAACACCTTCTACAACCTGCCCGCAGCCGAGACCTTTGCGGCCTGGCGCGATGCTGCGCCCAAGGGCTTCTGCTTCGCGCTCAAGATGAGCCGGTACGCCACGCACATGAAGAAGCTCAAAGACCCGGACGGGCCGATCGAATCGTTCCTCGCCGCTGCAGGGGAACTCAAAAGCCGCCTCGGGCCCATCCTGGTGCAGCTTCCGCCCCATTGGGACGCGGATCCCGGCCGGCTCGACGCATTCCTGGACGCCGCCCCGGCCCGACGGCGGTGGGCGGTGGAACTGCGCGACCCGAGCTGGTTCTCAGAAGACGTCTACGACGTGCTACGCAAGCACAATGCTGCGCTCTGCATTCACGACATGATGGCCGACCACCCGCGGATCGCGACCGCAGACTGGGTGTACCTCCGCTTCCATGGCCCGGCCAGCGGCAAGTACGAGGGAAGCTACTCCCCCCAGGCGCTCACAGCTACGGCCCGGCGGATCGCCCGACACCTCGACAAAGACTGCGACGTGTACGCCTACTTCAACAACGACCAAGAGGGATACGCGCCCGCCAACGCCCAGGCGCTGGCGCGGTACGTACGGAACCGGCAGGGGTGAGGCGTAGTGTGCCCGGCTGCAATGCCGGGCAAGGGCCTATGCAATACGCTCTCATTGCATGCGCCCCCTGCCTGACGCACCCCTCACTCCGGCTTGCCCACGGGCATGAGATAGAGCGGCGTATGCGTCTGCGGGAATTCGAGCAGCTTCGACACCTCCTCCTCGGGAAACGCGCCCACCGCGCAGGTGCCCAGCCCCAGGGCTTCGGCCTGGAGGTACACGTTCTCGCCCACGTGGCCCGCTTCCATGTGCACGTAGCGGATTCCGCGCTCCCCGTAGCGCCGAGTCGTCCTCTCGTACTCGGCGGTCAGCACGATCACCACGGGCGCCTGGGCCACGAATCTCTGGCCCAAGGCCGCTGCTGCGAGATTTGCGCGCTTGTCTCCTTTCGTCTGTATGGCGAGGGAATGGTCCCGAGGCTGATACCGGTAGACGCCCGCGGCAAGATCTGCGCATCCCCCCGCGCCTACCACCGCGTACACGTCCATGGGATAGGTGGCGCCGGCGGAGGGAGAGGCGCGCTTCCCGCGCTCGCCCGTGATCCCCTGGGCGGCCCAGAGGACCTGGGCGAGCTCCTGCTTGGTCAGGGGCTTGTCCTGAAATACTCGCCGCGACCGGCGTTGTTGGATCGCCTCTTCCACGGACATCGTTCCCTTGTGCGCAGGATCGGGGAGCGAGGCCCCCTCTCCCGGCTGTTCCGCGCACGAGGAGAGGCCGGACCAGGCGACGACGACGATCAACGACACGGCGACCAACAGAACAGAAGCGAATGCGATCCATCTCATGGCGTGTGCCCTCCGAAATCCGACCTGCGCGGCAGCCTCTCCCCGGGGCTCTCTGCGTCGGTACGGCCCCGCCCAGCGCTACTCTGACCATGCTATCACGTCGCAACCCTCATGCAAACAAAGCGGGATCCTTGCACCCGCCTGCAGAGCACTGCGCAGCCCGGGACAAAGGATGCCGACAGGGCGACCTCTGTCGCCCTCCTCGCCGTTTCCCTTCTTGCGCACCCTGTGCCGTGGTGCTATGCTGCGTCTGTCA
Organism: uncultured Planctomycetaceae bacterium; assembly: GCA_964496245.1. Lineage (GTDB taxonomy): Bacteria > Planctomycetota > SZUA-567 > SZUA-567 > SZUA-567 > CAZBZG01. The sequence continues at coordinate 24,896 of CAZBZG010000016.1, read as the reverse complement.
TGATGGCAGCCGGTCTTCGGCCCGTCTTCGTCTGATCCGGCGAACGTCCCGCCTGGAGAGGAGGTAGCATGGAGAACACCTATCCGACCGATCCGGTCGTGGACAAGGGGGAGCTTCCCGATCCGTTCAGCCGACAGGACGGCACTCGCATCACATCCACGGAACAATGGCCCGCCCTCTGCCGGGCGTGGAGAGATCGGATCATCGACACGGAATACGGCGGGATGCCGCCCCCACCAGACGCGATCAAGGTCGAGACCTTGTGCCACCACCACATACGATCGTGGGAAGGCAGACCGCGGAACTGGTCCTATCGGATCAACTGCTATGGCGGAGAGGAGAAGATCGCCATCGGCGTGCGGGTGATGGCGCCCGCAGGCAACGGCCCCTTTCCCGCCGTGATCTGCGGGGACGGGTGCTGGACCGGCCCCGCCAACCAGACCATACAGACAATGATCGACAACGGGTATGCGCTCGTCCTCTTCAACCGCACCGAGCTTGCGGAAGATCTGGGGTACTACAAAAACGACGAGGCGGCTGACAGGCGCACGGGCGGGTTGTGGGACGCGTACGGAACATCCTTCGGCGCCCTCTCCGCGTGGGCATGGGGATACCATCGATGCGTCGACATGCTGGAAGAGCTCCATTTCATCGATACGGACTACATTGCCGTAACCGGCCATTCGCGCGGCGGCAAGACAGCGCTGGTGGCAGGGGCGACGGATGAACGGATTACGCTCGTCAACGACAACGGGTCATGCGCGGGCGGCAGCGCGGCGTTCAGGTACGTGGGCAACGGCGGCGAGACCGTCAACATCGTCAACGTCTTCCCGTCCTGGTTCAATCGGGACATGCAGGCGTACGTGGGCCGGGAGGACGAGCTGCCCTTTGATCAGCACTGCCTGCTGGCCGTCATGGCGCCCCGGCCCTTGCTTCTCACCTATGCGCTCGATGACAGATGGTCGAATCCCGAGGGCATGGTCCAGGCGGCCACGGCCGCGAGAGAGGTGTACGCGTTCCTCGACGCACCGGAGAACCTCGCATTCCATCTCCGCGAAGGCGGGCACTCTCACGCGACGGAAGATTGGGACGTGCTCCTCGACTTCATGAACACGCATTGGAAGGGCGAGGAGCCGACGGCGGGCTACAACGAACATCCCTACGACCACATCACACCGGCGTTCTCCTGGAAGCGGCCTGAATGAAAACGGAGAAGGAATCGGACGAGGGACCGGAGACTGTAGCACGCCGACGATCGCGATCCCGGTGTCGATGCCGCGCCCGCGGTCGATCTGCGCACCGTTTCCATACATGCTGGGCCGGACGCACCTTGGACGCGGTTGCGGACCCACGAGCACTCATCTTGGCGAGCTTCGCGCGTTGGCAAGAGCCTACATTCTTGGGATCCGATGCTTTGACCACGAAGACCTCGAAGGACACGAAGCGTTCGCAGGCAAGGTCCCGACTGCTGCAAACGCCTTCGTGATCTTCGTGGTGGACTCTTTTTGGGCTGGTATTTCGGTGTCGTGCGGGGACGTACTTCCGCCACGCGCTGATCGCGAGAGCAGCTTCGGGAGACCTCCATGCCCCCCATCGCCATCGCCCCCGGCATCCACTGGATCGGCGTGAACGACCGCACCACCGGCCTGTTCGAAGGCCTGTGGCCCATCCACCGTGAAGGCATCTCCTACAACGCCTACCTGATCGACGACGACAAAAAGGTCCTCATCGACCTGGCCAAGGCGTTCAAGACCGACGAGTTTCTGGAACAGATCGACCAGGTCTGCGACCCCGCGCGTCTGGACGTCATCGTGGTGAACCACGTGGAGCCCGACCACACGGGCATCCTGAGTACGCTCCGCCGCATTGCGCCGCGTGCCGAGGTGCTGGCCACGCCCAAGGCCATCGACATGCTCCGGTCGTTCTATACGATCGGGGAGGACGCGCGCGTGGTGGAGGACGGCGAGACGCTGGATACGGGCGCCCACACCCTGCGGTTCGTGCACACGCCGTTCGTGCACTGGCCGGAAACCATGATGACCTACGAAGCCAGCCAGCAGGTGCTCTTCAGCTGCGACGGTTTCGGCGGCTACGGCGCACTCCAGGGCGCGCTCTTCGACGACGAATACAAGGATCTCGCGTTCTACGAACGCGAGGCGCTCCGGTACTTCGCCAACATCGTGGCCTCCTTCAGCCGGCCGACCCTCAATGCGATCGCCAAGCTGGCGGACGTGCCGCTGTCGGTCGTGGCCCCTTCGCACGGACTCGTTTGGCGCAAGAATCCCGCGCGCATCGTCGAGCTGTACGAACAATGGGCGGGGTACGCTCAACAGCCGGGCGACCCGAGTGTGACGCTCCTGTACGGATCCATGTACGGCCAGACCGAACGGATGATGAACGCCGTGGCCCAGGGCATCTCGAGCAAGGGCGTGCCGGTGGAGATCTTCGACGCAGCGGACACGCACGCCAGCTACATCCTGCCGTCGCTCTGGACGCGTCAGGGCGTGGCCGTGGGCGCGCCCACCTACGAGAACGCGCTCTATCCCCTGGTCGCGCAGGTGCTGGAACTCGCGCGCGTCAAACGCATCCGCAACCGCACGTGCTTCCGCTTCGGCAGCTACGGCTGGAGCGGCGGCGCAGGACGCCACTTCGAACAGCTCGTCGAGCCGCTCAAGTGGAACCTTTGGGACACGTTCGAATTCCAGGGCGCGCCCACGGAAGCGGACCTCCGCAAGGGCGAGGCCCAGGGCGCGGCCTTTGCCGAGGCGTTGCTCCAGGAAACGGCCGAAAGCAGCGACGCGCAGACCAACGCGTGACCAGGCCCGCCGCCGTCCAGATCGCCATCGCCAGACCGCCCGTACGCAGGCTCCGAGCACCCCCCGGCGCGGCCGCCCGCCGGAACGTGGCCTCTGCGAAGCTCGGGACCTGCCGCCTACCGGCAACCCATCCCACCTGTCTCATTTCTGAGAACCCGGGGCAGCTCCCGAGACGGCAACTGTCTCACTCGTGGCCGGATCAGGGGCCTTCCCGCCGCAAATCCCAGCCCGCGGCGCGCACGCGCGAAGATGCGGCGCCCGGCACACCAGTTGCTAGATCTGCGGTCGAACGACCAAGAGCGGGGTGATAGCTCCGCAACCTTTGCGCACGGCGACAAGGAGGAAACGACATGGCGATCCCGAAACTATACGACAAGACCGGTGACGACAAGGCCCAGAAACTTCAAAAGGACCTGGAGGAGAAGTTTGGTTTCCTGCCCGAGGTCTTCCAGGCCATGGGGCGGAACGGGGCATTCCTGCAGGCCATGGTCGATCTGGACGGCGTCGCCGGCAAGGGCGCGTTCGACGAGAAGACCAAGCAACTCATCTGCGTGGCCGTGTCCGCGGTCAACGGATGCACCTATTGCGTGGACGCTCACCGGGCGCTCGCGCTCAAAGCGGGCGTGAGCGAGGAGGAGATCACCGGCGCGCTCGAAGTCGCGTCCATGATGAGCGCCTTCAACATGTTTCTCAAGTCCATCGACTTGAAGAGGGACATCCAGGCGTGAATCGAACGCCGCGGCCATGCCGGACAACAGACGCATAAGCCCCTTGATCAACGGACCCGCTTCGCCAAGGGAGAACCGGGTAGACCCGCATGCCGTTGCCACCCGCATCGGCTACGACCGAACAGCTGCAGCGCATGCACGAGCCGGAGTCGATCCGACGGCGCGTGGCCGGTGAAGGAGGGCGCGATCACATCTCCGACGCCGTTCTCGGCGGCGCAGCGGCCGCTCTGGCCTACGGCGTGGGAATCACCGTACGCGCCGCGTACGGCGTGGCATAACCGCGGGCGGCGGCCCGGACCGGTTCCGCCCAAGACCGAAAGGAGATCCGACATGGCGACGAGCAGCGAATCCCAGGCCCTGCACGAGAAGACCTGCAAGCCCTGCCAAGGCGGCGAAGAACCGCTCAAGGGCAAGGCGATCGAACCGTACCGCAAACAGCTGTCCAAGGCGTGGCAGATCCAGGACGAGCAACATCTCGAACGCACATTCTCGTTCGCCGACTTCCGCCAGGCACTGGATTTCACGAACCAGGTGGGCGAACTCGCCGAGTCCGAGGGGCATCACCCGGACATCTGCCTCGGCTACGGCGAAGTGAAGATCCAGCTCTGGACGCACAAGATCGGCGGGCTCTCCGAGGCCGACTTCATCCTGGCCGCCAAGATCGACCGGATCCAGGCCTCTTGAGTCCCTGCGGGGAGCATCCGGCATGAGCTACGCCGACGACATCCACGAGAAGGCCATCGACCTCGCCAAGCTCACCGTGCGCATGACCGCGGAGGCAGGCTCGGGGCACCCGCCTTCGGGGTTGTCGCTGGCGCACATCGCGACCGTGCTGCTGTACGACGTGATGCGCTGGCGCCCGGAGGCCCCCTGGCACCGCGGCAGGGACCGCCTGATCTTGAGCGAAGGCCACGCCGTCCCCTTCGTGTACGCCGCGTGCTGCGGCGGGGACGTGCTGGCATCGCTGGGCCTGGACGCCAGCAGTCTGAGCGAACGCGTGGAGCGTTTCCTGAACAGCTGAACGAGAGGAGGATCACATGGATACGATTTCGCGGGACGAACTCAAGCAAGCGATCGACCAGAACGGCGATCTGCGCGTGATCGAGGTGCTGGCGCCGGAGCAATTCAAGGAGTGGCACCTGCCGGGCGCGGAAAACGTGCCGCTCAGCGAGAGTTTCGAAGAGCGCATTCAGCAGGCCGTGCCCAACCGGAGCGAGCGTGTGGTGGTCTACTGCGCGGACACCGACTGCCCCGCGTCCGCCAAGGCGGCGCAGAAGATGGAGGCGCTCGGCTACGAGAACGTGTCCGACTATGTCGAAGGAAAGGCCGACTGGAAGGACGCCGGGCTGCCGACCGAGTCGTGAGAACGCGACCGAAAGCACCTCTGAGCCTGAGGAGATCCCATGTCCGAAACGCAATACGACTACATCATCGTGGGCGGCGGCCTGGCGGGCGCCTCGGCGATCGAGGGCATCCGCGAGCGGGACGCGCACGGTAGCGTGCTCCTGCTCGGGGCCGAGGAGCATCCGCCCTACCACCGGCCGCCCCTTTCCAAGGACCTGTGGACCGGCGACAAGCAGAAGAACGAGATCTTCGTGCACGACGAGGAGAAGGCGCGCACGCTTGGCGCAAAGATGCGGCTGGGCGAACGCGTCGAGGCCGTGGATCCGGCGAACCAGGCGGTGCGCACGGCCTCCGGCGACCGCTTGGCCTACGGGACCCTGCTGCTCGCCACGGGCGGGTCGCCGAAGCGACTCGACGTTCCCGGCGGCAACCCGGAGTCCCTGCTCTACTACCGGACGCTCGCAGACTACACATGCCTGCGCGATCGCGACTGGCAGGACGTCCCGGTCGTCGTGGTCGGCGCAGGGTTCATCGGCTCCGAAATGGCCGCCGCCCTGCACCTGCAGGGCGCGAACGTTACGATGATCTTTCCCGAGGACGGACTCTGCCTTAAGGTCTTTCCCGAAGCGCTCGCGCGCGCCCGGCGTCAGGACTACGAGAAGCGCGGCGTCACTATGCTGGCCGGAGACACGCCGGTCCGCTTCGCATACGAGGGAGACGGCCTCATCATGCACACCCGCGAGGGGAAACGCGTTGAGGCGCGCGCGGTCGTCGCCGGCATCGGCATCGCTCCGGCCACCGAGCTCGCCGCAGCGGCCGGCCTCGAGGTGGACGACGGCATCCAGGTGAACGACCGGCTGCGCACCAGCGACCCCCACGTCTACGCGGCCGGCGACAATGCGTCGTTCCCGTGCGCCACGCTCCAGCGGCGCATGCGCATCGAACACTGGGACAACGCCCAGGCCCAGGGCAAGCGCGCGGGCCGCAACATGGCGGGCGCGGACGAGCCGTTCACGTATCTGCCCTTCTTCTTCTCCGACCTCTTCGACTTCGGGTTCGAAGCCGTGGGCGCAGTCGACAGCCGGCTCGAGACCGTGACCGACTGGGAGCAGGAGAACCAGAAGGGCGTGATCTACTACGCCGAGGACGGGCGGCTGCGCGGAGCGCTGATGTGCGACGTCTGGGAGAAGGTGGACGCCGCGCGGACCCTGATCGAACAGGGCGTGCCGGTCGCAGAGGGCAACGTGCCCGACCTCGACGCGGTCGGCGCGCAATAGCCCACAGGGGCCCGATCCGTCTTGCCACAAGGAGACCACATGAACCAGACCGATCTGTGCGCTTCGTCTCAGACTCGCTGGGCGGACGCAGGCTGGCTGATCCTGCGCCTCGGCATCGGGGCCACGTTTCTCTTCGTCCATGGCGGACCCAAGCTGCTTGCAGGCACCGAAAAATGGGCCTGGCTGGGCGGCGCCATGGGACACCTCGGCATCACGTTCGCCCCGGCCTTCTGGGGATTCCTGGCCGCCCTCAGCGAAGGTCTCGGCGGGCTGCTTTTGATGCTCGGCCTCTTCGTGCGGCCGGCGGCAGCCTTCATGCTCGTCACCATGCTGGTGGCTGCGCTCCACCACCACGCCCAGGGCGACTCGTTCGTCTATCCCCTGGAATTGGCGGTGGTCTTCCTCGCGCTACTCATCGGCGGGAGCGGACGGTACGCGCTCGGCCGTTGCCTCTGTCGCGCCAAAGAGGGCGGAATGGGCGCGCCCGAAACGGGAGGCGGACAAGGGGGCGACGCATGAAACCGCCGACGGAGAACAATCCGGTCAACCGGAGCCTCGGAGGGACGCGCTCCCGGGCGTCCGCCGGGTCGCACGAGATCAGCGGTCCTGCAGGAGCAGGACCCTCCGAACGCCTGGCCGGAGTCCATCCCCTGCGCCTCGACCGGTTGGCCCGGGAGATCGACGCCGCGCTCGACGCGCGCGTGGACCAGCTGGCAGCTGAAGGACCGGTCGAACGGGTGCGGCCGCGCGTCACCGACGCGATCCGCTACTTCGTGGGAACCGGCGGCAAGCGCCTGCGGCCCGCCCTGTTCCTGTTGGCCTACCGCGGATACGCGCAGGATCCCCGGCCGGAGGCCATGCACGTGGCCGTGGGTTTGGAACTGTTGCATTCGTTCGCGTTGATCCACGACGATCTGCTCGACAATGCCCGGATGCGGCGCAACGCACCCTCCCTCCACCGGTGGTTCGCCGCCTCGTTCGACGGCCCGCCGTCGCAGACCGACAAGGCCGGCCGGGACCTGGCGCTGCTCACCGGTGACGTGCTGTACGCGGCCGCCATCGAGGCCTTCCAGGCCGCCACGTTTCCCGCTCAGCAGAAGGAGGAGGCGCTGGCCGTGCTTCTCGCCATCGCCCGCGAGACCGGCACAGGCACCTACCAGGAAGTGGCGCTACGGGAACGGCCGCTTCCGGCTGTCGACCGCCAGACGCTCCTCGCCGTCTACGAAGGCAAGACCGTGCGCTACACGTTCGCCTGCCCGCTCCTTCTGGCGGCCATGTTGGGCGGCGCGCCCCCGGATGAACACGGACGCCTGAACGAACTCGCCCGGCACCTGGGAACGGCCTACCAGATCCGCGACGACATCGGGGACTTGGACGCCTTCCTCGATGCCGCCCCCGAAACCGACGGCCTGCATCTGAACGAGACCAAGCTTACCCTGCCCGTCGTCCACGCCTACGAACGGTCCGCACCCGACGACCGTGCGTGGCTCGAGGCGCTCTACAGGCAACCGACAGCCGACCGGCGCACGCGACAGCGGCTGCGGTTCTTGCTCGACGCCACAGACGCCTGGACCCTGTCCGAACGCGAGGCCGCCGGTCTCTTCGCGCAGGCCGCGCGTCTCGCCCGCAGCCTGACGCTTCCGACCGAGGCCCGGGAGATCCTCCGTACGGAGGTCATCGCCCTGCTCCAGCGGCCGGCCAAAGCCCGGGAGGAGGTCCCGGCATGAACCCGCGTCTCCTCGCCCGCGCACTCCGCCTGCCGTTTCTCACGGTCAGCGTACTGCCCTACGTCTTCGGCGCGGTGGCCGCCCCCGGTCCGCTCCAGCCGGGGCTCTTTCTGCTCGGGCTTCTCACCGTGGCTTGCGCGCACCTGGCCGCCAACCTGGCCAACGACTACGGAGACGCGCGCACGGGCGCGGACGCGCGGGACCCGGACTACTACGGCTTTTTCGGCGGCTCCAAGCTGATCCAGCAAGGAGTGCTCGCCCCCTCCTTCTACGGCCGGGCGGCAATCTTCTTCGGCGCGATCGCGCTCGTCGCCGGCACGGCCGCCCTGCTCACAGCCGGTTCGCCCTCGCTCGTACTCGTGCTGTTCGCAGCCCTCGGACTGGGCCTCGCGTATACGCTGCCGCCGCTGCGGCTCAGCTACCGGCGGCTTGGCGAAGCCGCGGTCTTTCTCCTCTTCGGTCCGGCCTGCGTGGCTGCGGGCGCGGCCGTGCAGGGCTGGACGCTCGCCGCTCCCGCGATCTGGCTGCTCTCGCTTCCGTTCGGTTTTCTCGCCGCCGCCGTGCTCGTGGCCAACGAGGTGCCGGATGCGACCGTTGACGCGCTCGCCGGCAAACGCACGTGGGTGGGCCTTGTGGGCCGACACCGCGGCTGGTGGATCTTCCTCTTCCTGGTGGGCGCGGCGCTCGGCGCCATCGGGGCGGGCGTAGCGCTGGGCCTGCTCCATCCGGGCGCGCTCCTGGTCGTGGTTGGGCTACCGTTCGCCGGGCGGGCCGGCCGCATCCTTCAGACCCGGTACGCCCAGAAACGCGCCCTGCTCGCGTCATCGCGGTTGGCCGTGGTCCTGCACAGCGTCGTGGCCGTTCTCTTGATTGCTTGCGAGTCGCTATGAAACGTGTTCTCGTACTCGGCGGCGGATACGCGGGACTCTCCGCAGCTGCGCGCCTGGCCCGGCGGCGGCCGTCTCTCTCGGTCGAGCTCATCGACGCGCGCGACGCGCACCACGCCCTGCCGATCCTGCCGGACGTGGTGGGCCGGGCGTTCCGCCCGCGGAGCCTCCGCTACTCGCTCCAGCGCGCGGCCGCGCGCTTCGGCTTCACGTTCCGCTGCGAGACCGTGCGTGCGATCCACGCCGACGCGCCGAGCGTGAAGACCGATCAGGGCGTTTGCGAGGGCGACGCCCTGCTCGTCGCCACGGGCACACGGACCTCCTCCCTCGGGCTGGACTTCGTCGGCGACCACGCCTATACGCTCGACGACCTGGAGGATGCCGAACGCCTCCGTCACGACCTGGCTGACAGACCCTGGCAGACGGCCGTGGTCTGCGGTGGAGGCTATACGGGCGTGGAGCTCGCCACCGCCGTGCGGCGGTGGAGCCGGAGGCAGGGCCTGGCGCGCCGAATCCTTCTCGCGGACCTCGCGCCCACGCTCTGCCCGCTCCTGGCGGAGACGTTCCAACAGTACGTCACGCGCAACGTAGAGTCGGTGGGCATCAGCGTGCGCACCGAGACTTCGGTTGAGGACGCCGGAGACGACTGGGTCCAGCTGAGCGACGGCGAACGGATCGAACGCGCGCTGCTCCTGTGGAGCGTGGGCAAGGCTGCGCCCGCCTGCGTGCAGGAGATGCCCGCGCGCAAGACCAAGCAGGGCCGGCTCCACGTGGACCCCACCCTGCGGTTTGGCGAACGGTGTTTCGCGGCCGGCGACGCGGCCGCCTTCGAACACGACGGCGCGCCGCTACGCATGAGCGTCCAGTTCGCCCTCACGCAGGGAAGGCATGCGGCGAAGAACATCCTGCGCGCGCTCGATGGTGCGCCGCTTCTGCCTTTCCGGCCCTACGACCCCGGCTATCTCGTACCCATGGCCAACGATCGGGCGTGCGGCGAGGTGCTCGGCTGCCCGGTCTACGGCCGGATCGGCATCGCACTGCACTACCTGATGTGCATCGCCCGCTCGGTCGGCTTCGGCAACCGCCGCCGCACCTTCGCAGACGTGGTGCGGTCGTTCGCGGGCGGGTATTGAGCGGGCGCTACGCGCGTGTCGCGCGAGCGACGCGTGCGGCCCACAGGCCGCTGCACGGGAGCGCGTGGCAAGGGGGCCTCTCCCTCGTCTCTCCGCTCGGGCGTCTGGAGCGAAGCGGGGTTGGAGAGGGGCGAGAGATGCCCCGCCTCATCCGCAGCGCGCAGGATGAAGTAGACCCGCACCCCGGCCGGGAGCTGCACGAGGTCGACGGTCACGGACTGGCGCACGCCCGCGGGAGCGGGCGCAGGCGCGCCCGGGAGCGGATGCGCTTTGTTCCATCCGGCCTCGTCCGTGACCTTGGCCCGGCTCCATCGCAGGTAGTACTTCTTGGCCGCGCCCATGGCCCCGTTGTCGCCGGGTGCGGTCCACACGAGGCGCGCCACAGACCAACGCCCGGGCCGGAGCTCGAGGTGGGCGGGCGTGCCCACGCCCGCGTCGGTCCCACCCGCCGCACCACCGCCTTGGTCCGCATGCGAAGCGGTAGACGCTGCGCCGAGGACGTGCACGGCGCGCAGGTCCCGGACGGCGTCCGGCGGCTCCACGTCCTGCGTGGACGCGCTCACCACGTTGGAGAGGCGCGATACGTTGCCGGCTTCGTCCGCCACCTTGAGGGCCACCCAGTAGGTGGTATCGCTCTCGAGCGGCGTCACCTTGAGCACCTCGACCGCGCTGGACGGGCCGGGCGCGGGCAGGCCTTCGATCGGACGAGCCTCGGACCAATTCGTCGCGTCGATCGGACGCGTCAGCGTACGCAGGTCGTAGGCGGCCGCCCGGCCGAACACGCCGTCGTCGCCCACAGCCGTAAACCGGAGAATCAGCATCTGCGCGTCCGTGCCAGTCACCTCCAGCGTGGACACGCCGGCCGGCGGGATCATGTCCCCATACACCACGACCGCGACCGTATTGCCCGGCGCGCTCGTCTCGTCGGTCGAGGCGAGTCCGCCTTCGTCGGTCACGGTCAGGTGGAACCGGTACGTGCCCGGCTGCACGGGCGTGAAGACCGGCCGCACGGGATCGTCCAGGTCCAGCACCGCCCCGGGGCCGGCCGTCTGGGCCCACTGGAAGTCGATCAGCCGGTCGCCGTCGGGATCGTGGGAGAGGGCGCCCGAGAGCGTGACCGCCGCGCCCACCGCAGGCTCGCTCGTCAGACACTCGGTCACAGCCACGGGCGCGGTGTCGGGCGCGCCCAGCGGATCCTCGTACGCGCCCAGGTCGACCGTAGCGTGGAGAATACGCGGCCGGCCGGCCAGGCCCACGGACATGTCCTCGCGCACCGCGCTGTTCAAGCCCGCGTCCAGGCAAAACGAGTCCGCGAGCAGGGTCAGCCCGTCGTCATCCGTACCGAGAACGCCGTCCGCGCCCGCGACGTCGGCCGCATCCCGGAAGCAGGGATCGCCCGCCAGGTTGCCGCCTCCGTCCACGCTGCCGGCGCCGCCGCAGCCCGGACCGTTCCATCCGCCCTCGATCAGGCAGTGGCGCACAACAGGCGCCGCGTCGACGCTGGTGTTCTGGATCTGGTCTCCGGACTGGCTCGCAGCATTCCCCCACAAGATGCAGTTCGTGATCCAGGCGGTCCCTTCGCTGAAGACCGCGCCGCCCTGGCGGGAGGTGTTGTCGGCAAAGGTGCAGTTGACGACGCTGGGGCTGCTCGCCGCGCGGCTATGCATGGCACCGCCTTCATGGTAGGCATGGTTGCCGGCGAACAAGCAGTTTGCGAAGACGGGCGCGGCGTCGTAGTTGTAGACCGCCCCGCCGTAGCCCTTGTAGGTGTTGCCCTGGTTGTCGAGGAAGACGCAGTTCACCACAAGCGGCTCGGCGCCGGCCCGGTTGTACATGGCCCCGCCGTAGATGGCCCGGTTGTCGACAAAGACGCAGTTTGCGACCACCGGCGAACGGCCCCAGTTCTTCATGCCGCCGCCGCACCGGTCGCTCAAGCTGAACCCGCGCGCGCCCGTGATCACGAATCCGTCCAACCGCATGTCGTGGCCTTCGAGGATGGTGTAGCTGTTGTCCGAAGCATCTCCGGGCGCGCCGATGTCACCAGAGAGCACGGTGGGGTGCGCGCGCCAGTCGCGCTGGCCGCGCGCAGTTTCGTGGCCGGCGAACCCGCCGTAGAGATCCACGTTCTGTCGCAGGTAGAAGCGGCTCGTGCGGCTGGTGCCTGCGGTGGGCCGATAGACGCCCTGGGCCACCCAGATTTCCTCGCCGGGCGTGGCTGCGTTGAGAGCGGTCTGCAGGCTCGTAAACGCGTCGGTCCAGCTCGCGCCCGTGCCCGCGCCCGTGGCGTCCGCGTCCACGAACAGGGCGTGCTGGGCGGCTCCGTAGTCTTGCCCGGCCTGCACGCAGGTGATCTGGTCGTACGTACGCGACGCAGGCTCGAAGACCGTGCCCGCCAGCGCCGGCGTGACCGTGCCGGACCACCCGTGGGGCACGGCCAGGTAGTAGACACCGCTAGCGGAGGTGACCGCCGCGCCCATACCGCCGGAGAGCGTGAGGGTCACGTTCGCCATGCCCGAGCCGTCGGGCCGCGTCACGCGGCCGGTGATGCCCGGCTGCTCGCTCAGATCAGCGCTCAGGTCGATGCTCCACCGGTTGCCGGCATACGTGCCCGAGGTCCCGGTGGAGACGGTCTCCGGGGTGAAGTCGTATCCGTCGCAACTCGCCGTGACGGTGTAGGTCGAGGCGGAGGGGACCTTGCTGAACGCGTAGATGCCGCGCGCGTCGCTCGTTGCGGTGTACACGCCCCCGCCCTGCCGCGCGGCCGTCACGACCACGCCTTGCATGGCCAGGCCGTCCGGATCGAGCACGCGGCCGCTCACGATCTCGCCGCTGCCGGTCTTGTAGAGGTTGTAGACGGCGGCCATGAGCGTGTCGTACTGGAGGTATGGATCGCCCACGTAAGGCAGGTTGTACCATGCGTCGAAGTCTCCGCCGTCGCCCATGTTGACGTGGTGGTAGGGCACGTCCGACGCATAGCCGTATCCGTCCACGATCATTGCGTGGCTGCGGGCGTTGCACGTGTCGTAGATCCAGACCAGGACCGGGAGTCCGGCGTCGAGATTCGTGTTGATCTTCCGCTCGTTCTCCGGTCCGCCCAGTCCGCCGTAGACCGCGTTGCTGTAGCCGAAGACGTTCTGCAAGGCCGGGGCCACCTCGTCCATGGCGGTCGCAGAGCCGCAGAGCGTATAGCGCATGTGCACGGCCACGCCTGCGTCGTGGCAGAGCGCACCGATGGCCTGACGCTCGGCCAGGGTGATGGACGCGTCCGGCCGCGCGGGCATCAGGCTCCACGCATAGCGCCCGCCGACTCCGTCTCCCCCACGAAGACTGCGGCTCATGGACTGACCGTTCACCCAGATCTGGAAGGCGGGCGTGCCCACGCCCGCCGTGGGATGCTGGTGGAAGCGCATGACCTGCGCCATCATGGTGGCTACGCACCCACAGACGCAGTCGCCCGGCACATAGTAGTTGTAGCAGGGCTCCTGCGCTACGTACGCCTGATCCCACTGGCTCTGGATAAGCGGATCGACGCGCATCTCGCCCGGCGGGATGCACGGCCAGGAGCCGCTCTCCTGAGAGGCGGGAGGCGGGGCGCCCTCCGGCGCCCCGCCGTCTGGAGAGGAGGGAGGAGCGGGTCGTGCGCTGAGGCGGCGGAGACGCGAC
>CAZBZG010000016.1:245-11311 GCA_964496245.1 uncultured Planctomycetaceae bacterium | reverse complement strand
CTGCATGCGCCGGCGGATTGCGGCGGAGGGCGGCTCGGACCGGCCACGCTTGGCCGCGCCGTCCGGCGCGGCCGGCGCCGGCCGGGCGGTGCGCACCGCCTGGAGACGCTGACGCAGGTCGTTCTGCGCGAGCGCGTGGAGCGGATGGCAGGCGCCGGCCACGTACCGGCCGCGCGCGGAGAACGCGATCACAGGATGGATCCGGTCGTCTCCGGCCACCACCACGTACCCGTGCGGATCGAGGTCGAGCACGTAGTAGAGCACCGTGCCGTGCGCATCGCGGTAGGGGGTGATGCGCCGGATCCGGCGGCTGCCGAGGCGCGCGCGCTTCTGCCGCACGGCCTGCATCCATCCTGCAGCCGCTTCCCGCGCCTGCACGGCCGTGGTGGCCGCTGCCTGCGCCTGGCGGGGCGCGATGATGACAAGCGCGGCAACCACGGCCAGGGCCACGCCAAGCGGGTGACGGATGCGTCGGGCTGTCTGGCATTCGTTCTGCGTCTTGGCTTCTCCACACGGTCTCATGATCGGTCTCCTTGCGTACTCGGTCGTCTACTCGGCGCGGGTCCACGAGCCGTTGATCTGCGTCGCGTTTGTCACGCGCGTTCCGCCCATGTCCTTCTGGAGCACGATGCCCTTGGGGCCCACCGCATACGTGGGCGTGCCCGGGGCGTACTCGGCGGGCTCGGCCACCAGGATGAAATCGCGGCGCAGGTCGAGCCGGCCCCGTCCGTACTTGGCGGGCACGTTGAAGTAGTAGCCGTGGTGACACATGATGGGGCTGGTCGAGACGGCCGCGTTCGCATCCGCTCCATCCACGCTGATCAGCGCCTCCGTAGACGCGGCATAGGAGCCGTACTCCCGCTTGAAGGCCTTCTGCGCTTTGACGAAGCCCCGTAGCGCGGCGATCACTTCGGCCTGGCGCTCGCCGGCCGTGGTGTGCTCTATGCGCATCCCGTCCTCAGCCAGTTCCAGGCTGAACTCGCCGAACACGCCGCAATACCAGAGTACGGCCACGGCCACCAGCACGGCTACGAGGAAGGCAAAGACGCACAGCAGGACTCCGCACAATCCTCGTTTCGATTGATTCCGGCTCATGATCGGGGCTCCTCTCCGGGTAGCTCAGGCTGTGGATGAGTCGTTCGTGTCGGCTGTCCGGTCTGCAACGGCCGTGCCGGCGCCAGTCGGCTGCCATCCATGCTGCGCTTGTGCAGACATGCGATGCCGGGAAGCGCCCGCGATCCATCGACTTGGCAATGACTTGGCGCAAGACGTCCTGCGGGCGAAGGCCCGGCGAATTCCACGCCACGGGCCCGGACAACGGTTGGGCGGGCGGCTCCATTTTGTACCCATCAGGCGACTGGCGGCTCAATTCTGGGGCTACAGGGCCTTGGCGATACGGGAACGGCCAGCGCGCAATTGTCGAGAGGCAACCTGTTGACTCACAAAGGATTACCATGTATGCTGCGTGGAGCGGCTCCAGCTCCTTGCACTTGGCACTCTTCTTGAAGCGTTCGAAGTGCCGAATCGGAATGGGAACCGTGCGCGCAAGGAGCCAGCCATGGACAGGGCTTCCATGAAGATCGCATGCCCCAAATGCGCCAGCCAGGTCGAAGTCGAACCCCGCCTCTCCCGGGACGACACGGTCACGTGCCCTTCGTGCGGATCCGTCATCCGCCTGCGTTCGGACGGGCCCACGCCCCACCAGGCGGAGACACGGCCCATGGCCACGCCGGGCGTGTCCACGGTCGCCCGGCTCCTGCCGTCAGCCGAGCCGCCCGAGCGCCTGGGCCGCTACGCCATCCGCGGCACGGTCGGCCGCGGCGGCATGGGCGTGGTCTACCGGGCCTTTGACACGGACCTGGAACGCGAAGTCGCGCTCAAAGTGCTGCCCGGCACAGCCGCAGCCCACGCGGAGGATGTGCAGCGCTTTGTGCACGAAGCCCGGCGCCTTGCTGGCCTCTCCCACCCCAACCTGGTGCGCGTCTTGGACGCGGGTCGGCACGAGGGCATCTACTATTTCGCCATGGAACTGATCCAGGGCCAAAACCTGCGCGCCTGGGTCCAGGCACGGCAGCCCGAACTGCCCAGCCTCCTCGCCGTGGTGGCGGGCGTAGCCGACGGCGTGGAGGCGGCGCACGCGATCCAGCTTCTCCACCGCGACCTCAAGCCTGCGAATATCCTCGTCACGGACGATGGCGTGCCCAAGGTCATGGATTTCGGCCTGGCCAAGAAGCTCGATGCCGGCGACGACATGACCGTATCCGGCGCCCTGCTCGGTACGCCAGACTACATGAGCCCCGAACAGGCGGGCAGCCAGGAATTGGACCTGCGGTCGGACGTCTTCAGCCTGGGCGTGATTCTCTACGAGATGACCACGGGCGTGCGGCCGTTCTTCGCTGGCAGCCTCCACGTCACCATCCACCGCATCCTCACCGAAGACCCCGTGCCTCCGCGGGCCGTGCAGCCGGCGCTGCCGCGCGAGGTGGAGGCCATCATCCTCAAGTGCATGGAGAGGCCGCGCGAACGGCGTTACGCGTCCGTGGGGGCGCTGGCCGCAGACATTCGCCGCTATCTCAACCACGAGCCCGTGCACGCCCGGCCGATCTCGGTGCTCACCCGCGGGCGCAAGTTCGTCCGCCGTCACCGCGTGCTCGCGGGGGCGGTGGGCGCCGTGGGCATGGCCCTCCTGATCGGCCTGTTCGGCGCGCTCGCCGCCTGGAGCAGGGCCGCGGCTGCACGCAAGCGCGCGGAAAGAGCTGAAGCCCGTGTGCGCGCCGCGCTGGATCGAGCCGAGTACGAAGGGTATGCGCTCAAGATCGCGCTGGCTCAGAGCCGCATGGCCGACGACGCGTTCGACCAGGCCAACCAGCTCTTGGCCGACTGCCCGCCCGGCCTGCGCCATTGGGAATGGGGACGGCTTGTTCGGCGCGCGCAACTTGACGAGCGTACGCTCTCCGGGTTCACGGACATCGTGAACGGGATCGCTGTTGCGCCGGATGGCTCGGCCCTTCTCACCACGGGCTGGGGCAAGACCGCCAAGGTGCTGGACCCGCGTACCGGTGAGGAACGCCTCGCGCTCTTCGGCCACACCGATACGGTGACCGCGGTGGCCTGGTCGCCCGACGGATCGAAGCTCGCGACCGCCGGCCGCGACGGTACGGCCCGCCTCTGCAGCAGCGAATCCGGCCGGTTGCTCGCCGTGCTCAAGGGCCATGAAGCGGGGGTGACGAGCATCCGGTTCTCGCCCGACAGCACGCGTGTGCTGACCGCGAGCCTGGACAAAATCGCGATCCTGTGGGACGCGGCCACAGGGAAAGCGCTGACGCACCTCGGGCCCCACGCCGCTGGGCTGTCAGATGCCGCCTTTGTGCACGGCCGGGACGCAGTGGTGACCGGGTGCGCAAACGGCCGGGCCGTGCTCTGGGATCTCACTGAGCTTAGACGCGCGCGCATCTTCGAGGCGCACAGGGGGCCGCTCACCGCCCTCGACGTCTCCCCCGACGGCCGGCAACTCATCACCGCCGGCTACGACAAGCGGCTGCGGCTGTGGGACGTGGACAAGGGCGCGTGCCTCAAGTCCCTGGGCGGGCACAAGGGCCCGGTCTTCTCGGTCGCGTTCTCAGCCGACGGCACCCGGGCCCTGACGGGGTCGGCCGACCGGGTGGCGCGCCTCTGGCTTCTGGCAGACGGCTCGGTGCTGCGGGCCTTCCGCGGCCACGAGCGCGAAGTCTTTGCCGCCCGTTTCTTCCCTTCGGGCGAGCGCATCGCCACAGGGAGCGAGGATTTCACGCTTCGCGTGTGGCAGGTCGGCGAGGACCGCGGGGTGACCGACTTCCCCGTGGACGCCGGCCCAGCCCTGTCCCTCGCCTTCTCGGCCGACGGAACGCGCGTGCTGCTTGTGAGCAGCAACGGCACAGCCAGCCTGCGCAAGGCGCGCACGGGTGCGCTCGTGCGAACCTTTGGGGGCAAGAACCCCGCGCGCTCTGCCGCGCTCGCGCCCGACGGCGCGACGCTCCTCACGGGTGGCGAAGACGGCTGCGTGCGCGTCTGGGATGCGGCGAGCGGGGAGCTCCTCGACGCCCTTCCTCCGAGCGGGGAGGCCGGCACGGAAGCAGTCACCGCCCTGGCCTATGCGCCGGACGGTGCGCGCTTCGCGTGGGGCACCAGCCCGCACGACCCGCGGACGGCAGCGGGCGCGGGCAGCATCACCCTCGTACGCGCCGAGGGCGCGGCCGTCGAACGCACACTTCGGAACGCGGGCGACGGCGTGGAGAGCTTGGCCTTCTTCCCGGACGGACGGCGCCTGGTTTCCGGGAGCGTCCTCTACAACGCTAATGGCGAGAACCGCGGCCGGGCAGACATCTGGGACGCGGACACGGGCGAGCGCCTCGTGCGCCTGACCGGCCCGGACGAGCATATGCTCGACGCAGCCGTGTCAGCCGACGGCACGCAGGTGGCCACTGCAAGCATCGACTGGGACGTACCCGGCCGGCACAACGACTTTTTCGTCAAGCTCTGGGACGCGATGACGGGGCAGCTGGCGCACCGCCTCGCTGGCCACCTCCTGGCCCCGCGGGGCGCGGCCTTCTTTCCGGACGGGCGGCGCGTGGTCTCGGCCGGGATCGACCGGGCCGTGATCGTGTGGGACGCGCACCACGGTCGAGAGCTCCTGCGGCTCCGCCACGTCTCCCAGCCGGCGAACGACGTCGCCGTTTCGCCCGACGGCGCATCCGTGGCTGTGGCGTTTGCAGACGGGCGCGTGCGCGTGTTTCATGCTGCGCCGTGGGAGCCGGCGCCCAGAGACGATGCCGCCTTCCCGGACGCCGAAATCGAGGAGCAACGCTGATGCCAGAGGACCCGAGGCGCGACGGATCCGCCCCGCGGTCGGTGAGCTCGGCCTTTCGGGCCGGGCAGTACGCATTCGACCGGTTTTCCACCCAGAGCCCGGCCATGACCGAGTGCCTGCGCCTGGCGCGCGCGGCTGCGGGCACGGACCTGACCGTGCTGATTACCGGCGAGAGCGGCACGGGCAAGAATCTGCTCGCCCAGGCCATCCACAACCACAGCCCGCGCAAAGAGCAGCCGTGCGTACTGGTGAACACCACCGCGCTGAGCGAGACCCTGATCGAGTCCGAGATCTTCGGCCATGAGAAGGGCGCGTTCACCGGAGCCGACCGCACGCGCGAGGGTCGGTTCGAGCGCGCGAACAAGGGCACGCTCGTGCTGGACGAAATCGGCGACATGAGCCCGGCTGCCCAGGCCAAGATGCTGCGGGCCGTGGAATACCGGCAGTTCGAACGCCTCGGAGGGCACGAGACCCTCCAGGTGGATGTGCGCGTGATCGCCATCACCAACTGCGACCTGGACGAGCGCGTGGCCGAGAAACGCTTCCGGGAAGATCTGCTCTACCGGCTGCGGGAGGTGCACATCCACGTGCCGCCGCTACGCCAGCGGCTGGAGGATCTGCCCGCGCTGGCCGAGCTCTTCACCTACGAGTGCACTCGCAAGGTGAATCCCAAGATCAAAGGCATTGCCGCGCCAGCGGTGGAACTCTTCAAGACACAGCCTTGGCCGGGCAACCTGCGGGAGCTCAAGGCCGCGATCCGCCGGGCGAGCATGCTCGCCGAAAGCGGGATCATCGAGCCCCAGCATCTGGGCCTGCGTCCGCAGGCGCACCCGCCCACATACGCGTCCGGCCCGGGCCCCATGGAGGACGAGCTCTCCCTGCGCGCGGCCGAGGCCCGGCACGTGGCCTGGGTGCTCCAACTGACCCAGGGGAACAAGCGCCAGGCCAGCCGCCTGCTCGCCATCAGCCGCAACACCTTGGACCGCAAGATCGCGGAGTACGAGCTGGAGCTGCCGGGGGAGGGTTGACCGCCCGGTCGCGGATGCGGCGTGTCGTTGGCACGCGGGGCTCACAGTGGAGACGCCCTGGACCCCAAACAACGCATCTACATCTACTCCCGCATGCAGAATGCCCGGCAGCGCGGGCGCTGCCGGGCGTCTACTTGTCCTTGATCTTCAGGGCAGCAGCCGCGCGGGGCTCGAGCACGCGGAACACGAAGGTCTCCATGAGGAACAGGTTGAGCGTCCCGTTCCGGACGCTGTCGAAGCCGATGGCCAGGTCCTGCCCCACGGTCAACTCGAAACTCTCCGGCTGCGCCGAGAAGAACACGCCGCCCGCGAGGGCCGGGCTCCAGAACGCGTTGCGGCCGGTCCGCTCCGGCCACGCGCCTACAGCTTCCCATAGAAATGCGTGCTCGCGCCGAAGAAGAGTTCGGCGGCCTCCATGACGGTTTCCGACAGCGTGGGATGCGCGTGCACGGTCATGCCGAGGTCCTCGATGCGCGCGCCGAGTTCCACGGCGAGCGCGCCTTCGGCCAACAACTCGCCCGCGTTCGGACCGACCACGCCCACGCCCAGCACCTGATGCGTTTGCGGATGCGCGATGAGTTTGGTCAGGCCTTCGCGGCGGTTCATGGTGAGCGCGCGGCCCGAGGCGTTCCACGGAAAACGTACGATCTTGACCGGCAGGTCCCGCTCCTTGGCCGCGTTCTCCGTGAGCCCCGCCCACGCCACCTCGGGGTCGGTGTACATGACCGCCGGAATGGCCCTGGCGTCGAAGGTGGAGGGCTGTCCCGCGATCACCTCGGCCGCCATGCGGGCCTCGTAGCTCGCCTTGTGCGCGAGCATGGGCGGGCCGGCCACGTCGCCCACCGCAAAGATGGCCGGGTCCGTGGTCCGCCGCTGCTCGTCCACCTTGGCGAAGCCTTTCGCGTCCAGCGCGACCTCGGTCCGTTCCAGGCCGAAGCCCTCGGTCCCGGGACTCCTGCCCACGCAGACGAGCACCTTGTCCACCGTGAGGACGGGCTCCTCCACGTGCAGCCCGGAGAGCTCCACGCGCACGCCACCGTCGGTCTCCTCAAGCCCGATGACCTTGGTGTTGAGCCGGATGCTCGCCATGTGCTTCTTGAGTTCGCGGTGGAGCGGCTCGACCAAGTCCCTGTCCGTGCCGGGGAGCAGCCCGCTCGTCATCTCCACCACGTGCACCTCGGTGCCGAGCGCAGCGTAGACCATGCCCATCTCCAGGCCGATGAAGCCCCCGCCGATCTGGAGCATGGTCTCGGGCACGTCGTCCACGCGCAGCGCCGCTTCCGAATCGATCACGCGGTCGCTGCCGATGTCGAAGACGCGCGGAAGGGTCGGCCGGCCACCCGTTGCGAGCAGGCACGCGTCGAAGCGCACGGTCTCGCTGCCGCCGTCGTCCAGGTCCACGCGCACCGTGTGGCTGTCCTGAAATGTGCCCCAGCCCTGGAGGAAGCGGATCTTGCGCGCGTCCCGCAGCGACCCGAGCCCACGGGTCAGCTTCTTCACCACCTTGTCCTTCCATTTGCGCAGCTTCTTCAGATCTACCTCGGGCTCGCCGAAATCGATCCCGAAATCCTTGGCGTCCTTGGCTTCGCGCAGCACGTTGGCCGCGTGCAACAGCGCCTTGCTCGGAATGCAGCCCCGGTAGAGGCAGACGCCGCCGGGATTGGGTTCGCGGTCCACGAGCGTGACGTCCAGGCCGAGGTCGGCAGCATGAAAGGCGCCGGCGTATCCGCCTGGACCTCCGCCCAATACCAGCACGCGCGGTGTGGTCTTCTTGTCGGTCACGTCGAATCTCCCTCGAGAAGCGAGACGAGCGGGTTCTCCATGGCGTCGCGCAAGGCGCCCAGGAAACGGGCCGCATCCGCACCGTCCACCAGCCGGTGATCGTAGGAGAGCGAGAGCGGGCAAAGCGGTCGCGGCGCAAACGCCCCGTCCGCATACACCGGCTGCAGGCGCGCGCGCCCCACGCCGAGGATGGCGACCTCCGGGACGTTGACGATGGGCGTGAACCAGCCCCCGCCGAGACCGCCAAGATTCGAGAGCGTGAACGTGCCCCCGCGCATGGCATGGGCACCGAGTTTGCTATCCCGCGCCTTGTCCGCAAGCGCGGCAAGCTCCTCGTGGACCTGGTGGACATCCTTGCGGTCGGCGTCGCGTACCACAGGCACGAGCAGCCCGCGGGGCGTGTCCACGGCCACGCCCACGTGTACGTACTCGTGGACCACGACCTGCTCCCGTCCCATGTCCACGGTGGCGTTGAGCTTGGGGTGCGCGCGGAGGGCGCGCGCGACCAGCTTGACCAGGATCGCGCTCAGGCTCACCTTGTCGGCGCGCGCAGCCAGCCGCTCGCGCGCGTCCTGGATGGCCGTGAAGTCGGCCTGGTCGAAGTTCGTGACCCGCGGCGAAGCGGTCCAGATCTCGGCCATGTGTTTGGCCGTGGTCCGGCGCACCGCGTTCATGCGCTTCCGGCGCACCGGCCCGAAGTCGTCGTAGTCGGGCGCGTCTCCGCGCACGGGCGAGACGCCCTGACGTGCACCGTCCGCTCCCGTCTGCAGGAGCTCCCGCACGAACGCCTTGACGTCAGCCTCGAGGATCCGGCCGTGCGGACCGGTGCCCTCGACCGCGTGGATGTTGACCCCGAGTGCGCGCGCCAGGCGGCGGACCGAGGGCGTGGCCATGACCGCGCCCACGGCGCGGGCGGCATCGGGTTGCGGCTCCTCGGGCTCGGCTTCTTCCTCTTCAGCTTCTTCCGGTGCTTCGCGCGCCTGCTCCTCCTCTTCGGCCGATTCTTCCTCGGCTTCAGTCTTGTCCTTGCCTTCGGGCTTCTCTTGCGGCACCTTCTCCGCGGCCTCGTCCTCGCTTTCCTCAGCCGCCTCGCTCTTCTCCTTGCCGCCCGCAGGCTCGTAGGTGAGGAGAGTGTCGCCGGGCTTGACCGTATCGCCCTCGGAGACGTGGACCTCGGTGACCGTGCCCTCAGCGTCGAACGGCACCTCGGCCGTGGCCTTCTCGGACTCGAGTTCGAGTACGCTGTCGCCGTCCGAGATCGCGTCGCCCTGTTTGACGAGCACGCTGATCACCTCGCCGCTCTCTACGCCTTCGCCGAGTTCGGGGAGTTTGAATGCCTGGGTCATGAGCGGTCCCTCTCGCATAGCGGATGGTGACAGGGTTCGGTCTCGCGCAACACGCGGGGCATGCGGTCTGTAGCCCAGGCACAGCTGCCTGTGCGGCGCCTCCGGTCATCCGCCCCAGGCAAGGGTGCCTGGGCTACAGACCGAATCGCAGGCGAATGATCGGATGGCGCGAAGCCGTCCGCCGAGATGCCTGCGGAGGAACGCCCTTCCGCGCGTGCGTCTATCGTCATCCGCCGCATCGTCCGACTCCCTCATGTCCGCACCCTCAAGCCAGCAACGGATCCGCCTTGTCGGGGTCGATCTCGAGTTCGTCGCGCGCTTTCTGGACGGTGGGCGCCTGGACCGCGCCGTCGCGGCGGAGCGCGTCGAGAGCGGCGAGCGCGATGCAGGGCGGATCCACCTCGAAGTGGTGGCGCAGGGCCTTACGCGTGTCGCTGCGCCCGAAGCCGTCGGTGCCGAGCGTCACAAAGGTGCGGTCGAGCCACGGGGCGATGCCGTCAGGCAGGAGCTTCATGTAGTCGCTCGCCGCCACCACGGGACCGGGGGCATTCCCGAGCGCCTGGCGGATGTAGGGCTCGCGCGCGTCCTCCTCAGGATGGAGGCGGTTCCAGTGGTCACACGCGAGGCCGTCGGTGCGCAGCTCCTTATAGCTCGTGACCGACCAGACGTCGGCTTCCACGTCGAATCGTTCGGCCAGAAGCTCCCGCGCGGCCCTGACCTGCTCGAGGATGCTGCCGCTCCCGAAGAGCTGGACGCGGCGCTTGGCATCCGGTTTGTCGCACGTGCGCAGGCGGTAGATGCCCCGCAAGATCCCCTCCTCCGCGCCGTCCGGCAAGGGCGGCTGGGCGTAGTTCTCGTTCTGCACGGTGAGGTAGTAGATCCAGTCCTCGCCCGCCTCCACCAACCGCCGAAGCCCGTCCTGCACGATGACGGCGAGTTCGTACCCGTAGGCCGGATCGTACGCCTTGACGTTGGGCACGGTGCTCGCCAGGATGTGGCTGTGCCCGTCCTGGTGCTGCAGGCCCTCGCCGTTCAGGGTGGTGCGTCCGGACGTGCCGCCGATCAGGAAGCCGCGCGCGCGGTTGTCGCCCGCCAGCCACAGTTGGTCGCCCGTACGCTGGAACCCGAACATGCTGTAGAAGAGGTAGACCGGCACCAGGGGCACGCCGTGGTTGGCGTAGGCCGTGCCCGCGGCCACGAAGCTCGCGACCGAGCCGGCTTCGGTGATGCCTTCCTCCAGGATCTGTCCGTCCTTGGCCTCCTTGTAGTAGAGGAGGTTCTCCTTGTCCACCGGCTCGTACAGCTGCCCCGCGTGCGAGTAGATCCCGCACTGGCGGAAGAGCGCGTCCAGCCCCAGCGTCCGGCTTTCGTCCGGCACGATGGGCACGAGAAACCGCCCGAAGTTTTCATCCTTGAGGAGTTTGCCCAGCATGCGCACGAAGGCCATGGTGGTCGAAAGGTCGCGGCCCTTTGACCCGTCCCGGAACTCGGCGAAGATCTTGTCCTCCGGCAGGTCCGCGCCCGCCACCTGCACGCGCCGCGCGGGCAGGAAGCCACCCAGCGCCTTGCGCCGGTCGAGCAGGTACCGGATCTCCGCGCTCTTCTCGTGCGGTCGGATGAAGGGGGGATCTTCGAGTTCTTCGTCCGAAACGCCCAAATGGAACTGGTCGCGGAAGGTCTTGAGCGCTTCCATGGGCATCTTCTTGGCGTTGTGCGCGATGTTGAGCCCTTCGCCTGCCGCGCCCATGCCGAAGCCCTTGATGGTCTTGGCCAGGATCACGGTGGGCCGTCCGTCCGACTCGGTGGCCGCCTGGAACGCGGCGTAGACCTTCTTGGGGTCGTGCCCGCCGCGCGAGAGGTGCTTGAGCTTGTCGTCCGGGATGTCTTCGACCAGCTTCTGGAGGCGTTCGTCCTTGCCGAAGAAGTGATCGCGCATGTACCAGCCGGGCTCGACCGTGTACTTCTGAAATTCGCCGTCGGGAATCTCGCCCGCGCGGCGGATGATGCGGTCGGCCTTGTCGCGGGCGAAGATCGGATCCCAGTCGCTTCCCCAGATCGCCTTGA
>CAZBZG010000016.1:0-235 GCA_964496245.1 uncultured Planctomycetaceae bacterium | reverse complement strand
CCCGCGGAAGGTGCCTTCGAGCTCCTGGATGATCTTGCCGTTGCCGCGCACGGGCCCGTCGAGGCGCTGGAGGTTGCAGTTCACGATCAGGATGAGGTTGTCCAGCTTCTCGCGCGCACCCAGGGTGATGGCGCCCAGGGTCTCGGGCTCGTCGGTCTCGCCGTCGCCGATCAGGCACCACACCCGCTGCCCGCGCGGCTCCTTGAGGCCGCGGTCCTCGAGGTAGCGCAGGAAG
>CAZBZG010000015.1:27993-29516 GCA_964496245.1 uncultured Planctomycetaceae bacterium | reverse complement strand
CCGGAGCTCCCAGAGCTCCTGAAGCTCCCGAAGCTCCCGGAGCAGCGGGGAGGGCCAGGATGGCCAGTCGAAGACGGATTACAAGGCCAACGATCAGCTGCAGCGCGGGCTGGAGCTGATCAAGCACGGGCAGGAAGAGCGCGGGGTCAAACTGATCAGCGATGTGCCCAAGATGTTCCCCACGTCCGAGGTCCGCTTCGAGGCCTTTGCCGAGCTCGGCAAGCACCACATGGAGAAGCGGCAGTTCGACCGTGCCATCAAGCAGTTCATGGCCATGAACGAGTCCGAAAAGGAGGACTGGCAGTCCGAGGCGCTCTACCGCATCGGCATCTGCTATTACCGCTTGAACAATTTCGACAAGGCCTTCTCGAATCTGCGCAAAGTGACCAAGCGGTTCCCCTGGAGCGTCTACGCCAACGAAGCGTACTACTACATCGGCATGTGCCACTTTCAGCTCAAGCGATGGAACAAGGCCGTGGAAGCCTTGAAGCTCGTGGGCACGAGCGTGCCCATGGAGGCCGAAGGCGAGAGCCTGGCCGAGGCCGGGCAGCGCCTCTTCGTGAAGATCCGCGACAAGGACCTCGTGGTCTTGAAGCGATCGGGCGAGACGCTCAAGGTCGACGTCCACACGAAGAGCGGAGACACGGAACAGGTGACGCTCAGTCCTTTCGGCCGCGCTGGCGATTACTTCCTGGGGTCGGTCCAGACGGCCGCCGGCAAGGAAAAGCCGAATGACGGCACCCTTCAGATCCTGGGCGGAGACCGCGTGCGCGTCACCTACACGGATCAGAACACCGAGGAAGGGAAGCGCATGCAGAAGGTGCTCTCCGTGATCCGGCTCGTCTCCACCGCCTCCATCGGATTCACCGACGGGGCCTACAAGGAGTACACGGAGGGGATCTTCGCCGATTCCAAGGCGTTCATCCGCGTACGCGACCTGGACCTCGATGTCTCGCACGAGAAGGACCGCATTCCCATCCGCCTGTACAGCCGGTACAAGGTGGAGCGCGAGGAGAACGTCGAGCGCCGCGGTGTGGAGCTGGGCGACATCGGGCCGGAGTTCTCGGAGCGGGATGCTGTCGAGCTCGAGCTCGTGGAGACGGGGCCGCACACGGGGATTTTCGTGGGATCCATCCAGCCCGAGGTTGTGGAGGACGAGTCGGCGGTGGTCCAGGGCGACCAGAGCCTGGCGGTGATGAAGGGCGATGAATTGCTCCTCGAATACACCGACGAGGTGCACATCGGCGGGACCGAACCGCGTGACCTGACCTACAAGGCCCGCCTCCTCATCGGAAAGCCGAAGGACGTGAAGATCGAGCGGCGGGAGGTCCAGGACCCCAACATCCTGGCCCGGGCGAAGCTGATCGAGGCAAAGATCTTCCTGAAGCTCGGCACCATCTTCAAGGAGGTCGGATTGACGAACAAGGCGCGCAACAAGGCCGATCTGGGCCTCGAGCGCGTTGCGGAGGTGATCCGAGCCAGCATGAAGAAGAGCCTCGACCGCCAGCTCGTGGAAGAGGCCT
>CAZBZG010000015.1:0-27983 GCA_964496245.1 uncultured Planctomycetaceae bacterium | reverse complement strand
GCTGCGTGAAGCCATCCAGGTCTGTCACCAGCTGATGCGCCTCTTCCCGGACACGAGCCTGGCGGACAAGGCGCTCTTCAAGATCGGCCAGGCCAAACATGAGCAGGCCGATGTGCGGGGCGCGATCGAGGTGTTCAGCGCGGTGACCCGGCTCAAGAAGTCTCCGCTCAAGCCCGAGGCGCAGTACAACATCGCCGTGGCGCTGGAAAAAGAGGCCGAACGGCGGGCCAAGAACAGCCACCACCAGAAGCAGCCGGACCTGAGCCGGGCCATGGCCGCGTACAAGAGGTGCGCCGATCTCTATCCGGACAGCCCCTTCGCCGGCATGGCGCTCGAGAAGCTGGCCGACTTCTACCTGCGCTCGCGGGACTACCGCCGTGCGGCCGATCTCATGGAGCGGGTCTTCCAGGATTACCCCGACGCGAGCTTCCTCGACAAGATGTTGCTCAAGTGGGTGGTCGCGGCCTACCGCCTCAAGGACTATCAGCTCGCCAAGCAGAAGATCGACCAGTTCATGCGGGAATACCCGAACTCGCCGCTGGCCGACAAGGCGCGGCGCTTCCAGAAGGTGATCGATCGGAAGACGGAGTAGGCTGCGCGGGCCGAACCGCGCGCCGGACGCTCGCGACCTCACGATGGGTTGCAGCATACAGGAGACCTGAATGCTGGGATACATCCTCAAAGGCGGTTACATCATGTTCCCCCTCATGTTTCTCTCCATTCTGGGGGCGGCCATCATCATCGAGCGGCTTCGCGTGTTCCGGCTGGCCCAAACGGATACCTTCGCCTTGCGCCAGGACGTGAACCGCCAGCTGGAACAGGGGCGTCTCAACGAGGCGGTGAGCGCCTGTCAGCGCTACGCAGGGCCGGTGGCCGCCGTGCTCATGGTGGGGCTCGACAAGTACCGGCGCTTGCTGGTCCACGGGCGGTCGCTGGCCGAGATCGAGACGAGCGTCAGCAAGACCATGGAGGACTACGCCCCGCGGGCCATGGAGCCGCTGGAGAAGCGGGTCAACATCCTGGCCCTGATTGCGAGCATCTCGCCGCTCCTGGGCATGACCGGCACGGTTACGGGCATGATCAGCGCGTTCAACGAGATGGTCTACAGCGGCGTGGACGCGGGCGGCGTAGCCGGGGGCATCTCCGAGGCGCTCGTCACCACCGCGACCGGCCTGCTGATCGCCATCCCGTCTCTGGTAGCCTACAACATCTTCTCCAAAAAGGTCGACCGCTTCACGCTCGACATGGAGGAGTCCACCACGGACCTGCTCGATTTCATCGCCCTCCGGTCCACCAAGAGCGCCTCGTAAGGATCCCGCCCGAAAGGTACGGCCGATGATCCGACGCCGCGGAGAGGAGTCCAGCGGAATCGATGTCAGCGCCTTCGCGGACATCGCGTTCCTGCTGATCATCTTCTTCATCCTCACGACGACGTTTCTCAAGACGGCCGGCAACCGCATGGAGATCCCCTCGGGCAAGCAGGATCCGCAGCAGGCTGAAGAGAAGAATCTGACGGTCAATCTCTCCGAGAATCAGATCCGCTACGGGGAGAAGGCCGCGATCGTCACGATCGAAGAGTTGCGCGACCATCTGCTGGCCAAGGAGTTCAAGACCAAGGATCCCAGCGACCGCATCGTAATCCTGGATAGTGGCCCCGAAGTGCCCTATCAGCTCTACTTCGACGTGGTGGTGGCCATCACGGACGCCGACGGCGTCCTGGCCCTGCTCGACCAGCAGGGGAAAGAGGAGAAGAGGTGAGGCGGCGGCGCAAACGACCCGGACGGATTGCGGTGCCGGTGGCGTCCATGGGCGACATCGCGTTCCTGCTCATCATCTTCTTCGTGTTGACCACGAATTTCATCAAGGAAAAGGATATCGAGCTCGAGCAGCCCGAGTCGCCGGACATCGAGCAGATGGAGGAGACGCAGGTCTCTGTGAGCGTGGACGAGAACGGCGAGGTCTGGCTGCAGGGCGACCCCATCCACGTGGAGACGCTGGAGAGCGAGGTCGCCGCCCTTGTCGAGAACAAGGAAGACAAGGCGGTCATGCTCAAGGTCGATAAGAACCTGAAGCATTCGGCCTACGGCCCGGTGGTCATGGCTCTCAGCGAAGCTGGCGTGGAGATCGCGCTTGTAGGCGAGAAGATCAAGGAGTAGAATGCCTATGGAATCAGCTTCCGCGGTGAACAGCAGGAAGGAATCCCACAGCATGACCGAGAAGATCGTGGTGCAATGCGATTGCGGCAAGAAGTACCGCCTCCCGGCCGCCAAGGCCGGGAAGAAACTGAAGTGCAAGAAGTGCGGCGCGTACTTTGTGGCCGAGCCGCGTGGCGAAGAACCGGAGGAGAGCTGGCCGGTTCCGCCGTCGGCTCCGCCCCCGGCGCCCGCGCCCACGCCGGCCGAAACCATCTTCGACATCTCCGAACTCGAGGTGGACGAGCCGGTGAAGCCCGAGAAACTGATCGCGCCGCTGCACAAAGTCAACGTGATGCCGTTGATCGGCATCTCGGTGCTTGCACATGTCGTCATTCTGGCGCTCACCTCCATTCACTACTTCATGCTGGTCCCCGAATACGGCTGGATGGACCCCGAGGGCAAGCAACAGGCGGCCATCCGCAAGCAGAAGGAGGAGGAGAAACGCGCACAGCTCAAGGCTGAACGGGAGGCGCGCCTGGCTGAGATGAAGGAGAAGGCCGAGGAGGCCAAGAAGCGCGACGAGAAGCAGGGCGGATCCGGCAAGGGAGGCGCGGCAGGCACGGGAGACCAGAAGGATCCGTTTGCCGACCAGATTTCCGACGAAGTCCCGACGGTGACCAATCCCATGGAGCTCGAGGACTGACCGCCCGTCCGGATCGAACGGACGCTGCCGTTTCGCCTTCGGGGACGCAGGCAGGCACACGCATGCTTCAGAACCGTGGTCCATCCGGAAATGCACCCATCGAGAAGGCGGTAGCGTACCTCTGGCGCGGCCTCGGTTTCACCCACCGGGGCGTCGGGATTGCGCTGGTGTGGTCGGGCCGGCAGCTCGCCCGCGGGCTCTCTTATCTGCCGTGGTCCTGCCGCTTCGGGCTCATGGCCGCGGTCATGGCGGTGGCCACCCTCAACATGGCCGTCTTCGGCCAGGATTGGTACATGGCCGAGCTCGAGCTGACGGGCGAGCAGGAGGACGTGCTCGTCAACACCGGGATGACCGCCTCGTTTGCTCTGCTCGCCACGCTCGCGAAGATCATCGGCTTTCTACTCATGGCCACGAGCTTCCTCGCTTTCGTGCGCCACCGGCTCGTGTGGTTGCTCCTCAAGGTCGCGGGCGCGGCCTATGGCGTGATCTGGCTGCTGGTGCTGATCTATCTGGTGCGCGTGCCGAGTATGCTCTATCGGGCTGATACCGAAACCTTCGACGAGGTCGTCCGCAACGACTACTGGCTCTTCGGGGTGTGGGGCTGGGTGCCCGTGGGGGTTCTGGGGGCGCTCTTCCTGGTCTGCCTGATGCTGTGCAGCGTGCGGGCCTTCTACGCCGGGGCCCGGCGACCGGCGGATGCGGCCGAAGCAGCCAAGCCGCTCTGGGGCGACCGGCTCGTGGAAACGATCAAGACGGGCGGCGAAGACCCCCGCTTCCGGACCTCGGCCTACTGGTCGACCTTCCTCCACTTCTTCATCCTCTTCCTCTACCCCCTGATCCAGCGCGGTTGCTTCGGGGAGCCGCCGTATGCCGTCCCCAAGGGATCGGGCAAGCAGAAGGTCCAGATCGTCAAGGTCAAGAAGATCAAAAAGAAGAAGAAGCAGTTCGTGCTCAACATGAACAGCCCCATCATCTTCTGGGTGCCCGAAGACACCGAGATGCACAAGAAGCTCGACAAGGACACCATGGACCAGTACGAGGCCACCAGCATCAAGGGCCAGCTCGGCAAGGGCGGAGGCGGCTCGGGCGGCTGGCCGGGGGGCATGGAGAATGCGCGCGTGCGCTTCATCCGGCTCGAATACAGCGGGGGCGACTGGGATCAGGACATGGGCAAGGGCTCGGACTACAACATGCTGCTCAAGTTCCACGAGCTCACGGGATTCAAGATCGCGGACAACACCGAGTCGGTCCGCATCAACCGATTGCGGCGGTTTCCCAAAAATCGCGCGCCGCCCTTCGTGTACGTCACCGGCAAGCAGGGCATGCGCCTCAGTCGCACCGAGATCAACACCCTGCGCTGGTACTGCTTCGAAGAAGGCGGCATGATCTTCGCGGACAACGGTGGGGGGAGCTTCAACCGCGCGTTCCGTTCGGCCATGCGCCGAGTCTTTCCGGACAAACGTTGGATCAACATCGCAGACGACGACATCCTTTACCGCCAGCCGTTTCTGTTTCCCAACGGCGCGCCGCGGCTCTGGCACCACTCCGGCAACCGCGCGCTCGGCATGAAGCACCAGGGCCGCTGGATCGTCTTTTACCACCAGGGCGATATCAACGATGCGTGGAAGACGGGGCATTCGGGCGCGTCCGAAGAGGAAGCCCAACAGGCCTACAAGCTGGCGGTCAACGTCATCAATTACGCCTTCAACCAGTACATGCACATCCACTACGGCGATTGAGTCCGCTCCATGAGCGATGCCGCAGAGACCTCTCCCCACGACCAGCCGGCCGCGAACGGCCCGAACCAGGACGCACTCCGCAAGCAGATGGCGCGCGCCCAGGTGGAACTGGGACCGCTCCCCAAGGCAGGACACCCGGCGTTGAGCCGGGCGTCCTGCGGCGCGATGGTCTTCGGCCTTGTGATCGCCGGGCTGGCGGGGCTTTTCGCGTGGGGCTGGCTGGAGGAGCCCGTGCCGGTTGCCTATCCGGGAGCGTCAGTCTCCCCGGACGAAGCGCGCGCGGCCTGGCTGGGCCGCGGGTTTTACCTCCGGCTGCCCGAAGGGTGGGAGGCCGCCGGCCGACTGTGCTTCGATGGACCGGACGGGCGAAGTCTCGCGGTCGAGCACAGCACGCCGGTCGGGTTGCACATGACGCCGCGGACCTACGGGGGCCGCCCGATTCGGCAACGCTATACCGCAGCCGCCTACGGACGCAGCCTGCGGGAGCGTTTCAAGGACATGACCTATGCCGGGAGCCGCTACGTCCGCGTCGGGTCCTTCAAGGGAGCGGAGGGGTGGATGCGCCGGGCCGAAGGAGGTCTGTTGCGGACCTTTGCCGTGGTCTTCGACAACAAGCGGTCTGTGGTGGAGCTTCGTTTCCGCCTGCCGGGCGAGATCGGCGGGAAGGCCTGGCAGGAAGCGGCTGCCATGGTAGGCAGCCTCGCCGGCGGCCAGCCGCCGCCTTCCCCGCCGGAGGCGCCCGCGGACGCGCAGGAATCCGAAGATCCGGGCGAGGCTGCAGCCGAATCGCGTGCGGATGGGCCGCCCTGATCTTCCCACCCGCAGAACGGTGGTTCGTTCCTGCCGGTCTGTCAGCCGGATCCAGAATCGGGCCTGGTTCAAGAACACGCGGATCCGGGTCACACATGGCACACGGAGCAGTATGTAGCCCAGGCACTCTTGCCTGGGGCGGATTCCCTGAGGCGCTGCACAGGCAGGAGTGCCTGTGCTACAAACCGCTCTCACCGAGTGTTACCCGGAATTGAACCAGGCCCAAAATCGATGACTTGGCGAGGCGAGGGGGTCCGTCTCAGGGGTCGAGCTCGGGGCGGTAGGGCGCTGCCGCGGCAATGTCGTCGGGGGTCTTCCGGCGCTTCGCGCCCTCGCTCTTGAAGGGTTTGACGAAGCGCTGCATGAATCGCTTGATCCCGTAGCTGGCCTCGGCTTCTGGATTCGAGGCTGGGGGAGGCGTTTGGTCCGTACGGGTCAGCATCTCGGCCGCGCGGACCGGGGGCACGGACGACAGGTCGGCTTCGGCCAGGGCCGCCTCGTCGGCGTGTCGGCGGCTGACCGTCACCGTCGACCGCGCCGGCCGGCTCTCGTGGGTGCCGTCGCTCGCCACCACCTCGAAGGCATAGGTGCCCTCTTCCGTGGGCGTCAAGGTCAATGCCTGCTGCCGGGCCGGCTTCGTCAACAGCGGCGGGCCGGCGACCTGATGCCACGTATAGATGAGGGGATCCCCCTCCGGATCGCTGCCCGCAGCCTGGAGCACGGCCACTTCGCCCGGCGCGACCGTGAGGTGGCCGGCCACATGCGCCCGGGGCACCTTGTTGGGTTCTTCCACGCGCACGCGGGCGACAGCCGGCCGGCTCTTCTTGCTGCCGTCTGACACCACGAGTTCGAAGGCATAGGTGCCCGGGTCGGTCGGGATGAATCCCGGTGCTGCGTCGCCGAGGGCCCGGTCCATGCTGTAGTGGCGCACGCGCGGTCCGTCGGTCTGCCGCCAGTGGTACTTCAGCCCGCTTCCTTCCTTGTCGTAGCTGTGGGATCCGTCGAGCCGGACCAGGGAGCCGGTGGTCGCGCAGGTGGGGGCTTTGATGGCGGCGATGGGGGCGGTGTTGCCGCGCGTGACCGCCAAGGACCGCACGAACGGCTCGCTCTCCGCCTCTCTGTCCGCAACCACGAGTTCGAAGCTGTAGGTCCCCGGCTCTTCGGGCGTGAAGCGCAAGAGCCCTTCCTCGTTCCGGTCGAACGTACGCACGAACGGTCCGCTCAGCTGCTTCCAGTAGTAGCGCAGGGGCTTGTCGTTCGGAGATACGCTCCCGCGGCCGTCGAGGGTGACCTCGCGGTCCGTGTGGGCGTGCGCCGGCTTGTTGATGTGGGCGACGGGCGCATCCGCGCTCAGGACCGACTGCATGTCGACCGCGGAGCGTTCGATGAGGGCGGACGTGGGCGCCTTGATGTGAGCGATCGGCGCGCGGTTGCGGGGCTTGATCAGCAGCCGGCAGCGGGCAGGCTTGCTTAGGAGGCGACCGTCGGAGACCACGAGCTCGAGTTGGTAGACCCCGGCTTTCTCGGGCTGGAGCGTGAGGACCGGCTGGTTCCGGTGCGTTTCGTCGAGATAGAGCGGGGGCCCGGAGACCTGCCGCCAGGCGTAGGACAAATTGTCGCCGTCCGCGTCGCGGCTCTTGCGGCCGTCGATCGAGATGCGCGTGCCTGCCACGCCTTCGGCTTCGGCGGGGACCGATGCCTGCGGCGGCAGATTCTCCCGCTCGACCAGCACCTCCACGAGGGCCGGTTTGCTGCGGACGTCGCCGTCGGAGACGGAGAGCTCGAACAGGTACCGTCCCGGCCGGCTCGTGCGGAAGTAGGGCTTGGCGGCGTTGGGATCGGAGAGCACCACGTCGGGTCCGCCCACCTGCTTCCAGAAGTAGAGGAGCATGTCTCCGTCGGGATCCTGGCTGGCGCTGCCGTCAAGCTCGATCAGCGCGGACGGGCGGGCGGTCCGGGCGTCTTCGGCTGCGGGGGCCGGATCCGGGAGCAGGCCCAGCAGGAGGCTGAGCCCAAGCACCATGGCGGGCAGGGACGGGCGCGACGCGACCATGATGGTATTCTCTCCTCGCTGGAACCAGGAAGTCGGACCGACCGGCTCTCCGGCCGCAATCCGGGGCTGCGGAGGACGACTCCTCAGCTTTATCGGCCATTCGGGCCGATAACCTTTGACATTCTTTCGCCCTGAAGTCATAGTTGGAGAGGCCTTTGCAGCTTTTCGTGCAGGAGAAGGCATGCCCGAGATGCAGGTGGAAACGGTCGGTGTGGTCGGTACGGGCATCATGGGGTGCGGCATCGCCGATCGGGTATCGTCCAAGGGATGCGCGGTGCGCTTGCTAGGGCGGAGCGAGGCGTCGGTCCAGGCGGCGCAGCAGCGCATTCGTGCTGCGCGGCGTCTGGCCGCGCGGCGCAAGCAGATCGACGCGGAGGCGGCCGCGGCGGCGGACGCCCGCCTTGTACCCACGACCGCCGCCCGGGATCTCGCTGACTGCCAGGTGATCATTGAAACCGTGGTCGAGGATCTGGCCGTCAAACGGGCCGTGCTCGTGGACGTGGCCGAGGCCGCTGGCGCACACGCGCTCGTTGCCACGAATACCTCGGCGCTCCGCGTGGCTGCGGTGGGCGCGGCCTGGTCCGATCCCGCGCGGTTCCTGGGCCTCCATTTCATGAACCCTGTGCCGGCGAGCAAGGTCGTGGAGCTCGTGCGCACCGACGCTGTGTCCGAAGAGGCGCTCGCACAGGCGCGCGGCTTCTGCCGTTCGCTTGATCTCCAGGTCGTGGAGGTGGACGACACGAACGGATTCGTGGTCAACCGCCTGCTCATGCTCTGGATCAACGAGGCAGCCCGCATGATCGAGGAAGGCGTGGCGAGTCCCCAGCAGATCGACCGTGCCGTCCGGCTGGCGCTCGGGCATCCCATGGGGCCGGCGAGCGTGGCCGACTTCATCGGCCTGGACACGGTCCGTACCGAACTCCTGGCCCTGCGGGACGCGCTGGGCGAGCGATATGCGCCGGCCGATCTGCTTGACAGGCTCGTGGCCGACGGGCGCGTGGGGCGCAAGCGCGGCCAAGGCCTGCTGGGCGCGGGTCCCCCTTCCACCTGATCGCAGAGACGCGGCTTCGAGTGCGGAGAGGACCATGGCCGACGTGGTGCTCGGACTCGACTGCAGCACAACCGGCGCCAAAGCCGTGGCCTCGACTCCGACGGGGGGAGGCCGTGGCCGAGGGACGCAGCACGCTCGGCGTGCAGTCGCCCGAGTCGGGCTGGGCCGAACAGCACGCCTACGCGGCGCTGGCTGAGACGCATGCGTAACTGTACAAGGCCACGGTTTCCCTCAGCCACGCGCTCGCCCGCTTTTCTGCGCAAGGCGGTTGACAGGGTGCGGCCGACCGCTAGGGTCGAAACGCAAGTGCGCACGATCATGATTGCCGCGGCGAGACAAGGAGAGAGCATGGAGACCGTTCCGTTTGGCGAGGCAGGGTTCGAGGTCAGCCGCTTCTGTCTGGGCACGTGGAACATGGGCGGGGGCAAGGGCTGGGGCCCGGAGGAGGAAAGGGAGGCCATCGATCTGATCCATCACGCGATCGAGACGGGCTGCACCTTTATCGACACGGCCCGCGGCTACGGGGAAGCCGAAGCCGTGCTCGGCAAGGCGCTCAAGGGCAGGCGCGACCAGGTCCGGATCGCTACCAAGCAGGTCCATTGCACGCCGGAGAAGTTGGCCACCGCGGTGGAGACGAGCCGGCAGAATCTGCAGACCGACGTGATCGACCTCTACATCTGCCACTGGCCGAGTCCCAGCCACAGCCTTGAGGCCTTCTTCGAAGAATTGGCGCGCCAGAAGGACGCCGGCCGCATCCACGCCATCGGCGTGAGCAACTTCAATCTCGAGCAGATGCAGGTCGCCCACCGCTACGGTGCGGTCAGCCTCCAGCCGCCGTTCTCCATCCCCTGGCGCGTGGCGGACGAGGTCATGGCGTTCTGCCGGGAGCAGAACGTCGCGGTCACGCCCTATTCGCCGCTGGCCCAGGGATTGCTCACGGGCCGTTATTCCGAGGGGGATGTGGAGATCACCGGTCCGCGCAAGTCCAATCTCCTCTTCTCGGACCCCATTTTTCCCAAGGCCCGCGAGGTGGCCCGGGAAGTCGATCGCGTGGCGGAACGCATGGGCTGCCAATCCAGCCAGGTGGCGCTCGCCTGGGTCCTGCAGACGCCGGGGATCACCTGCCCGATCATGGGCGCGAGCCGGCGCGAGCAGTGGGACGAGAACCGCAAGGCTCTCGATCTCTCGCTCTCCGACGAGGACTACCAGCGCTTGGACGAACTGGGGCGTTCCGTGTGGGCGCTCGTGGATCCCGAGGAGGCCATGTGGGGCTGGAAGCCGAAGTGAGTGCAGGCGGGCACGCAACGTCCGCGAGGTTTTCATCTCCCCGCGGTCGCAGAGTCGCCGTCATCCCCACAGCAGCCGCAGGGCCGCGGCTGCGGCCAGGAGCTTTACAACGATGGAGAAGCCCTTCTGCGGGATGCGCTTGGCTGTGAGCACGCCGAGCAGGGCGCCCGCGCCGATCGCGGGAATCATGGCGATGTCGTAGAGCAGACTGTCGGCCGTGATGTAGCCGAGATCGTGGCTGAAGGGCAGCTTCGAGGTGTTCAGGATCAGGAAGATCCATCCGCTCGTGCCCAGGAACGCTTCCTTGGGAACCTGCATGGCGAGCAGGTAGACGATCCAGATGGGCCCGGCCGCATTGGCCGTCATGGTGGCGAACCCGCCGAGCATGCCCACGCCAGCCGCGAACCACCAGCGGTGCGGCACGGAACATTTGTCCTCCGCCTTGGGGACGAAGATGCCGAGGAGGAGAACGCCGAGTACGATCCCGCCGATGAGCTGGCTCAAATGATGGGCGTCCAGCTGGTAGAAACGCTGCGTCGCCCACCCCGCCCCGATGCCGACCATGGCCCAGGGCAGCGTGCGGAGGACATAGGTCCAGACTGCATGCTGGCGATAGTAGAGCACAGTGAAGATGTCGCCCACGATCAGCATGGGCAAGAGCAGCCCGGTGCTCTTGCCGGGGTCGAAAAGGTTGGCCATGATGCCGACCGTGAGGATGCCGATGCCGGGGATGCCGGTCTTGCTCAAGCCCACGAAGACGGCGCAGAGGACGGCCAGCGGCCAGAAAACGGCGGGGTCGTGCACATCGGCAGCATAGGGGATCTGAAACATGGCTGGCCGTCATCATGCCCGGTGGCTGGACCAAGTCGAGGACTTTCTCGCTGGTTCCGGCCCGAGTTGCTCACCCGCGTGTGGCTGCAAGCGTGCGGCCGACGAGCCGGCGGACGCGGAAGGAGGCTCCTGTGCGCGTTGGCAGAGGGAGGGGCGTGACTGGATAACGTGTTTATTGGCAAGGGTTTGTGGCCCTCTCGCTCCTGCGCTGGCTGTGCCAGGGCGCCCGGCGTTCGACCGCGTACCAGCGTACCGGCCCCAGAGCCCTGCTGGAGAGCGCTGAACCGGGGTTGCGAAAACGTTGACCCGAAACAGTTCGCCTAAACCGCTGGATGCGGATGGACGATACAAGCTATAGCCCTTCTTGGAGTTAGGGCGGGGTGTGGAGATTTGAGCCTTGTCAGCGCCAAGAAGCCGCTGTATAATAGTAGTGGAGCCGGGACGAAGTTTTTGAACGTGTGGCTGACACTACAGTGGATGGAAAGGAGTCTTTTATGAAGACGAGTACAGCGGATGCGGCCAAACTTTTTCTCCTGGGCATGATCACGGCTTTGCTGGCGGTGATCGCGTTCCGTCCGAATCAGGCGGCGACCTATGCCGGAACCGGCGGGGTCGGCAACGCCGGCGGGCTGATTGCGGTCACGGGTGAAGAGAAGGGGACCTTGTTCCTGGTGGATCCGGTGAACAAGTACGTCGCGCAATACGCGGTAGACAATGCGCGTTTCTCCCTTCGTGGCGCCCGATACTTCAAGCAGGATCTTTACATCCGGGACGAGAACCGCAGGGGCGGCATCCCGGTGGAAATGGCTGAGAAGATGGCCCAGAGGAGTATGCGCGAACAGTAGGATTGACGCCAGGACCGTTGCCCGGACGCTGATCGAATCGTTTCGGGACCCTGGCTTGCGCGCTTTTCCGTTGCACGGGGCCGGAACACTGAGGCCGGACGCAAACGGCGTCCGCGCAGAGCTCGTCCGGAACCCGGGGTTTCTGGTGGCACGAGAAGGGGCGAACCGTGGCCGAAGAACGCTATCTGAGCTTCGAAGAAACGATGAAGGAGCTGGACGTCAGCGAGGACGATCTGCTCAACCTCGTGGCGGCCAACGAAATTCGGGCCTTCCGCATTGACCGCGAGATGAAGTTCAAGCAAGCGGATGTCACTGCCATGGCCGAGGCAAAGGCCACGGGCGGCGAGGAAGGTGTGGTTTCGATCGAAAACGCCGACGTTGTGATGGTCGAAAGCCAGGGCGCGGAAGAGGAGGAGCCGGTACCTGAGGCTCCGCCCCCGGCCACAGAGGAGGCTCCGCCCGAGGAGCCCGAGGTGGTTCTCCTGGACGAAGAGGCGGAGGCGCCGGCCGAGGTCGAAGCCCCCGCCGAGGTGGAAGCGCCTCCCACCGAGGAGATCTCGCTCGAAGACGAGACCGGCGCCACGGCCGTGATGGAAGAGGATGAACTCGAGCTGGACACCGGGGGCGAGGAGGAGAAGGCCGAGAAGGCTTCGCCGACCGAAGTCGCTCCCGAGGCAGCGGCCGACCAGACCGAGCTTGCGGTGGAGACCGGGCCGGGAACCGACGGCCTGGGGACCGAGGAGATCGTCTTTGAGGATGAGGACCTGGCGGTCGGATCGCTCGACGAAGAGGCTGCCGGAACGCAGGAAGTGACCGTGCAGGAACAGGCCATCGGTGGCGGCGACGAAGAGGTGACCATCGCCGAGGAGGACATGGAGGTCACGGTCGCCGAGGAGGAGGACACCGGTGGCGTAGCCGTGGGCGGTGCGCCGCGCGGTGTGGCCCCCGCTTCACGCGCATCCGCCCGCATCAGCGCCCGGCGGCGGGAAGTGGCTGTGACCCGGGCCAAGGGCAATCCCGTGATGGCGTTCTTCCTCGTGGCTACGGGAATCATGATGCTCTACCCTCTGGGGCTCTACGCGGCCTTGGCCTTCAAGGGATACACCACCCAGCCGCACGTCAACCCGAGCGGCGAGATCACCGCCGACATGGTGGAT
Organism: uncultured Planctomycetaceae bacterium; assembly: GCA_964496245.1. Taxonomy (GTDB): domain Bacteria; phylum Planctomycetota; class SZUA-567; order SZUA-567; family SZUA-567; genus CAZBZG01. The sequence goes on along the minus strand of CAZBZG010000015.1, from coordinate 15,372 downwards.
CGGGGCAACGTGCCGGAACTCGGAACGCTCTTCATCCCGGATCAGTTCAAGGGGTTCAAGAATTGGGCGTGTCCCACTTCCGTGACCGATGACCGGGATCCCGCAACCGCGTACCTGGAGGCAGGGTTCACGTACTACAAGGACTCGGGCGAGGCGTGGGGCCGGCCCGGCTACGATCCCAACGCTGTGGCTGGTGAGATCGTCACCGCAGAGCCCGCTCCCGCTCCTACCCCTGCGGAGGCCCCTGAGGAAGCGCCTGAGGAAGCGCCTGAGGAAGGCGGTGGCGAGGCGGGCGGCGGAGAAGGCGGCGGCGCGGAAGCGCCCGCTCCCGAGTAGGGAGGCAGGAGGAAGCGACCGCGGACTGGTGAGCCTGCGGGGGCGCCTGTCCTGAAGAAATGAGCTTTTCCGACAACTGCCGGCCGTCGCACGCCATGCGCGGCCGGCATTTTTCCCTTTTATCTGAAAGAGAACCCTGTATTATCGGAAATGGGCTGACGGCAGGCGTTTCGCCGGGGAAGCTGCAGGAGACTGTGTGCTGTGGAGAATCACGGACGAGAAGGGAGGATAACCATGATCGGTCGGCCGACTGTGGTAGGCTCGATCGTGCTGGCAGCGTTGACCTTGTCCGCGCTGACCGGCTGCGAACAGGTGCGCACCCAGAAGGAAGAGCTGGCGCGTCTCAAGACCATTGTGGCCAAGACCCAGGAGGAGAACCGGGCCCTCATGGAACAGGTGGAGCGGCTCGAGAGCGAACGGGTGGCTCTGCAGGCCCAGCTGGCGGCCAAGGACCGGAAGATCGCCGTATTGCAGGACGGGGTCAGGCGCCTGCAGGAGATCTCCAAGCTCGGCCGCAAAGAGCAGCAGCAGCTGGAGATCCTGGCTGAGCGCCTGGGCGGCAAGCTGGTGGGCAACCGGCTGGAACTGCCAGGCGACTTCTTCTTCGGATCGGGCAAGTTCGCTCTGCGCGATGAAGCCAAGTCCGCGATCGGCGAGCTCGTCGACATCCTCAAGGGCTCGTTGGACCGCGGCGACGAACTGGTCCTCCTGATCGTGGGCCACACCGACAGCGATCCGGTCAAGAACCCCCGCCTGAAGCGACTGGGCATCCGGGACAACCGACACCTCTCGGTACGACGCGCCATCTCGGTCCTGGATGCGCTCAAAGAGAGCGGATACCCCGAACGCCTGATGTATCCCACCGGTTGGGGGGAATTGTACCGGCTGGACACGAGCGGGACGAGCGAGGGCAAGGCCCTCAACCGCCGCGTCGACATTCTGATCGATCCGGCGGCCAGCGGTCTGTTCACCATCTCGGCCATCACGGATGTGATGCCTGCGGGCGCAGCCGCAGGGACGGGCGAGGGCCCGGTCACCGCCGGCGAGTGATTCGCTGACAAGATCCCGGATCCCCCTTCTCCCGTGCCGCGGGGAAGGGGGTTTGTTTCGGGGCGGCGTGAACCGATGAAGATCGTTTGCTTTGGCGATAGCCTCACGGCCTGTGGCGGCGAGAACGGCCGTTTTAGCGACATCCTCGCAGATCGATTCCACCACCACACCTTCGTCAACCGGGGGGCAGGCGGCGAGAGCTTTGTCGAAGGCCGCGAGCGGTTGCACACGGACGTGCTGGCCGAACGGCCCGACATCGTGCTCGTGGAGTTCGGTGCCAACGACTGGTGGCGGGACGAACGCCCGCCCGCTGACTGGGCGCGCGACCTCGAGGCCTGCATCCAGGAGATCCAGGACGCGGGCGCGCGCGTGGTGGTCCTGGGGGTGTTCGGGGATCTCCTGGGCGCGGATGGCCAGCGCATTCCCAAGACCGAGAAGACCGACGACCGGGCCCGCGCCTACCAACGCATGGAAGCCGAGACGGCCACGCGCCACGGCTGCCCGTACGTGCCCAACATCCAGGAACGCATCATCGGCGACCGCTGCTGCTGGCGCGACGCAAACCATCCGAACGAGTACGGCAATCGCTACGTAGCCGACGCGATCGAGCCCGTGCTCGAGGAACTGCTGGGCGATGCGCCCCGGCCCGTTCGGAAGCCCACGCTGCATACCACGCGGGACATTTGGCAGGAAGCCGCGGCGCTCGGAAGCGACCGGCCGGCCGTGGTGGACGGCCGGCGCCGGATGACGTACGGGCAGGCCTACCTCGCAGTCGAACGCCTGGCCGCCGGTCTCCACCAGGCCGTGCAGCGTCCCGCGCCCAAGGTGGCGATCTGGCTGCCCAACTGCCTCGAATACTACCTGCTCTACTGGGCCGTCCAGCGGCTGGGCGGCGTGGTCGTGCCGCTCAATACCTGGCTCAAGGAAGAGAGCTTGCGGGGCATCTTCGCCAACGTGCAGCCGGACGTGCTGATCGTCGGTTCCGCGCGGGACGCGCCCGTGCTGCGCGCCGCAGGGGAGGCGCCGGCGGTTCGCATCTTCGCCCTGGAGACGGACAGGACCGGACCGCCCGCCTACAGGCAGCTGCTGGGGGGAAAGGGGGATGCGCCCGCGGTGGACCTGGCCGAGGACGCGCTCTCCATCATCATGCATACCTCCGGCACGACGGCCGCGCCCAAGGGCGCCATGATGCGGCACAGCGACCTTCGGTTCAACCTGGTCGCGACCATCAATGCCCAGGATTTCCAGCCGAGCGACGTACACCTGCTCGTCAACCCCATGTTCCACTGCACGGCCCTCTACAGCTCCCTGCCCGCGGCCGCCTACCAGAAGGCGCCCGTGGTGATCGTCCATTCGACCTCGCCCGAGCCGCTCATGGAGACCCTCCAGAACGAACGCATCACGACCTTTCTCAGCGTTCCGTCGGTCTTCCAGCGGATTCTCTCCCTCAAAGACCTGGCGGCCTATGACGCCTCCTCGCTCCGCCTCATGGCGTATGCCGGTTCGCCCATGCCCGTGGCCACGGTCCAGGAACTGCGCCGACGCTTCCCCGAGGTCGCCCTCCACAATTTCTTCGGTCTGACCGAGACCATCTCGGCCACGCACGTGCTCAAGGGCGAGGCCGTGGACGAGCACCCTGATTCGATCGGACGTCTCCTGCCGTTCGTGGAAGCGAAGATCGTGGACGAAGGGGGCATGGAGTGCCCGGCCGGCGCGGTGGGCGAACTCCTCTTCGCGCGGGAGAACGTGATCCCGGGCTACTACAACCAGCCCGGCCGGCTCGAGGAGTCCCTGGTCGAACGGGACGGGCGGCAGTGGTTCTGCACGGGCGACTACGCCTGCGCGGACGAGGAAGGGTTCTTCTACATCAAGGGGCGCAAGAAGGACATGATCATCGTGGGCGGGGAGAACGTCTTCGCCGGCGAGGTCGAGTCGGTGCTGGCGACCCACCCGGGCGTGCGGGAGGCCGCGGTCAAGGGCGTTCCGGCGCGTGGTGCGCGCGCTTTCCTGGGTGAGCAGATCCGGGCGTACGTGATCCGGTCGGATACGTCCCTCACCGGGGCGGACGTTCGCAAGCACTGTTACGAACGGCTTCCCAGCTACAAGGTGCCCCAGGACGTGGTCTTTTTGGAGGCCCTGCCGCGCAACCCGGCCGGCAAGGTGGTAAAGGCCGAGCTGCCGTGAGCGCTCGGGCGCCTGTCGGCGTGCGGGAGCGTGAGAGCGTGTTTCCAGGCTGCTGCTGCGGCCGATGCAGGGAGGGGATGGCATGAAATCTCGCGGCCTGATGGCGCTCGCGGCTCTGATCTTTGCTGTCGCCGTGCTGCTGGCGGTGTTCGGCGTGCCCGAGGGCGAGCCGGCCGGCGGCCCGGACGCCGACGCAGCGGCCAAGCTGCGGTTCTGGCACATCCAGGTGTCGGGCCCGACCAAGGACGCGGTCGAAGCCGCGGTCGCGCGTTTCCAAGACGCACATCCCGGGACGGCAGTCGAGGCCGTGGGCTTCAAGAACGACCCCTACAAGACCAAGCTGCGCATCGCCATGACATCGGGTGCGCCCCCGGACGTCTTCCATACCTGGGGCGGGGGGCTGCTGGCCGAATATGCGTCCGCGGGCAAGGTTGCGGCCCTCGGAGACCCGGCGAGCGCGGGCGCGGGCTTCCACCGCCGCGTGCTGGCCTTCTGCACGGCGCAGCCGTCCGATGGCGGGAGCGAGCAGCTCTACGCGCTTCCGGCCGACGTCACGGCCGTGGTCTTCTGGTACAACAAGGCGCTCTTCGCGGAGCACGGCATCGACCCACCGGCCACGTGGGAAGCTTTCGAAACCGCCTGCCGCCGGTTCAAGACGGCCGGCGTCACGCCCCTGGCCCTCGGCAACGCCCAGTCCTGGCCCGGGTGCTTCTACTTCATCTACCTGGCTACGCGCTTCGGCGGCACGGCCCCCTTTGCCCAGGGCGACTACGACCACCCCTGCTTCGTGTCTGCGGGCGAGCGCATCCAGGCGCTCGTGGATGGGGGGTTTTTCTCGCCCGGCTTCAACGGCATGAAGTACGATGGGGCGCGGCGGGAGTTCTTTCAGGGCCGCGCTGCCATGACCCTCATGGGCAGCTGGATCATCAGCCACTGCCGCAACGAGGCGCCCGACTTCCTCCCGCAGATGGACTGCTTCGCGTTCCCGGTGCTGGCCACGGGGCCCGAGGACGGACAATCCGTCGTGGTCGGCGGCATGAACGCGGGCTATGCGGTGAGCGCTTCTTCCGAGCATCCCGACCTGGCCCGTGCGCTTGCGCGCGCCCTCACCGGCCCAGAGGCGGCAACGGACTGGGCGGCCGCCGGCCGCATCCCGGCCCGCGGGGGAGACGACATCGCTGCCGGCGCGCGGGTCGTGCGGTCGCTCGCGCGCATCCTCAAAGGCGCGAGCGGCATCCAGCTCTACTACGATCAGGCCCTGCCCTCGGCCCTGGCCGCGCTCCACAAGGAGACCACCCAGGCGCTCTTTGCAGGCGAACTCCGGCCGGCCGAGGCTGCGGAGAAGATGGCCGCACGCGCCCGCGAGTTGCGAAACGAAGAGTGAGGGCCTCACGTTGGCGGCTGGAGCTGCAGACCGACACGCGCGTCTGGAAGCCTGCGGGCTGCTCGCGCCCGCGGCCGTACTCTACGGCGTCTTCGTGCTGCTGCCGCTGGCCGGGGCGGTGGCCATGAGCCTGGCGGACCTGCGGTCGGGCGCTGCAGAGTGGACGTTCACTTTCACCCAGTACCGACGCGTGGTGGCCGATCCGGTCTTCTGGCGGGCGCTGGCGCACAATCTTTTCCTGCTCGCAGCCTCTCTCCTCGTGCAGATTCCTGCGGCCTTTGGCCTGGCGCTGTTCCTCGCGCGCCTGGCGCGGGGCCGGGCGCTGCGCGGTTTTCTGCGGGCCGGCTACTTCGTGCCCATGATGCTGCCCACGGCCGCCATCGGGTGGATCTGGTTCCTCCTGCTCGATCCGGTGCCCGAGGCCGGGGCCCTGAGCGCCGTGCTCCACGGGCTCGGCGTGGACCGCGCGAACCTGCCCCATTGGCTCGGGTCGGGCACGCTGGCACTGCCTACGCTCATCTTCGTGATCAGCTGGCGCTACATCGGCTTTCACATGGTGATCCTGCTCGCCGGCCTCGTCTCCATTCCACAGGAGCTCTATGAGGCCGCCCGGGTGGACGGGGCTGGCGACTGGCAGTGTTTCCGCTACGTCACGCTGCCCCAGATGGCCCGGCCGCTCGGAATCTCGGCCATGCTCGCGATCGTGGGGTCGCTGCGCTACTTCGACCTCGTCTACATCATGACGGGCGGCGGTCCGGCCCACGCGTCCGAGTTGGTGGCCACCTACATGTATAAGAGCGCGTTCGCTGCAGGCGAATACTCCTATGCGGCCGCCTTGGCTGTCTTCCTCACCGTGATCAGCCTGGCGGTGACGGGGACGGCCCGATGGATGCTGCGGCGCGGATCGAGGTCGGAGGCAGGCGCATGAACGACCGCCGGACGGACCGGGTTCGAACGCGTTGCGCCATCCGCGCGCTCGTGTGGGCGCTCGCCGGCCTGTGGCTGGCGGTGACGCTGGTTCCGCTCGTCTGGGTGGGGCTCACGTCGCTCAAGACCCCGGCCGAGTATTCGGCTTCGCCGCTGGGGCTGCCGCCGAGCCCCACGGTTGCCAACTTTGCGCGTGTGGGGGCGGAGAGCTCGTTCGGCCGCTTCTACGTGAACGGTCTTGTTGTGACCGTGGTGGCCGTGGTCGTGACCACCGTAGCATCGGCCCTGGCCGGCTACGCTCTGGCAAGGGTGCGCTTCCGCGGCGCAGGTGTGCTCCTGGCCCTCTTCCTGTTGGGGCTCGTGGTCCCGATCCACGCGACGCTGGTTCCCCTCCACCGCATGGAGTCGGTGCTGGGGCTCCGCGACACGCTTCTCGGACTCATCTTTCCGTACGTGGGCTTCTCGCTGCCCGTGGGAGTGATGATCTTCCGCGGGTTCTTTCTGGGGTTGCCCCGGGAGGTGGAGGAAGCGGCCGCCATGGACGGGGCAGGGCGGCTGCGCATCATCTTCGAGATCGCCCTGCCGCTCGCGCGCCCGGCAGCCGCGACCGTGGTCATCTTCACGTCCGTGACCCTCTGGAACGAGTACGCCTTTGCGCTGACCCTGCTCTCGAACCCGGCGCACTTCACGGTGCCGTTGGGGCTCGATTCCTTTGGCGACGCCTATGCCGCGGACGTGCCGTTGACCTGTGCGGCCATCGCCATGGCGCTCGGACCGATTCTGGGGATCTACCTGCTGGCCGAGCGACACATCACCAAGGGGCTGGCCGCGGGCGCGATCCGGTAGCAAGCGGCTGGAGAAACGCACATGGCAAGACTCGAACTCCAGGGCGTGACCAAGGTCTATCCGGGCGGCGTCCAGGCCGTGCGCGAACTCGACCTCACGGTCGAGGACGGCGCATTCGTGGTGCTCGTAGGCCCCTCCGGATGCGGCAAGTCTACGACCCTGCGCATGATCGCCGGACTCGAGCCGGTCACGCAGGGCACCATCCGCATCGGCGACCGTGCCGTCAACGCCCTGCCGCCCAAGGACCGTGAACTCGCCATGGTCTTCCAGAACTACGCCCTCTATCCGCACATGACCGTGCGGGAGAACATGGCCTTCGGCCTCAAGCTCCGCCGGTTTTCGGCTGACGTCATCGAGACGCGGGTCCGGGAGGCGGCGGAAATGCTCGGCCTGACGGGGCTCCTCGACCGCACTCCGCGGGCCCTGTCCGGCGGTCAGCGCCAGCGCGTGGCCGTGGGCCGGGCCATCGTTCGGCACCCCGCCGCCTTTCTCTTCGACGAACCCCTCTCCAACCTGGACGCCAAGCTGCGCGTCGAGATGCGGGCCGAGCTGAGCCGGCTGCACGCCAGGCTCGGCGCGACCATGCTCTACGTGACCCACGACCAGGTCGAGGCCATGACCATGGGCGAGCGCATCGTGGTCATGCGGGAGGGCGTGGTGCAGCAGGCTGCCGACCCGATCACGCTCTACGACGCGCCCTGCAACCGGTTCGTGGCCGGATTCGTCGGCTCGCCGCCCATGAACTTCTTTGACGGCTCGGTCGTCGTCGAGGCGGGGCCATGCCTCTTCCGTGCGGACGCTGGCTTCGATCTACCGGTGGGCGGGGAGGCTGCGCATGCGCTGGCCGCCTATGCGGGCAAGCGGGTCCTCTTGGGCCTCCGGCCGGAGCACGTGGGGTCGCTCGCTGCAGAGCGGGGCGCCTCCGCGCGGATCCGGGCCCGCGTGGAGGTGATTGAACCCATGGGCGCGGAGACGCACGTCCACTGTACAGCCGGGGGTGCGCAGTTTGTCTGCCGCATGGATCCGCACCGGAAGGTGGGCGTGGGCGAGATCCTGGACCTGCCCGCGCTGGCCGACCGCGCCCTGTTCTTCGATCCAGGGAGCGAAGCGCGCATCGGGTGAACGAGGGTATCGCACGGTTCGCGCCGCGGCCGGTTCTGTTGCGGCCTCTCAGGGCGGCGCCACCAGTCCGGTGTCTGCGGGCTCGGTCGGGTCGTCGCCGGGGGCGGAGCGTGGGACAGGGGCGGGCGCTTCCGGCTCCGCCGGTGGTCGATCGGGCGTGGGACGCAAGGAGGGGGCAGGGCGCTCCACCGCGGGTCCCGGGAGCGGCGCCGCCCAGTGCCGCGCAGCCAACCATCCTGCGCCGGCTGCCACCCCGAGGGTCAGAATCGCCAGGACCAGCGCCTTGCCTATGTGCTGGCGGGTGAGCCGCAAAAGCCCCACGCCGAGCGGTTCGACCGCATTGGCCACGGCCAGACGGTTTACAAAACGCGTCAAATCCGCCTGGAAAGCGTCCGCTTTCTGGTAGCGATCCTTGGGGTCGTGCTGCAGAGCCTTCATGGCGATGGCGGCGAGCTCGGCGGGGATGGGCCGGTGCGGCGCGCGCCGCCGCGGCGGCAGGATGCGGCCGAGTTTGGCCTGCTCGATGAACTCCTTGTCGCTGCGCCCGTGGACCGGCGGGTGGAGCGTGAGCATCTCGTAGAGGATGGCGCCGAGCGCGTAGATGTCGCTCCGCTGGTCGATGGATTCGATCTGGCCGCCCGCCTGCTCGGGCGCCATGTAGGCCGGGGTGCCCACGACCGTGCCGTGCACGGTGATGCACAAGTGCGAGGCGCTCCGGTAGCTGATGACCTCAGGGCTCGGAGGCGATTTCTGTACCGGTGCGGGCGCCGTTGACGCCTGGGCGTGTTTGGGCGGCTTGACCTGGATTCGCTGGGAATCGCGGTTGGCCGCACCCACCTTGGCGCAGCCCCAGTCCATGACGTAGACCTCGCCGTACTCCCCGACCCAGATGTTGCCGGGCTTGAGATCGCGGTGCACCACGCCGCGCGCGTGGGCGAAGGCCACGGCATTGCAGGCGTGGATCAGGGCGTGGATCAGCTTGCTCAGGGGATACCGCGCCGCTTCCACGGCCGGGTACTCGCGGATCTCGTCCAGAATCTCCCCGAGGTTCTTGCCCCTGAGCAGCTTCATGGTGAAGAAGAGCCGGCCCTCGGAGTCCAGTCCGAGTTCGTGAATCGGCACGATGTTGGGGTGCTCGAGCTGCCCGGTCACCTGGGCCTCTTCCACGAAGCGGGCCCGGTGCTCGGGGTCCTCCTTGTCCTGGATGACCTTCATGGCCACGGGACGGCGGATGTCCCGATCGAGGGCCCGCAGGACCCGTCCCATGCCGCCTTCTCCGATCTCATGCTCGACCACGTACTTGTCGTCGCCCGAGAGATCGCTGAGGGTCTTGCCGATGTTCTTGGGGAGCATCTTGGACCCGCGCCCTGTCATGCCGGCGATGGAGGCGGCCACGTCGTCGTCGTCCGGGAGGCCGCCCCACAGGTCTTCGAGCGCTCCGCTGTCCTGAAAGGCGAGCTGTTGCAGGCGCGCGGCATCCGCATCCACCGCCGGCAGCGACGCGGTTTCGTCTTCAGCGGGAGACGGGGGGAGGCTGTGCGGTTGGTCTTTGGACTCAGGCATGGGGGGTACCCTACGGCACAGCTTCCGCCTTGTCAAGGCGATCGGCGGCGTCTGTCCGGTAGGGTGCGGAGCCGCTGCCTCAGCCGTCGCGGCGCCGTCAGGAAGCGTCCAGCCAGATCGGGCTCGACCAGGCGAGATGGCTGTCTTCCTGGATGCAGCGGGCGTAGAAGTAGTGCCCGCGGCACTCGGCGGCGGGCACGTCGCATGAGATGGCGCAGTCCGCCGCTTCTTGACCGGGCCAGGTGTGGAACGGTTCGCTGTCGCGCAACAGCGTGATCTCCCGGATCGGCCCGGTCCCGCGGAAACGGATGGCGAAGGGAACGGTCTCAGCGGGGCAGGGGATCTCCTCGCCCATGAAGGCCTCGCCCGCGTGGAACGTGCAGACGATGCGGTCGCTCGCCGCATAGCAGCGCCGCGCGAGCAGGGCTGCGACGAGGGCCTCGCGCGTACAGTCCGTGGCGTAGACGCAGGCGTAGGATTGGTGGGTGCTCATGTGGTCGCTCGAGGCTACGAAGCCCATCCGGATGCCCTGGCGGAGGGCATCGGAGACCCAGCCGCCGTCCACGCGAAACGATTCGGCGAACTGGCCGCTCGTGGCGAAGTGGTTCTGGAGCGTCGGGCAGCCCGGATGCTCGCTCGATCCGCGCGAGGCCTGGAAGAGTTCCACGACCGGTTCGAACGTGGGGTCGCTGGCCTCGCCGGGATCTTGGTTCCACAGCAGGCTCATCGGGCAGGCGGTGTGGTGCGCGAGCGTGAGCGCCTCCCCTTTGGGGAGGGTCGCCCACGTATCGCGGATGTCGCGGTGCCCGCTGTGGGCCTCGAACGGCGGGGGCGGGATCCGCCTGGCCGAGACGATGTTGCGGTGGCGTCGGTTGTCCTCGCCACCGATCCATTCGTAGCCGAAGAAAGGCACGAAGGCGCCGGGCGCGTGGAAACGATCGGCCGCGCGCATGACCTCGTTCCACCGGTCCGCTGCCTGCTCCTGGTGGTCGTGGTCCGCGCTCATGGCAAAGTCCATGGCCGCTGCATCGCGCGCGTAGCGGAACACCTCCTCCAGCGAACCGTCGATCGAGGTGCGACAGAAGCTGAACTCGGTATGGCGGTGCAGGTCGCCGAAGTAGAGCCCGTAGCGGACGCCGCGGTGCTCGACCGTGTGGCGGCGGGGCCGGGCGGCGGGCGCGGGGAGCCGTCCGGTGGCTGCGCGGACGGACGGGAGCCGGTGTTCGGCCGGTCCGTCGGTTGGCAGCTCGTAGAGCCGAACGCGGAACGTGACGTCGGTCTTCTCTCCCGCCGGACCGCCTTCTCCGCAGGCGGCTGCGAACACGCGTCCGTCCGCAAGGGGGAGCACGTCCATGGCGCCCGTGCTGAGCCCGTGCGCCTCGCCGAGCTCGACCGGTTCGCTCCAGGAAGTGCCCTCGTAGCGGAGCGCCACGGCCTGCCAGCGCTTCTCGCTGCGGTGGCCGCCGCGCGGTTCGCCCGCGTTGGTGCGAAGGGCTACATGCAGCATGTCCCGGGGACCGCTGCGAAGCCGCGGGCGCTCGTGATGCTGGGCGGGCAGGACGGCGTCCAGGTGGTCGTCCTGCAGCACGGGATGCACGGGATGGACGCGGTCCGCAAACACGCGGCGCACCTCCACGAAGCGGCGCGCATGCAGGAAGTTGCGCTCAAAGATGCGCGTGTTGCGGTAGGGGTGGTTGTCCTTGCCCCAGTCGTTCTGGGCCCGGTTCCAGGCCGCCCAGACCGAACCGTCGGGCGCGGGCGCGAGCGCGAGGTGGGCGTGGAAACGGTCGTCGCTCGAGAGTCGCATGATAGCGCCCAGCGTGCCGTCCGCCTCCGCGAAGCGAAGATAGACGTCGTAGGAGCCTGCCGCGTATCCGTCCCACCCGACCGCGATGCGTCCGTCGGGAAGCGCAGCCAGGGCGGGGCACCAGTTGTTGCCCGGCAGGTCGCTCACGCGGACCGGAGCGGTCCATCCGTCTGCCGTCCGGCGGCAGAGGAAGATCTGGAACGTGCCGTCCGTGGCCGGGCTTTGATAGGCGAGCCAGGGTTGCCCGTCTGTGGCGGCGAGCGCCGGACAGACGGCTGGCGCGCCGGGCTGCGAAAACGGTTCGGGCGTGCTGCCGGGGCGGGCCCTGAAGAGGCGGTACACACCGTCGACGAGTGCATTGTAGACGGCCAGGATCCCGTCAGCGTCGCACACGGCATCCAGATCCGCACAATCCACGGCCGCTCCTGTGAGCGCATGCTCCGTCTGTGCGTCGATGTCTCGCACCACGATGTGCGCGAGGTCTCCCTCTGTGCGGGCATAGACGAGCCAAGGCTTGCCGTCAGCCTCGATCAGCCGCGTGAGACGACCCGGCGCGTTCCAGTGGTCGGGGAGGATGTCCATGGGGTGTCCTTTCGTGACGAGGAGAGCGTACGGCGAAGCTCCGCCGGGCATGGCATGGCGTGGCGTCAGAGGCTTCAGATAGAGACTAGTGTCCGAGCGCTCCGCCGTCAAGCAGAGGCGGCCACCTTCAGGCCGGCGCATCAGCCGCAGACCCGCCGCGGATCACGCGGACCAGGCCCCGGTCGAGCCGCGTGCTGAAGGCTTCGAGAGGAGAGCGGCCCTTGGCCTTGGCGTACTGCCGGGTGGCGACGAGTAGCAGGGCGAGAATGAGAAGGTTCGGCCAGTCGGCCAGCGTCCAGGACCACGAGACGCCCCACTTCACGTCGGACAACGGCCACAGGGGATAAATGGGCCAGCGGGGTCCCGATGCGATCACGTCGCAGAGGCAGTGGAGCCCCACCGTGCCCATGGCCAGGGCGGCGACAGGCAGCCGCGACAGGCGTGGAGCGTTCCGCCCAGGCAGAGGTCCCGGTTCGGTCGCTGAGCGAATGCGGTGTCCAGCGAGAAGCGCAGCGAGCAGACCGGCGAGAAGGACGAACCCAATGCCGTGGGTGTAGTGGTGGTGGACATGGATGTGGACCTCGTCGAATGCGTGGTGCCAGGCCACGGAAAAGCCTTCGCCGTCGACGAGCCAATATTTGCTGGCCGCGAGCGCGTAGGGCACCACGTCCGCATCCGGGAGGATCCCGGCCCACGTGACGATCCGCCGGTTGCGGAGGCTGCCTACGCTTGCGCCTTCGGCCACGAACCAGGAGAGCATGAGGTGCTGGGCGAAGTGCATGACAGGCTGCTCCGAATGAGCAACGCCGACGCGAGGCGCGCCGGCGTATTCTGGTTGCAGGGATCGCGTGCTTGCCGTCTGTGACCGCTAGCTGGCAGCGCTGACCTTTTCCGGCTTTATGCCCAGTCGCTGCATTTCCTTCTTCACCTCGTCGATCTCGCGGCGCCACTTGAGGCGGCCTTCCAGGCCGATGACATTCTGGTACATCATCTCCGCGCGGCGCAACTCGCGCTCGAGGGCGCGCATGCGTTCGGAATCATCGCGATGCGTGTGCTTGGTCTTGGCCTGGTCCTCTTCCGCCGACGTGTAGATTTTGCCCTTGCGCCAGATCTGTCCGTAGTGCTTTCTGCAGTACCCTTTTGCGTGTGCCTTGTTGTTGCAGCCCGAAACGATGCATTTGCTTTCTGTTGACATGTGCGCGCGCCCCTTCCTTCGGTGTTGACAATGCCCTCCGTCCTGCGTCTCCGCCTGGCACCGGGGCCGGGCTTGATCCCATCTGCACGACCGGAGCGAAGCATGATAGACCAGCGACTCTTGGTTGTCAAGGGAAAACAGCTGCCTGCTCAGCTCTCCGGGGTGCCCTCTGGAGAACGGATGGACGCAACATGTTTTCTGGTAAAGTGTTGTATCCTCTTTGCGCGCGGACCAGCCGGATGTGCGTGGCCTCGGCTTCGCGAAGTGCGCGTGGATAACGTGTGGATTCGATGCGGAGAAACCGTAACCTTGCCAACTCCGGTCTTGACCCTTGTCGCGGACCGGGATTGAATGGAGCCTGGATTCCGGGAGAACGGTTTGCTCGCGATCGATCTGGGCAATTCCACGACGGCGTTCGCATGGTTTGAAGCGTGCCGCATCGCACAGCGGGCGCACGTGCCGACCCGGGATCTCACCGCCGACCGGATCCGCGCGGCCCTGAAGACCGTGCTGCACGGGATTCCGGATGCGGCGCGCGCGCCCGTGGCAGTGGCGTGCGTGGTGCCGGATTGCCTTCCCCTGCTGGAGCGATCGCTGGCCGACGCCGGGCTCTCCGATCGGTGCGTGGTCGATCCCTTCGCGCACGAGATTCTGCCCACAGCGCTCGAGCGTCTGGAGACGGTCGGGGTGGATCGCCTGCTGGCGGCGCGCGCGGCAGGGGAGCAATGCGCGGACGACAAGCCGGCCCCCCGCATCATCATCCAGGCGGGGACGGCGGTCACCGTGGACCTCGTGGATGCCCGTGGCATCTTTCAGGGAGGCGTGATCCTGCCGGGCCCCGACCTCTGGCTGCAGGCCCTGGCCAGCGCTGCCAGGATTCCCCTCGTCGCGGCGGAGCCGTCGGCGTGGTGCGGGGCGGGTGTCGGCCGGAATACGCCGGATGCCATCCAGAACGGACTGGCCCTGGGCCTCAGCGGTGCGATCGAGCGTGCAGTGGAAGCGTTTGTTCAGCCCGAGGACGGGCGCCGGGTGTTTCTCGCCGGGGGCTGGGCGCGGGCGCTGCAACCCGTGCTGCGCACCGAGACTGCGCTTTGCCCCGATCTGGTGCTCCACGGCCTGCGGCTCGTCGCGGCCGACCGGAGAGAGCGGAAAGGGAGATGAGAGCATGGGCAACGTGGATCCGACGCTGAGCACAGGGTTGCCCGGCCTGGATCGTATCCTCCGGGGCCTCATGCCGGGGGACAATCTGGTATGGCAGGTGCGGTCCATCGGCGACTATCTTCCCTTTGTGGAAGCCGCTGTCGCCGAAGCTCTGCGTCGGCGGAAAGAGGTTGTCTATTTCCGCTTTGCCGCGCACAGCGCCATCCTCCCATCTACGGACGGCGTCAAGCTCTGCCCGCTGGAGTCCGAGCGGGGATTCGTGGCGTTTATCGCAGAGATCCACGATCAGATCGAGAGGCACCGCCACAGGGCGCTCTATGTCTTCGATTGCCTCTCGGAGCTGGCGGTCGGCTGGAACAGCGATCGAATGCTCGGGAACTTCTTCATGCTGGTCTGCCCCCATCTCTACGATGTGGGCGCCATGGCCTACTTCGCGCTGCTGGGCCACAACCATTCCTTTCACGCCACGCGTCCGATCTCGGAGACCACGCAGATCCTGATCGACGTCCATCGCCACCAAGGCAAGCTCTACGTCCAGCCGCTCAAGGTGCAGCACCGCCATTCGCCGACCATGTACGCGGTGCACGCGTGGGAAGACCCGAAGTTCATTCCCGTCCGTCAGAGCGCGGCGTTGACGGAGATTCTGGAGGGCGTTCCGTGGAACCGGTCGGAAAGCGCGGGGGCCCATCTGGGGTATTGGAGCAGCACGTTCGTCCGCGCCGCGGAGATCGAAGCCGACCTGAACGCGGGCCATTCGCCGCCGTCGGATCTGGAGGATTTCGTCGAACAGCTGCGCCGCATGATGATCAGCCATGACGAGCGCGTGCTGCGCCTGGCGCGGCAGTACCTGGGGCTCAAGGAGATTCTCCAGATCCGCCGCCGCATGATCGGCACGGGGCTCATCGGCGGCAAGTCCGTCGGCCTCCTGCTGGCGCGGACCATCCTGACCAAACAACGGCCCCGCTGGACGGAGATGCTGGAATCGCACGACTCGTTCTTCGTGGGCGCCGATGTCTTCTGCACCTATCTCGTGCAGAACGGGGTCTGGTGGCTGCAGCAGAGGCAGCACCAGCCCGAGACGTTGGTCGAGGGCGCCATGCAGGCCCGGCAGCAGATGCTCACCGGGACCTTCCCGCAGTATTTGCTCGAGCAGTTCGCCCAGATGCTCGACTACTTCGGCCAGTCGCCGATCATCGTTCGGTCGAGCAGCCTGCT
>CAZBZG010000014.1:2284-29740 GCA_964496245.1 uncultured Planctomycetaceae bacterium | reverse complement strand
GGATCATGAAGTCGATGTCCATGGTGGTGACAGGCGCCCCCTGGATGGCCGCAGCCGCGTTCCCGATCATGACCGCCTCGAGCCGCGTCTTGGCGAACGCTGCAGCCACGCGGTTCAGAATGGGCGCTGCATCCATGGGACGACCTCCTGACCTCGATTCTAGGTCCAGCTCGCGCACATGTCAATCCATGCAGGCGCACCTATGGACTCGGCCTTCCGTTGCGGCACCTACTTGTTCACAGACCGCCGGCCTGTCCCGTTCGCTCGACAGAGTTCCTCGTGCTGGCGCGCCTGAACGATCGGGGGCCACCCGTCTTCGCCCGCTTCGGCGAGCCCCGCCGGGTGGCAAATACGGGCGACTTCTATGTCTGCGCCTGCCCCCTGCAGGCACACGCCGAGTGCCCCGCTGCCGCACGCCACTCACCCGCGCGGGTTCTGTCCGTGCACGTACAGAGCTTCGCGAAGAAGTCGCAGAAATGAAGGGATCCTGACCGTATGGTCGAGGTGTTGGAGGGCCCAGTCGCGATGCTGTTGTCGTAGCCGGGCAAATTCCGTGCGGTCGAGCGCCAGTGTCTTGTGCATGCCTTCGTGGCAGGTGGAGACGCTGCAGGCCCGGAGAATGGGACAGCCGTCGCCGAGAGACAGCCGCACAAACTCCTCATTCAGCGCTCGGATCACGATCGTTCCAACGCTCAGCGCTTCCCGGGTCATCCCCCCGACGCTCCCGTCGGACTGGACGAGTTTGTCCACAACAACGGCGTTGCCGATACTGACGTACGTGAGCACCTGCCAGTAGGGCAGGTGCGGCACGTAGGTGAGTCTGTCGCCAAGCCCCAAGCCGTCGGCTCGGCGTTGAAACGCCTCCACATCGGATCCATGCGCACCGATGATGGCGTGCACATTTGCACGGTCTTCGTTCACCAGCTTGGCATACGCCTCGAGGAAGACCTCCGGCGCCTTGTAGTCGGGAATGGTCTTGTCCGTGAACTCCAGGCGGCTCAACCAGAGGAAGACCCGGTCGAAGCGTGCGTACTGCTGGTTGAGTTGCGCCAGCAGCTCCTGGTCGACACGGCCGGCGTTTCCCTGCACATCCTCAGGAAACCCCCAAATGACGGCCTTTCCAGCCTGCCCCAACCGGCACAGGCCCTCCACCATGCGAGGCGACCCCACGATCACCCGCCGCGCCCTGCGCAATGCGCGGCGCATGAGCAGACTCACCAGCGGCCATGCAGGATGAAGATGGGCTTTGAACAGGAAGAAGGGGAACTTGCTGACTTCGCTGCCCGAACTCCAGTGGACAACCGGGAGACGGCGAAACTGGTTTCCCGCGAGCAAGCCTGTGGCTGCACTCGTCACTACGATGTCGAACTCACACTCGATCGCCTGCGCACACGCACTCGGGAAGAGCATCGACATCCGTCCGCGCGAGTCGTCATAGGTGTGGATCCAGTCCGGATACCCCTCCCGTTCCGGGGCCAAATCGACATCCACGAACTCCGGCAGGTCACGAGAGCCCCTGTCCTGCTGCATGAGGTAGAGGTGGGCCTCCTCTCCTGCTTCGCGTACCCACTTGCAGAGGCGGTAGGCGTTATTCGTGTTGTTGCCGACAAAGGCGATCTTCATTTGAAGGCTTCCCGGCAGGCCATCGCACCCGGCGTGTCAAGCGCATGCTACGCCGGTGTGTCTGCTTCTGCAATACCTTTCCGCACTCGCGCGGGCACCTCTCAGAGTCGCGTCAGCCTGGACCACACCCCGGGCACCGGCCTACGACACGGGTTCCCGTAGGTTCGAGACCTCGCGAAGCAACGCCTCCCATTGCGCAACGATCTTGTCCGGATCGTGATGTTCGCGTACGCAGGCACATGCCGTGTCGGCCAGCCGCGCGCGTAAGCAGTCGTCCTCGATCAGCCGCTGCAAGGCGCCGGCCATGGCCTCGGCATTCCCAGGGGGCACGAGCAATCCGGTCACCCCGTCCTCGATCACCTCGGGCACCCCGCCCACGGCCGTCGCCACCACGGGCACGCACGCGGCCATGGCTTCGAGGAGGACGTTGGGCATGCCTTCGTCCTTCGAAGTGAGGCAGAGCACGTCCGCCTTCCGGAGATGCGGGAGCACGTCATCGACATGACCTTCCAGACGAATCATCGCCGTCAGACCGCGCTCGCGAATCCGGTTCTCCACTGCGCCGCGCAGCGCTCCATCACCCAGCACGACGGCCTCCGTAATCACACCGATCTCCTGAAGACGCGCCACCGCATCGCACAGGAGCAGCGGGTCCTTCTGCGGATCCAATCGGCCGCACCATACGATGCTGGGCTTGCGATCAACCGACGCCGGGCATTTTCCTGGGCGTGCATCCATGAAGCGCGGCGCATAGGCGTTGGGAATGATGCGAACCTGTTCGGATGGAATTGCGTGGCGCTCCGCCTGCGAGACGTATGCCGCGGTCTGGCCCACGTAGCGGCCCGCACGCCTCGCCGCGTGCGCATAGAGCCGTCCCAACCGGCGCCTCTGGCTCCAGGCGAAGTCCAGAGCGGCGTTGCCGAACCGGAGCACCGTCGGTCTTCCCAGCCAACGGGCCAAGAAGACCGCCATGCTCGAGGTTTCGTTCACCATGGAGGCGACCACGCAGTCGTACCGGCGGCGGAGATGCAACATGCGGACGGCCAGTAGCGTCAGAAATATGGCCGTGCCCAGAACGCGCATGGGAGGCTCCGCGAGACGCTCGACCACCACGCCACGCCCATCCTCTCGCACAGGAAGATCCGGACGATGGCGACCTGTCAGCACGTGGACATGGTGACCGCGCGCAGCAAGCGCCTCGGCCACAATCTCGAGCTGGTGCTCCGCGCCGCCAGCCACAGGGGGATACCGGCGCGTGACGACGAGCAGCTTCACGCTCCTGCCTCCCGCATAGGCCAATCCGAAGGGCACGTCGCCCCGGTCTCCTCAAGCCAAAGTTCGAACACCAGCAGCGTCCAGAGGTAGTACTGGTTGTCCTTGCGGCCATCCATATGGTCCTGGATGAGCTTCTCGACAAAGCTGGGGCAAAACACCCCTTGCTCCCGAACTCGTTCCGCATTCAGGAAATTGCGCAGCAAAGGGCGCAATTCCTTGCGGAACCAGTGATCCAGGGGCACACTAAATCCCTGCTTGGGCCGGTCCCAGAGCCGTCGCGGAACATGGCGTTCGATGAGCCGCTTGAGCAGGACCTTGCGCTCGCCGCCCCGGTAACGCAAGTCGAGCGGCAGACGATGTGTGAACTCCACGATGCGGTGATCCAGCAGCGGCACACGCACTTCCAGGGCGTGCTGCATGCTGGCCCGATCCATTTTGCACAGAATGTCGTCAGGCAGGTAGTGCGTGAGATCGAGCAGGCTGCCGATCAGCGCCTGCGGCACGTTGCAGGCCGCCATCCTGCGGTACGCTTGCCGATAGCGCGTTCCATCGAGGCAGAAGGGCCGGCCCGCAAGCTGATCGAAGCGCATGCGACTGAAGATGCCGGCAAAGAGGAGAGTGCCCTCGTCAAAGCCGTCGTAGGCCCCGGCCTTGCCCCAGCGGCCGAAGGCGGTCTCACCAAACAATCGATGCACGAGACGCGCACATCTCTGCCGGAGGCGCCGCGGCAGACGATCGATCCAAGCGAGACGCAGATTCGAGACGTACCGATTGTAGCCGAACAATTGCTCGTCTCCTCCGTCGCCCGATAGCGCCACGGTGACATCGCGCCGTGTAATCTGCGAAAGCAGGTAGGCGGGCAGCGCACTGCTGTCCGCGAACGGTTCGTCGTAGATTGCCGGAATCTTGGGGACGAGGTCCAGCACGTCGCGTGCGGTTATGGTCACGCACGTGTGGTCCGCACCCAGATGCCGGGCCACAGCCTCCGCCTGCGCTGACTCGTCGTACTCGCTGAAATCAAAACCGATCGTGAAGGTACGCAGCCGATCGCTGCTCTGCTGCTGGGCCAAGGCGGCCACGACAGAAGAATCGATGCCGCCGGAGAGAAAGGCGCCGAGCGGCACGTCCGCGAGCAGGCGCAGTCGGACCGCGTCCGCGAGCAGGGTTTCCAGATGCGCCAACGCTTCCTCAGGCGATGTAGCACCTCGTCCGGCTTCCGCCAAGGGGAGGTCCCAGTAGGACTCGGACTGGAGGCGACCATCCTGCCATGTTAGTATCGTACCCGGCAGTACCTTGAAGCAATTCTCGTAGATCGTGAGCGGTGCCGGGATATATCCGAAGGCGAGGTAGTGTTCCAGCGCACGACCAGCGATCCGCTTCTCGAATCCCGGCAATCGCTCCAAAGCCTTCAACTCCGACGCAAAGGCCAGAGCGCCGTGGGCCTGCCAGTAGTAGAGCGGCTTGATCCCGAGACGGTCCCGCACGAGGACCAAGCGTTCTCCGTCCGTGGCGCCAAAGGCGAACATGCCGTTCAGCTTCTGCAGGCTCTCCAAACCCCATCTTTCCAGGGCCCAACACAGCACCTCGGTATCACAGTGCGAGGCGAACGCACATCCGCGCGCCTCCAGCTCTACGCGCAGATCGGGCGCATTGTAAATCTCGCCGTTGTAGACCACGGTCCAGCGACCGCGGCACATGGGCTGGTGCCCGGCCGCAGAGGGATCCTGGATGCTGAGGCGAAGATGCGCAAAGACTCCCGGGCAATCATTGACCGCGACGCGCTCCACCCCGCTGTCATCCGGTCCCCGGTGGCGAAGAGATCGCATCTCCTCCGCTCCGAATGACGGCAGGGCCGCCGAGCCGCCAGCACCCTTGACCCAGCCCAGAATCCCACACATGTCTTGTCTCTCAAATCGCCGCGATCAGAGTCGGAACCGGCTCGCTTCCAAGGCGCTATCATTGGATCCAGGATATCTATGCGTTAAAGCAATGGGCGCCCTGGATACACCACTCCGCGTCAACGGCATATTGCGTGCACGTCCCTGCTGCGCAGTCGACAGCAAGCAGACCCCGGTTTGCATCAACAGCAAGAAAGACGTCCTTCCCGACGGGCACAACCTCCTGCAGCCATTCCGCATCCCCAGCATCTGCAGGCTTGCCGGGCATTTGGCATACAGACGCCCTCTCCAACGGTGCGAAGCAGGCATCGAATCGCACCCATTCACCGCGCGTCGTGTCCGTGGCCAGCCACCCCCCTTGGAAGGGTCGGATTCCATGCGGCATCTGAGCGAGCGCGTTCGTCACCAGACGTGCATTGCCAGATGCCAGTTCGACACGGTACAGGTTACCGCTGTGGGCGATCGAAACGATAACATCGTTCCCCGCATGGTACGGATCATAGCATGCCGCATTCGGATGCGCCGTGCGACGGTCCGTGAGGATCCCTTGCTCGCCATATTGCGCCGGCTCCACCAGCAGCACGCGCTTGCCTTCTTGTTCATACGCACGCGCACGGGCTGGGTCTGCCGCCAGCCACACGCCCTGCTCATCCGGGTTGAATCCATGGTCCCAGGCAAACCACCGAGACAACTCCTGCCCCGAAGCCAGGTCGATCTGAATCAGGGCATCGTAGCCTGAAGACACGACGAGGCCCCGCCGACCTGTTCTGTCGATACTGACGGTGTGTAGGAACCCGAAGAACGGATGTTCGTAATGGTGATGGACCCGTCCCTGCCCATCGATGTGTAACACCTTGTCAACTGTGGATAGGAGATACTCGCCATTCGGGAGACGGCACAGATGGCGGGGCTCCCAAAATGCTTGCTTCCATTGCGTCCGAAGCGCGCCGGCCTCCAGGACACCACGGACCAAAAGGCCGGTCGCCGTGGGCCGCGGGTCGATGCGTCCGAAGCGACCGCGTTGGCGAGATGCGAGCATACGGCACCGCCGTTTGGTCTGATCCTGACTCTTCACAACAAAGAACCACTCGGTGCCTGCCAGGACACGTCGGGTCGATGCAAACGCACTCAGGTCAACTGTCTTCATGGCCATCCGTACGATATCCAGTGGCATGCAACAAGGGCATGACAGCCTTATGGAAAGCATCCGCCTGCAGACCATCCGGCAGGGCGCATCGATAGATATGGTTTGTCCGGAAGGTCGCCTCCATCTGTCGCGCCACGTGCACCCAAGTATGGGCCAGCACTTCCTCCATGGTCGCCACATCCCACGACCACTGAAACGGATGAATCAGTGCATGCATACGACGCATCTGCCCCGCTGCAGCGCCGCGCCATTCTTCCACGGAGAAGCGCAGATTCGAATCACTCATATAGAACAACCCCTTTGCAGCGAGATGGTAGGGATTGACGAACCCCGGTATGGCGGCGTCCACCCAAGATCGGCAGGATTCGCCCAAGACGCTTGGATTGTGCCAGCTCACGACAGGAACGGCGGCCGATGCAATCTGAGCAGAAAGGAAGTCGAAGTCCTTCTGTATCTCAGCGTGCACATCCGCCAATGTAGCGCAGCGGCCAGGACGGAGATGATCGGACAGAAAGAAGTGCAGACCGATATTTTGATCGAAAGCTAACAGGCGGTCCAGTGCGCGGCGCGACTCGTCAGAACGCAGGTTCACTAGATGTGACCGGGCAGGGATGCAGAAGCAAGCACGCACCCCGTTGCGCTGGTTGACCTGAGCCAGGTCAGCGGCAAGATCCAGACTGTAATCCACATCGTGTCGGAGATAGACGACTCTCCGAGCATCTACGCTCTCCATTGCCAGCGGGAGAATATCCCAGTGATGGGCATGGAAGGAGCGGAGAACCTGCTCGTAGGTCACATGTGAGAATGCGTCTGTCATGGCTTAGGCTTCCGTAAGAGATCCACGTGCAGCCGCGGGATGCCGTCGCCCCGTCGGGACAAGGCGGAGAGACAGTGACCCCATTCTGCCGGCGGCAGTCGACTTTGACGCAAAGCGTGCAGCAGCAGGCCTGCCTCTCCGGGAATCATCTCTGACGCCACGATGTCGAATCCAGCTTCGTGCGCTGTTTCGGTCATGCGATCGCGAGAGAAAAGGTGCACTTCAACTGGGGCTCCACCCACTCGATCCACATACCGAGACTCCTCCACAACGCGCCGAACCTGTCTCCAGTCACGATTCAGCAGCGCATGCATCAGATACGCCTCGGGCGCAACGTTGCTGGCAAGTACCAGACCGCCCTGTTGCAACCAAGTATACGCCCGTTCGTACATCAAGAGAGGCTCTGCCTGAATGTACGCGACCTCCAGCAGCAAGACACCGCGTGCGCGCCCCGGCCAGAGGGGAGCGCCAGCGACATCTCCACAGACGAGTAGCACCCGTTCTCCATCGGCCGGAGGCAATGATGCGTGCAACC
Source organism: uncultured Planctomycetaceae bacterium (assembly GCA_964496245.1). Classification (GTDB taxonomy): domain Bacteria; phylum Planctomycetota; class SZUA-567; order SZUA-567; family SZUA-567; genus CAZBZG01. The sequence continues at coordinate 22,445 of CAZBZG010000014.1, read as the reverse complement.
GAGCAAGCTCTCCTTGATTGAAATCCACGCCGACAACGCGCCGAAACCCTTCCGACAGAAGATGCCGCATGAAGCGCCCATCCCCGCAACCCAAATCCACGACCAAGTCCGCCCGCGGCAGTGCTCTGAGCATGCGAACAAGCATCGATCGATACCAAGGCATGTCATAATAGCCTGCCTGCCATGTATCCTGAGATCGCTCTCGCTGGGCCGCTCCCTCTCCTTGCTGATAGGCCGCCTGCAAAGAACGGGCCTCTGCCGCTACATCCGCGTAGAGGAAGCTGCTCCCGGGAAGAAAGGAGAGGCCGGCAGACCGCTGCATCTCCTGTTTCCAATCCACGCGCATCTCCTTGCCTTCAGGGAGCCGCCTCGAATCGATGGCGGAACTCGCGATCGATGTCGCGCATGCAAGCCGCATCTCCACGGACCTGCAATCGCTCGAGAACAGCCAAGAAGTAGTCTCTCACGCCTGGGCCGTCTTGCACGAACGATGCCATTTCCTTTTCGTCAGCCTGGGTGAGATCAGGGCACCGAGCTTTGAACGCCTCGTACTCTTCTCGTCGGGCGCTGTTCAGACAGATGTGTAGCGGATGGAAGGCAAAGATTTTCAGGCCGGGAACATGCAACGGCAGATGATCTGCAGCCCAATCGGGCTCTGGTCGTTTTATCTCGAAGTCGTCTTGCCAGAAATATGGGATCCGCACCAACCTGTTGGCACCCCAGTGATACATGACGGGAGATAGGCTAGCACTTCCCGGCAGATAGAGGGAAACATCGCAAGAGATCGGTGTGGTCGCCAATATGCATCCCAAGAGGGCCGTGGACTGCAGAAGCCCGTGAGAACGAAAGGCGCGGGCCTCAGGTACTGTTTCCATGCAGGTTTGCAGAACGGCTTCCGGCGTATCCCCCTGTGTCGAGTTGGGCCTGAAATTGGGATGAATGCCCAGCTCGAAGAGTTCGGGATGAGCCCGGAGAGTCTTGAGGGCGGCGCAGTCATGTGTAATGAACCATGTGGCAGGCACGCCCCGATCGACCAGGAGGCCAGCCACGTGATCGATGGCCCAGTCAGGGGCCCAGTCCACATCCAATGTGATCGCCGACGCATCCTCGCTGACAGCCGGCATAGGCTCCTTTGCGTTCACCACTTGTCAATCCTTTTCCACCAGGAACGGCCCAAGAACCAGGGCGTCCAGTCCAGTCGAGTACAAGCATCGCAGCGCATCTCGCGGCGCGAGGACGATCGGCTCTCCCTTCACGTTGAAGGACGTATTCACGAGCGCAGGGACGCCGGTTTCCGCTGCAAAAGCTTTGATCGCAGCGTAGAAGCCCGGGCTCACGGAACTTCTGACCGTTTGCAGACGCGCCGTATTGTCGGCATGACAGGCCGCAGCCAGACGCTCGCGCCAAGCCGGATGCACTTCTGCCGTCTGCAGCATGAAATCTGTCAGAGCGGCCTCGCACCCGTCTTCCTCTGCAACGGAGAAGAGCTCACCAGCCCGTCCAGCCAGACATGCCGGCGCAAAGGGACGGAACGGCTCTCGAAACTTGATCTTGCGATTCAAGACCTCCTTGGTCTCTGCCTTCCTCGGATCGGCAAGGACGGAGCGGTTGCCGAGAGCCCGGGGGCCGAACTCGCTCGGCCCATCGAAGCGAGCAAGGATCTTGCCTGCAGCGAGATGCTGAGCCATCGCAACAGCCATATCAGACGGCTCTTCCCAGCGCAATCCGTTCTCCTGAAGACACTTTCGTATCTCGTCGGCGCTGAACTCCGGGCCCAGGTGGTCATGCCTATACGCATACTCTCGCGGGTGCCCATGAACCGAATGGGCAAGATACGAACAGACGCCCGCCGACAACCCACCATCTCCCGGGTTCGGCGGGATAAAGACCCGTTTCCAACCCATCTGCGGCAATACGCGGCCATTCGCAAGGCAGTTGAGTGCCACCCCGCCGCCATAGCACAGGTTCTCCTGGCCAGAGCGCTCCTTGAGACCGGTCAGGATGTGGAAAAGCGCTTCTTCAGTCACCGCCTGCACAGAGGCAGCCAGATCACAGTACTCGGGCGCGACCGTCTCCGTGTCTTCGTTTGGTTCAAGTCCAATCGCATCAAGCAGCGCCTGCGTATACTTCGCGGTACTCGTCGTCATGTTGAACGCAAAGCAGTCCATATCGAGCGTAAAGCCACCCCCGGCCTCCAGCCTCAGACATCGCCGCACCGGCTCGTAGTATCGTTCCGCGTTGCCATAGGCAGCGCATCCCATGACCTTGTACTCATCGGAATTCGGATTAAAGCCGAGCAACTGGGTGAACGTCGAGTAGAATTGGCCAAGACTATGCGGAAATGGCTGGCGATAGAGAAACTCAATCTTTTTGCCGCAACCACGCGCAAAGGAGAGGCAGCAACCATCACCATTCCCATCCAGGCATAGGACGGCGGCCGAATCCAGACCAGACATCAGGAAGCTACCGCCTGCATGTGCCGTATGGTGGTCAATGAAATGCAGGTCGATACCTCCAGCTCCGAAAAAATCGACCTTCTGTACGATGGAACAGATTTCCTCCTTCTCCGAAACGTACCGAAGGACGTTTGCAGCGATGCCATAGAGGGCCTCGGGATAGTATCGCCAGGGACCGATCTGACTGCTTCGCGCTGAACGTAAGTAGTTGCTGCCGGTCATATAGAAGCCAACGCCGTCAAGGTCGTTGACAGTTGCACCGGTTGCCTCCAGACACCATCGCATGGCTTGGTGGGGAAAGCCAGCGGAGAATTTGATGCGGTCGAAACGCTCTTCACAGCAAGCGAGCATACGCTGTCCGTCATAGAGGGCGGCAGACGACCCATGGTTGCTCTGCACGAGGCCGAGGAAACGATATGACATGCTATCTGCCTCCATCGAGGAACTGTCTACACCACCATTCAAAACACAGCAAAGACCAGATGAGCAGACGTCGATTCTTCTGCCCCTGCAGATGCTGTGTGACGAGGCCCTGGACTGTATCGGGTCGCAGATACTGGTAGATCCGCGCTCCATTGTCAAACAGAAGATCACGTACATAATCCATGCTGTCCCCCCGGAACCAACCTGCGTCAGGAGGACTGAAGCCCTGCTTGGGGCCTCCCACATAACATTCGGACAAGTACCTTATCAGCATCTTGCGCAGGATCTGCTTGCCGTCGCTAGTCCGTTCGAAGTACAGCTTCTGCTTGTCACGGAATTCATTTTCGTCGAAGTAGGCGATCTCGTTCAGATCGCGCAAGAGCACACGCACGGGAAGCCTTGTGGCAAAATCGACGAGATCATTATCGAGAAAGGGCACACGGCTCTCCAATCCATGGGCCATGCTCAGACGGTCCTCGACCAGGAGAAGACCATGCAGGAAGGTCTTGCATTCGAAGTAGAGAGAACGCTTCACGGCGTCTTCAGGCCCCGCCAACTGGGGAGGAAGGTCACGCATCACATCTCGGAAGATGTCGACCGTCCACGTTGCCTTGACTTGATCCCAAACATCGGGCTGGAACAACCCGTGGATGACCTTGTTCCCAACGAGCCGTTGCCAGTATCTGTAGTAGCGCTGGACATACTCCTCCACATCCAGGCTATGGACCGTTCGGTAGTACCGCCAGGGATAGCCTGCGAAGAGTTCGTCGCCACCGGTGCCGCCCAAAACGACCTTCACGAACTTGCCCGCGAGACGGGATGTGTAGTAGAGCGGATAGCACTGTCCCACCCGCAGGTCTTCGAGGTGCCAAACAAGATCGGGAAGCACTCGTTCCATATCGCCAGCCTTGAGCACGACCTCATAGTGTTCGGTCTTGAAACGAGAAGATAGCGCTTCAGCCCGTTCGCGTTCGTCCGAACCCATTTCGAGACCGGACGCTGATGTCAGATCGAAGCCGCACGTGAAGGATTCCAGGTAAGGAATGGCCCGTGCCGCCACAGCCGTGATGGCACCCGAATCAATTCCTCCGCTGAGATAAGCCCCCACGGGGACATCGCTTACAAGCTGCCGCTTCACCGCCTGCTCAAAGAGCCGGTGAAGTTCCTCGACCAGTTGCCTCTCATCAGCGTGGACATCGTCTCCAAAGAAGTCGTAGTCCCAATAGCGATGGCGCTTCACCGAGCCCGTCCGCAGGTCCAGGATGGCCGTGTGTCCAGGTGGCAGCAGACTGACGTCCGAGAAAAGCGTGCGATCCGTGAAGACGTTCTGAAACGTGAAATACTCGAGAAGCACAGCCGGATTGAGGGTGGCACAAAAGCGCGGATGCTGCAAGAAGGCCTTGATCTCGCTGGCAAAGACAAAACATGCTTCCGTCTGCCAGGTGTAGAGGGGCTTGATGCCATAGCGATCGCGTGCCAGAAAGATGCGCTGGCGGAAACGATCCCAAACAGCAAGTGCGAACATGCCATTGAAGCGGCTGACGCAGCCGTCTCCCCACTGCCGGTAGGCAGCCAAGACAACCTCCGTATCCGTCTTGGATTGGAAGACATGCCCTTGACCTGCCAGCTCGGCCCGCAACTCCTTGAAGTTGTAGATCTCACCGTTGTAGGTGAGCACGCTTTGGCCGTCCGGCCCGGTCATGGGTTGAGCGCCCGCCGGACTCGGGTCCAGAATGGCCAACCTCCGATGCCCCAAACCAATGCTACCCTCAGCCTTCACGCCCTCACCGTCAGGGCCACGGTGCGCGAGGGCCCTGGTCATGGCTTGCAGTAGATCCTGACCGACCGGTGCACCATCGAGGTGCACGACCCCAACAATCCCGCACATAATCAGCCAAGCTCCTTGAGCGCCCCCGCCACCCGCGCGCAGTCGGCCTCGTCCATGTGATTGTGCATGGGCAGGGCCAGGGTTCGCCGGTCGCAGGCGGCTGCGACCGGATAGGCGTCTTCGGCCAGATCGTAGCGCTCCCGGAAATAGGTCTGCAGGTGCACCGCGTGCGTGCCGGGTCGGGTATGGATCCCCTTGTCCAGAAGGTGCACCATGACCTCGTCGCGGCCGACCGGCGCATCCCGGGCCAGCAGGCAGACGTAGGACTGCCACGTAGGCTCGTACCCTTCGGGGACGCGCGGCGCTTGCAGCCAATCGATCCCCGCGAGCTCGCGCGCATAGACATCTGCGAGCCGGCGGCGTTGGGCGATCAGGGCATCGAGTTTCTCCAGCTGCACCCGCCCAATCGCGCCCTGCAGATCGGTCATGCGGTAGTTGAACCCGGCGGCCGGGAAGTCCGGAAGCTCGTACGGCCGCGCGCCGCGATGGCGCTGCTCCTCGGACAGGCTCCCGCCATGGCTGCGAAGCGCACGCACGCGGTCGGCCAGAGCGGCGTCTTGGGTGATCACCATGCCGCCCTCGCCCGTGGTGATGATCTTGCGCGGATGGAAGGAGAACGCGCCGGCCACTCCCAGCGTGCCAGCCGAGCGGCCCTTGTATCGCGCACCAGTCGCACACGCGGCGTCTTCCACGAGCGCGACGTTGCCCGCTGCCGCGCGGATGGCATCCATGTCCGCGCACAGACCGAAGAGATGCACCGCGATCACGGCCTTGGTGCGGGGGTTGACGCGTGCGGCTACGCTAACCGGATCCACGTTGTAGGTCGCCTCCAACACGTCGGCAAACACGGGCGTGGCCCCGCAGTGCACCACCACGTTGGCCGTGGCCACCCACGTCAACGACGGCACGACCACCTCGTCGCCCGGTCCGACCCCCAGGGCGCTGAGGATCAGGTGGAGGCCGGCCGTGCAGCTGCTCGCGGCCACAGCATGCGCCGCGTCGTGCCGCTTCACGAACGCCTGCTCAAAGGCGGCCACCTGGGGCCCCTGGGTCACCCACCCGGTGAAGAGCGGCCCGCGCAGCGCCTGCCACTCCTCCTCGCCCAGGCTCGGCTGGGCGATCGGAATCTCGTGCACGTCAGATCTCCTCTCGGGCTTCGTCTGTCGCGGCCCGGCGCGCCGCGACCTCCTGCTTGTGCGCTGCGCGCCAGTCGATCAGCCGGCGCAGGCCTTCGTCCAGATCCATCTCTGCCGTGAAGCCGAGCTCGTCCGCGGCTCGGTGCGGACTTCCTACGCGGTTCGTCACGAACGTGGTGCCGCCCGGCTCGTACTGGATCTCGAGATCCGCGCCCGTGAGCGCGAGCAAGCGCTCGGCCAGTTCGCGCACCGAGGTCTTGCGGCCCGTGCCCACGTTGTAGAAGCGATCGGTGGTCCCGGCCTTCATCGCACAGGCGTTGGCGCGTGCGCAGTCGCCCACGTACACGAAGTCGTAGGCCTGCGACCCGTCGCCGAAGACCACGGGCGGCTTGCCTTGATCGATGCGATCGAGCATCTTCATGACGACCGCTACGTACGCGCCCCGGTAGTCCTGGCGCGGCCCGTAGACGTTCATGTAGCGCAGGCCGGCGGTTTCGAAGCTGTGTTCGGTCTCTTTGTAACGGTGGAAAAGCGCGCGCAGGAGATGCTCGCCCGCGATCTTGGTGGCGCCGTAGAACGTGCGGTTGTTGTACGGATGGTCTTCGGTCATGGGCTCCGCGAGCGCGTCTCCGTAGACCGAGGCGGACGAAGAGAAGACCAGCCGCTGGACACCCGTCCTGGCACAGGCTTCGAACACGTTGAACGCTCCGCCCACATTGACTTCGAAGGCGGCGCGGGGGTACTCGTGGCAGTGGAGCAGCCAGAGCGCGGCCAGGTGGAAGACCCCGTCCATGCCCTGCATGGCCTCTGCCAGGACATCGCGGTGGAGGATGTCCCCGCCGTGCGGGAAGACGTGGACCCGGTCGTCCGAAAGCGCCTCGGCGAGGTTTTCCTCCCGGCCCCGGCTGAAGTTGTCGTAGACCCGGACCTCGGCCAGGTCCTCCTTGCGCAGCGCGTCCACGAGGTGCGAGCCAATGAATCCGGCGCCGCCGATCACGAGCATGCGCTTGCCCTTCAGGTCCATTGGCCGTCTCCTCTCGTCTGCGTCATCGGTTCTCCGTGGGGGCTCTGGAGCCGTTCGCTTCGCGAGCCGAGATCCTCTCGTCCGCTCCGGAGAGAAGTCGATGATACAACCTCTCGTACCGTTTTGCCACCACCGGACCGGCCACGTTCCGCTCGATCCACGCGCGGCTGCGTTCGCCACGCTCCCGCAGGCTGCCGGCCTCCGCAAAGGACGCCTGCAGCCTCTCGTAGATCTCCGTCGGCGTACTCGCATTGAGCACAGGAGGGAGTTCGGCGTACAGATCATTAGGATCCATGAAGAGGCCCGTATCCGGCTCGGTCTGCATATGCGTCAAGACCGACGTTCCACAGCCCATGGACTCCAGGGGCAACGAGCCCAGAGCACCACAATGGAACTGATCCGCCGTCACATCCGCCATGTTGTACCAGCGCACGAGCCGTTCCCGCGGCATGGCAGGCTCCCACCGTACTTGGGGGGTCAGCCCCAGCGCCTCGATCCGTTTCCTGGCGCGGTCCTCGTCCGGCAGCCCGCGCGCAATGAGCACCAGCGTAAACCAAACGCCGTCTCGCTGCAAGCGGTGCAGTGCATCGTAGAGCCGATCGTTGCCCTTCTGCCCAAAGATGGATCGAGACGTGAAGCATTGCCGCGTCGGATGGAAGATGAGCCACCCGCAATCTTCCTTCGCCAGACCGCTCTCGCTCCGTGCCTGACGAATGCGTTCCCTGGGCCAGGGGCGGTACTTGTCGACATTTAGGGCGAGATGATGACGGTGCACCCGTTCCAGAAGGTTGTAGGCATTGAGCAGCAGCATGCCCCTGCGCCAGAGCCGATTGTGCCAGCCGATCACGATGGCCGACGCCTTCTGCATGGCCGCACGCATCGCCAGAGGCGTCAGAAGATTCCTCGGCTCTGGTACGGGAACCCTCAAGAAACGGCGCAGGAGCCAGCCCCTGTAGAAGGGCAGCTGAAAGAGGTCTCCCCCGTGGGGCTGCCAGACAAAAGGGCGGCCGGTCCGAGCCGCCCATACGAGCCCGACATCGTGCACGTGTAGGATGTCGCACTCTGCGAGCTTGCGGATCAGGCGCCGGTCCGCTGCGTGCCAGGACTGCCAACGGCGCCGCGGCGGGTCGATCGGGTGCAGCCAGTCGGAGGAGCGAGAGACCACCCCTTGATCCTCGGAGGACGGTGAGCTCTGCCAGTGCGCCTGCGGATCATAGAACAGGTGCGCGTCGACACCGATCTCCCGCAGGTACTTGGCCAGGACATAGTGATTGTTGCAGACGTTATGGACCAAGTGGACGCGCATGGCGATCCCCCATCCTACGTGCACAGCGGAGCCTGCCGCAGAACGATCTCCTTGATCTGCCGCCGCTGCTCCCGCGAGAGAAGCAGCCGCCACACCACAGCCACGAAGGCGGCCAAGAGAGCTTCCTTCAGAAGCCAGTAGTCCGTGAGTCCGCGGCCGACGGCGACGGCGGCGACAAAGGCAAGAAAAACCAGTGCCAGACGAGCATACGGGAACCCCGTCTGCGTTCTCTTCTCCACCAGGGCCATGCCCACGAGCGCCCGGAAGAGGAAAGACGCTGACGTGGCAGCTGCGGCCCCCACGAGGCCGAATCGCGGGATCAGCCAATACGAGAGGCCTGCGTTCAGAACCAGGGCGATCATCAGGGGCCATACCGCCGTTTGCGGCGATCGCATGGCAGCGAAAATCGAACCCACCGAGCAGAAGGTCCCGAACGCAACAATGGCGGGGAGCAGGATGAGGAGGGGCGGCAACAGACCGAGGTACGTGTCCGGCAGGACGAGACGTATGAGCCCCTCTGCGTGGAAGAAAAACGCCAAGGCCAGGACCGAGAGCACCGAGAAGACGATACTCACGGCCATGCGGTAGAGTCGCCTCGCGCCCTCGATGTCGCCGCTCGAGAACTGTTGTGACAGAAGAGGAAACGTGACGTGCGATATGCTCGTACCTAGAACGATCGTCAGCATGCCCAGCCGCCAGGCATAGCCGTAGACAGCCAGATCGCTGCGCGGCAGAAAACGGTTCACAAGGAACATGTCCACGTTCTGATCCAGGAAGACCAGGACCGTTCCCACGTGCAGCCATCCCGTGAACCGCAGCAGATCTCCCATCAGATCGATCCGCAGACGCCACAGCGCCAAGCCAAACTGTCGCAGACAGAGGGCGCTCATGCCCGCCAGGGAGATGGCGTTGCCGATGCAGAGCGCCCACAGAACGTCGGCGACACCCAGCGCTTGCGCCAGGCCGCATCCACCCACGATGCCCAGCTGAATCAGGCCTGCCCCGGCATTGATCAGAGCCTTGGCTTTCATCCGCAAGCCCGCTTCGAGGCACTGTTCGAAAAAGAGGCGGAGCGACATGACGACGATCAGGGGCGGAACGAACCACAGTAGTGTTGCGCGGTCCTGTACCTGGAAGAGGCTCGCCAGCAAGGGGCGGCCCAGACCGGCAGCCAGAGCGACGAGCAAGGTCATGGCGAGCGTTGCGGCCAAGCCGTTGACGAAGTAGTCCTGCCTGGCAGACTGAAGGGAGGCGTCGTTCAACCGCTGTACGACCGCGCCCCCGAACTTCATGACAGCCAGCGCGCCCACGTGGAGCGCGGCCATCATCACGGCGGTGTACATGCCCAGCTGGTCCGGCGCCAGCAGGTTGCCGAGCAGAATGAGCAGCAGCGCGTTCAGGCCCTGCGATGCGCCCGTGTTGATGAGACTCCAAAGGACCTTGGACACGAGCATGTCTCCCCGGAGATCAGGCAGGCCATGCAAGCATTGTCGAGACGCAAAAGCACGGACCGGAAAAGGACCGGCCTGCCACCCGCGTCGCCGAATATGCCCCCTGCCTACAGACCGTCCATCCCACTCCGCAGCAGCGCCTGAAACGAACGCACATGGGTTGCGCGACAGAACCGTTCTTTCAACGCTCGCCGCCCCTCCGTCTCAACCCTCTGGCCATCCGGGTTTGCACTCGCCTCAAGAACGAGCGCGACCGCCGAAGGGACATCGTGTGCGGGGAACACCAAAGCCGCGTCGTCCGTCTCCGCCACCTCCCGCGTCCCTCCGACATCGGTGGCCACGATTGCGAGGCCGGCGGCCATGGCTTCGAGGAGGACGTTGGCGAGGGCTTCGCGGTGGGCGGTGTGAAGGAGGATGTCGCCGGCCGCGTACAGGCGTTCGATCTCGGGATCGAAGGGCAGCATCTGGAAACGACCGGTGCTGCTGAGACTGAGCTCGTTTGCCTCGCGCGCAAGGTCATCGCGCAGGGGTCCGTCGCCCACGAGCAGGAAGTGGAGCCTCCCGTTCACCGGGAGGCACCGGGCAGCCACCTGCAGAAAATCGCTTTGCGCCTTCTCCGGCACCAGGCGGCCGACGTTGAGGACCACGATCGCGTCCTCCGGGATGCCCAGCTCCCGGCGCGCGGGCGCGCGCAGGTCGGGCCGGTTGAAGCGCTCCGCGTCCACGAAGTTGCGGATCACCACGATCTTGTGTTCGTGCACGCCGCGGGCGACGAGCTGGTCCTTGATCGCTTGGGACACGGCCAGGACCCTGGTGTTGAGATTCGTGCACAAGCGGTCGATGCGCGCAAACCGCGCCCACCCGCCCGCGCCGGGCACGCGCGACATGTTGATGCGCTCGATGCACGGCACGCCGAGCAGCCGCGCCACGAGCGCGATCATCCGGCTCGCGTGGAGGTAGATCACCTCAGGCTTCTCCCGCCGGATCCGCCGCGCCAGGCGTACCAGGCCCCAGGGCGTGCGCGTCCAGGACCGCGGAAGCTGTGCGTAGGGAATCTTCCGCGCGGCGCACGCCTCGGCGAGCGGGCCCGGTTCGAACGCCCAGCAGACGAACGTAAACGCTTCGTCCGCCAGCGCGTCCGCGAGCCGCAGCCAGGAGAGCTGGCTGCCGCCGAGCTCGTTGTGGCCGAACGGGACCAGGATCTTCATGCATGCCCGTCCTCTGGCTGAGGTACCTTGGGCGCGCGGCGGGCCACGTCGCCCACCATCTGGTCGTGGTCGAAGACCCAGACGAACCGCTCATCCAGGTCGATGCCGTCGGGTACGTAGTGCTCGCGCATGGGATGCGAGGGATCGTAGGCGGTGATGAGCACGCGCTCGAAAAAGTCCCGCGCGCGGGCCGACCGGGGCTTGGCGAGGTCGGCCACGGGTTTCACCACCACCCCCATGAACGTTTCGCCCGCGCGTTCGTCGTCGAACACCGCCGCCAGCCGCAGCCCGTGCTCGGTCACGCCCAGGTACGCGATCTCGGCGAGCTCTCCGCAACCCAGAAACGCCAGGCGCCGCACGCCCGCATGGGCAAGATCCCGGCAGACTTCGGACGAGCGTTTGCGCGCCCCCTGGAAGAACTGCTGCGAGAAGCGGAGGAACTCGTACGTGAGCCGCACCTTCTCCGAAATGCCCTGGGGCGTGAGAAAGTAGGAGAGCGACCGCCCGTCCCGCCGGGTCGCATGGATCCACCCCCGCTGGAGCAGCCCGCGCATGACCGAATGCGCCAGCTTGACGCTCACGCCCAGCTTGTCGGAAACCATGCGCTGGGTCACGTTGGGCGTCTCTTCCAGGTGCTCGAGCACCTTGAGGTCGTAGTAGGCGTGTTCGTCCATGGAGGCTCCCTGCGCACCAGCCGGGCCGGGCTGGGCTGCGGCTCCCCTTTATTGTTACCTCGGGTAACGGTTTAGTCAAGCGGAATCTCGCCCTGCTGCACCGGAGAATTGCAACACGCCCCCAGGTAATGCTTTATGATTTGCCCGTGAGGCACATCTGCCTCACTCCCCTCTCTGGATTGTTGCGATATGTAGCGTAGTGAGGTGCGTGGGGGCGGAAGGGTGTTGCTCTCTCTCTGCGTCCACCTTCGCCGTTGGCTTCGGCGGACAGGTGCCCAGAGAAGGAACGGAGCCACGCCCGAACCCGAGAGCCCCGCCAATCATCCACCGAACAAGACGCGTGTTGCGTGCACTGAAGACACGCTGGAAAACAGAAGAAATGACTCGCGCAGAGGCGCGGAGGCGCAAGGGAGCAAGCCAGTTCTGCGGGCTCTGTGGAAGAAACAACGGCGGAACCGGCAATCGGCAGGCCATCGGAGTTGATCGTGTATTCGCCCCCCCCTCCGCACCTCAGCGCCTCTGCGGGAGGAAGAAAACTTGCAGGTGAAAAGCTGGAATGCTACAATCAATGGTACGGGACAGCATTGGAGTGGACAAGGGGACGATCCGTGACCACCAAGGAACTCATTGATGAGGCCCTTTCCCTGCCGGTCGACCAGCGGGCCTTGGTCGTAGACTCCATTCTTCGGAGTCTCAATACTCCTGATCCAGATGTCGACAAGCTTTGGGTTAAGGAGGCCCTCCGGAGGCGTGATGAACTGCGTGCCGGCACAACTCGCCCCATTCCCGGAAACGAGGTCTTCGCTCGTATCCGCAAAAGATACGCAGTATGATGGATTGCCATTTTCATCAAGAGGCCGAAGCCGACCTGGATGATGCAGCCGCCTATTATGAATCCTGCGAACCGGGCTTGGGGCTGGAGTTCGCGGACGAGATCGAAGCCACCATCGATCACATCCTTTGCTTCCCCAACGCTTGGCCCATCATCGCCGAGGACGTCCGACGATGCCAGACCCGGAGATTTCCCTACGGTGTACTCTATACAATCGAAAACGATAGCGTACACATACTGGCGGTAATGCATCTCCACCGGCACCCGGGATACTGGGAACACAGAAAAGCCTAGCGGGATAGGGACGCCTCTCCCGGGGCGCCCCTCCTACACCTCCGGCCGCACCGACCAGCAGCCGGACAAACCCCGCACACAACAACGGCATGCAGGCGGACGCTCGTACCTCGCGCGCTGATGCTGATCGTTGACGGCTGGACCGCCGGCCCGAGGCCAGGCGGGGGAAACAAGCCTACCCCCAACCCAGCCTTGACAGACCGCCCACCAACACCGTACAACAGCCGCACCGGCGCGCCACACGCCGCGCCCCTGGCCTTGGGAGCCCGTCCATGGACACCCTCACGACCACCTACCGCCTCCCGCTCGGATTGCTGACCGATCAGTACGAACTCACCATGGCCTACGGCTACTGGAAGAACGGGCTGCTCGAGCGCGAGGCTGCGTTCGACCTCTTCTTCCGCACGCATCCCTTTGGCGGCGGTTACACCATCGCCTGCGGGCTGGACGCGGTCGTCGAATACCTGCGCGACTTCCGGCTCGCGGATGAAGAGATCGCCTACCTCCGGGGCCTCAAGAGCCAGAGCGGGGACGCACTGTTCGATTCCGCGTTCCTCGACTACATGGGCCAGCTCCGCCTCCAGCTGGACGTGGACGCGATCCCCGAAGGCACGGTGGTCTTCCCGTACGAACCCCTGGTCCGCGTGCGCGGACCTCTCCTCCAGGCGCAGATCCTGGAGACAGCGCTCCTCACCCTGATCAACTTCCCGAGTCTCGTAGCCACCAAGGCGGCCCGCATCTGCTGGGCGGCCGAAGGCGATCCCGTGCTCGAGTTCGGCCTCCGCCGCGCCCAGGGCGTGGACGGCGGGCTCACCGCGAGCCGTGCGGCGTACGTGGGCGGGTGCGCGGCCACGAGCAACCTGCTCGCAGGCCGGGTCTTCGGCATCCCGGTCAAGGGCACGCACGCGCACAGCTGGATCATGTGCTTCGACGACGAGGCGGCCGCGTTCCGCGCGTTTGCCGAGGCGCTTCCCGACGACAGCATCTTCCTGGTCGACACCTATGACACGCGCAGGGGCGTGGACCGGGCCATCGAAGCCGGGAAGATGCTGCGGGAACGCGGCCACGACATGCGCGGCATCCGCCTGGACAGCGGGGACCTGGCCTATCTCAGCCAGGACGCGCGCAAGCGCCTCGACGCAGCCGGGTTCGAGGACGCGCTGATCGTGGGCTCCAACGATCTCGACGAACACGTGATCGCCAGCCTCAAGGACCAGGGCGCAGCCATCGGCGCGTGGGGCGTGGGCACGCGGCTCGCCACCGCGTTCGACGATCCAGCGCTCGGCGGCATCTACAAGCTCGTGGCCGTACGCGATCCGGGCGAACCCTGGCAGTACAAGGTCAAGGTCTCCGAAGAGAAGGCCAAGAGCTCGGTGCCCGGCATCCTCCAGGTCCGCCGCTTCGAGAAGGACGGAGCCTTCCGCGGGGACATGATCTACAGCGAACCCGACGGCATACCAGAACCGCCGGCCACCATCGTGGACCCCACCGACGAGACCCGGCGCAAGACGTTCCGCAACGAGACCGTGCGCGGCGATTTGCTCGTGCCGCTCTTCCGCGGCGGCACACTCGTCTACGACCCGCCGTCCCTGGAAACCGTGCGCGCCCGCGTGCAGAACGAACTGGGCTGCCTGCACCCGGGCATCAAGCGCTTCGTCAATCCCCACCGCTACCCGGCCGGCCTGGAGGAGGGACTGCACGAACGCCGGACCCAGCTGATCCTCGCGGCGCGTGGGGCGTGAGTGGGAGCCGGCCCGTGGAGGGTCCTGCTCGGGTGCCATGCCCACCCTTGGGTGGGCATGCCGCGAAACCGGGAGTCATGCATCGCATGCCCATCCGAGGATGGGCATGCCACCCGCCTTGCCCCACCGAGGCCCGCAATCGCCGTGTCTTCATCGAAATCGAAATCGGGATCGGGATCGAAATCGTGATCGAAATCGATCGCAACCGCATTCGATCCCGATTTCGATCCGGGCAGGCCGCCAGGCAGCTTCCGTTGTGCAATCCGGGCGCTCGGGACTTCACTGCAACGGATGCGGAAGGCCGCGGATCTCGGGCGCGGGTTGGTGGCGGCTGCGGCGGAGGAGGAGCTTGAACGTGCAGTGGTTGAAGGAGTGCCGGCCGGCCTTGGGGCCCCGGGGATCCGGCTTGTCGGCCTTGCGCAGCCGCACGAAGAGCCGGTGTCTGCCCTTGGCGACGGGAAACCGCTTCTGCACGAGGCGGCCCTCCCCAGGCCCCTTGCGCGGCTGCGCGATCACGAGCTCGTCGTCCAGGTAGACCCGCGCCGTGTCGTCGGCCGTGAGCAGGCCGAGGATTGTGCAGTCCTTTGTGGCCTCCAGGTCGGCGCAGAGGTAGATCACGCGGTCGCGCAGCTGGCCGAACGCGTCTTCGGGCGTGAGGCGGCGGTAGGCGTCGTACCCGTCTTCCGGATACGGCTTCCAGTCGGAGCGCACGTACCTATCCGGGCCGGCGGCCGCCCCCTCGCGCAGCTTGCAGTCGAGCGAGGAATCCGGCGCGAGCGGCCCCGTGGTCAGCCAATCGAACTGCGCGCCCAGGATCATCCGCCCCTCGATGGTACGCCCGGTCTCGTCCGCGTAGACCGCGCGCAGCCACCCCTCGCCGGCTGTGGCGTGTGCGGGCAGATGCAGGCAGAAGCTGGTGCGCGCGAGGGGATTGCCCGCCTCGAACGCCACGGTCGTGCGCGCCGTGCCTTTGACCGCGAACGGCGGGGGCGCGTGGAGCGTGACCGTGCCGCGCCGCACGTCCGGCCGGCTGCGGCGAATCCAGACGACCACGACCTGGGTGGTGCCGCGGCTCTGGGCCTGGCGCTCGGGCGCGAAGCTCACGGCC
The DNA here is from genome assembly GCA_964496245.1 of uncultured Planctomycetaceae bacterium. Lineage (GTDB taxonomy): Bacteria > Planctomycetota > SZUA-567 > SZUA-567 > SZUA-567 > CAZBZG01. Next base: position 6,903 of record CAZBZG010000014.1, on the reverse strand, counting down.
GGAGCCAGCCCCGGGTCCCAGCGCATGGCCGGCGGATCGGGCAATGCCTCCGGCCGTTGGCCGGCAGGCAGCAGCGCAAACTTGTCGATGTAGACCCCGTCCTCCCAGGCTTCCAGGCGCGCAGGATGGAAGCCGGCCTTCATCTCCACGGACGGCTGTTTCCCGTGCTTGAGATGGAGCCAGTGCCACCGGCCGAACACGTTCCTGCGGTCGCGGAAGTTGCGGAACGCCTTGCCGTCGACCCAGAGGCCGAAGGAGTTGCCGCACTTGTCGTCCAGATAGACGCGGGCCCAGACGCTGCCCGGCCCGTCCGCGGGCAGGAAGAGCGAGAAGCGGGCCGTACCGATGTCCACCGTGCCCGCGTGGCCCTTGAGCCAGTGCATGTACCCGCCCGCGCCTTCGCCGAGCACCAGGCATCGCTCACCGTGGAAACGGCCGATCTGATAATTCGGCCGGAGTTCGGTCACCCATTCGGCTTCGAAGGCGTGCACCGCATCCGCAACAGCACGGACCACCTTTGTCCCGCTCCAGTCGGCCGCGGTCTGGCCCCGCACGGAACCGTCGATAGCGGCGAGCGCGGAGACCAGGAACTGCCGGGTGCGGAACGACGCCGGTTGCGCGAGGCGTTCGACGAACGCGGCGCGAAACGCTCCGAATCGCTCCATGTGTTCGCGCACCACCTCCTGGAGCGCTTCGCAGGCGGGATCCTGTTCGTCAAAGCTCTGTGCGAGCAACGCCCGCCGCTCTCCCTTGGAGAGACCGGGAAGGTCGCGGAGGGCGATCCGCGCGACCAGGCGCGGACACGCCCGGCGGAAGGCCGCTGTCTCGGCCTGCGCGCGCACAAAGGCGAGCGCGTCCAGATCGATTGGATCCCGCCCGAGCAGCACGGTCCCGGCCTTGCTGCGCAGCACGTCTGCGCTCTGGGGATCCTTCAGGATCACGGCGAGCCGCCGGTCGAACGCCGGCCGGGGCCGAACCCGGCCATACGCTGTGATGGCCGCGCTGCGGACCTCTTCCACTGGATCGTCCAGGAGACGCGCGAGCATGCCGTCCTGCCGCCAGGCGGCCAGGTCGGGCACAGATCGGCAGAGGTCGGCCCGCTGCCTGTCGGAGCCGAAGACCAGGGTCCACTCGGCCGTGCGCGCGAGGCGGACCCCCACGGCCACGACCGCAAGTGCGGACGCAGTCCCGGCGATCAGCCATTTGGTGCGGCGGCGCATGGGCGAACCATTCTCCGGATGCAGGCGTCAGTGCCGACGTCCAGCATACCGCGTCTGCCGCGTCACGCAAGGGAGGGTGCAAGGGAATGCCGGAGGGCGTGTGCACACACAGAGCCGTACGGACCTGCAAACACTCAGCCCGAACGGCGACGGCGGGGCAGAACCGCCTGCGCCAGCGGGAGCCGCAGGGCGCGGCTGGCCACGCTCAGGTGCTGGTACCGGTCGTCCAGCCGCTTCCAGGACGCGTGGGACCAGAACTCGTAGCGGTCCTGGAGCCGGAAGACGAAGAGGTCGCGCGCCTCGTCGCGTTCCCCCTCGAGACGGGCGACCAGCTTCGTGGGGATGGTCAGGCGGTAGTCCTCGATGGTGCGGACGATCGCACTCTCGTGCTTCTTCTGGATGGCCCGCCGCTCCTCGTCCGTGTCCGCGAAAAACCCCTGCACGCACCCGAGCCGCTCTTCGCGCACGAGCACCAGGTCCCGGTCGTCGTCCGGCATCATGAACAGGGCCAGGTTCACCTGGATCCCGTCGTCCACGTCCACGGCCCGGATGGACAGGTGCGGGGCCGCCCGGCGCGTGAGATAGGCCGGCACTTCGAAGCGCGTCTGCGGATGGAGGCGGTACTCCTCGTTGGGACCGCCGCGCTCGACGACGAGGCGCGGCGCCTCCGGCGCGCCCTGCATTTTGACGAGGATAGCGAAGATCACCAGCAGGGCGGCCGCGTGCGCGAGCAGGGAGACGGCGAAGTAGGGGCTGCGCCGCGCGTGCTCCCAGAGGCGGGTGACCACGGGCTTCTTCATCTCGCGGATGTGGCGCTCGCTCGCGCGCATGGCCCGGGTCTTTTGCTCTTCGGACGCGGGACCGACCCTGGCGGTCTCGTCGGTGGCCTCCTCGAGGCGGTCGGCCAGGGCCATGCGGAAGTGCGCGGACAGCTCGATGGGCACGAGCTCCTCTTGCAGGGCGTCGAACGTCCGGCGGAGCCCCTCGACCTCCTTGCGGCACACCTCGCATGCGGCGAGATGCGCGTCCATCTCATTGCGTTCCTCGGGGCCTACCTCGCCCTTGACGTAGTCGATCCACTCGGGTCCCATCCGATCGCACTGCATGTCGACCTTCCTCTCGTTGCCGGCTTCATCCCACGCCCACGATCCCGTGCCGCATCAGGTAATCGCGCAGGCGCTGTACGGCTCCGTGCATCCGACTCTTGACCGTTCCCAGCGGGATGTCGAGCGTCTCCGCGATGTCGGCGTACTTCATGCCCTGGATCTCGGAGAGCACGAACACGACCCGCTGTTCCTCCGGCAGCGCCTCGATGGCCGCTTCGATGAGGGCTGCCCGGTCTTCGTTCTCCGCACGCGCATCCGGTCGTTCTACATCAGCGGCCAGGCGGTCGTAGAGGTTCGCTCCTTCCGCGGTTTCTTTGTCGAGCGAACCCATGCGCCCGCGGCGCTTGAGCCTCCGGAGGTAGTCCACCCAGCAGTTCCGGGCGATGCGGTAGAGGTACGTGGTGAATTTCGCGGTCACCTCGTACCTGTCCGCATGGAGATACAGCCGCAAGAACACCTCCTGGGTCTGGTCCTCGGCCGCCTGTCTGTCGCGCATGAGCCGCATGAAGAAGTTGAACACGCCCATCTGGTGGCGCAGGATCAACTTCTCGAACGACTCCCGGTCCCCCTTCTGGAACTCGGTCATCAACTGGATGTCGGTCTTCATGGCCGCATCCTCACTCTCTTGAAACGTCTGACAGACCCGAAGGTTCAGGCTTTCCGGCTTGTTCCCGGCAAATCAGCCGCTCGGGGGCACACCCCGAGAAAGGCCACAACCCGCATCATAGCAACGATTTCGGGGACGGCCGGGCTGCGGCCGGATCACTCCGGCGCAGCTTGGTCCGCGGCAGACTCCTCCAGCTTGTCCACCAGTCCGCCCCGGCGCAGGTACGTGCGGTAATCGGTGCGGTCGTCCTCCAGGATCTTGACGAGGTAGTTGATCTGCCGCTCGATGGACTCGGCGTACAGGTTCCGGTCGATGTTCCACCGCTCCCGGAAGTGATCCCGCATGAATCGGTCCACCCCGTCCAACTGCCGGCTGAGGCGCTGGACCGTGGTCTCGTAGAAGCCGACGGTCTTCTCGAGCAGGTCGAGCTCGCTCTGGTAACCGCCGATGCCGCCTTCGCGAAACTCGCGGTAGAGGAAGAGCAGCTTCTCCAGATACGCGCGGTCGCCCATCTGCCCGAGCAGGTCGGCGGCGCCCAGCATCTTTCCGAGCAGTTCGACCTGCCCAGAAGCGAAGGCGATCTCGCTGATCTTCACGTTGAGACCGGTACACCGGAGAATGGTCTCGCAGATCGCGTAGTCCCGCTCGGCGAATCCATGCGCGAGCAGATAGGTACGCATGAACGCCGCGCTGCGCTCGATGTGATTCAGCGTGTACTTGGCGCCCGTTCCCTCGGTGTCGTCGCTGGTCTGGATGTAGCCGGTGTCGTGCATGATGGCCGTGAGCAGGCCCAGGTCCGTGTTGTGCGGATCGATGGACCAGCCGCTCACCACCGCCCCGTGCATCAGCCGCACCATGGCGAGCAGGGTATCCGTGGTGTGCTGGAGATTGTGGTATTCGAGCTTGCAGGCGCGGTATCCCTCGTAGCGTCCCTCGAAGAGGTCCACGATGTCCTCGAAGCAGGCCCGCACATGCGTGAAATCGAAGTCCTCGTCCGTAAGCCGGACGATCTCTTCGACCTCTTCGAGCACGGTCCAGGGACTGTCTCCCTGCACGAGATGAGAGAGCTGACACTCCTCCATCCCCTCAGCTGCGCGTTCGGCGGAGGGTCCGCCTGCTGAAGGATTCTGGGTCGCATCCATCGCCCTGCCCTCCCGGGTTTTTGCGCGCGTACTTGCCCCCTCTTCCCTCCCATTGTGTCATACGCGTTAGCTTCTTGCAAACTTCTTTTACAGGTTTTCGAAAGAAGGCGGACATCGCAGCCATAGGACTCGTCCGATGAGCCCCAGGCTTCTGGACACGGGCCTGGTTCAGAAACCTGCGGATCCGGGTCACACATGGGACGCGGAGCGGTATGTAGCCCAGGCACTCTTGCCTGGGGCGGATTCCCTCATGCGCTGCACAGGCAGGAGTGCCTGTGCTACAAACCGCTCTCACCGAGTGTTACCCGGAATTGAACCAAGCCTGGACACGCGCGGTGTCTTGCTGTAGTCTGCTCTGTCAGAACACCGTGTCCGCCTGGTTCGCGCTACAAGGAGACGCGCATGAAAGCCTTCGGAGGCCCGGTCCTCTTCCTCGACCGTTCGGACATCAACACCGACGAGATCATCCCGGCCAAGTATCTGACAGCAGGCAAGAAGGAGGATCTGCAGCCTCACCTCCTGGAAGACCTGCATCTGGAGGGCT
>CAZBZG010000014.1:0-2274 GCA_964496245.1 uncultured Planctomycetaceae bacterium | reverse complement strand
GGCTTCGACCCCCAGGGGCCGGCGTTCGCGCGGGCGCGCGTGATCGCGACCCGTGCCAATTTCGGCTGCGGGTCGTCCCGCGAGCATGCGCCCTGGGCGCTCGAAGCCAACGGCATCACCGCGGTGGTGGCCGAGAGCTTCGCCCGCATCTTCCGCCAGAACATGTTCAACGGCGGCATGCTCGCCATCGAACTGGCTACCCAAGACATCGCGCAGCTCTTCGAACGCGCGCACGAAGACGTGACCTGCGCCGTGAACCTGGACGGCAAGGAGCTCGTCTTCTCCTCACAGCGCGGCGAGGACCTGTGTGTTTCCTTCTCGCTCAACGCATTCGACGAAGCCCTCGTGCGGGCCGGCGGATGGGTCGAGTTCGCGGACGCGCGCTATTGAAGCTGCGCAAGCAGAGCGTGGACCGCGCGCTCGGAAGGACCTGGGAGCGGAGTCCCCATGGCCAGGGCAGGGACCAACAAGCGGATGGGCGACCAATCGTTCCTGCGTGACATCGTCACGTGGACCGTGGTCTCGGTGATCGCCGGGGTCTTCGGCGGCACGTTCGTGGTCCTGCTCGACAAGGGGCTGGCCGAGTGCGCTGCATGGCGCCACCAGGTGCCGTTCGGTCTCATCTGGGTGACACCGGCTGTGGGCTCCCTGCTGGTGGGGCTGGCGCTCTGGCGTCTCGGCCGCGAGGCCGAAGGCGAGCCCATGCCCAAGTACATCCACGCGGTCACGCGCTTCAGCGGCCGCATCCCCTTCGCCCACGGCGCAGCCGCGCTGCTCGGCTCCTTCGTGACCCTGGGCAGCGGTGGCAGCGGCGGCACCACCGGCCCGGCCGTGCTCTCGAGCGCGTATCTCGCGACCGCGCTCTCCGACCGCATCGGCGGCCTGCGGCGGATCCTCCACATGAAGGAGGAAGGCCGGAGCACCTTCGCCATCTCGGCCGCCGCGGCCGCGATCTCGGCCATCCTGCGCGTGCCCATTGGCGGCGGGATCATGGCGGTGGAGCTTCTCTTCCGGCGGAACCTCGAGTACGACCGCCTCTTTTCCGCCATCCTCTCGAGCGTTTCGGGGTATCTGGTCTACATCGCGCTCGGCGGCAGCAGCGAACCGCTCTTGGCCCACCCGGGCGCGACCCTGCCCGGGATCGAACTCACGCCCTACGTGTTCGGGCTCATCATCGCGGTGGAGATCATGAGCAAGGGATTCGTCTGGACCTACCAGAAGACGCACCGCCTGCTCTCGCGCCTCCAGCTCGCGGCGCCCGTGCGTCTCGGCCTGGGCGGTCTCTGCGTCGGCCTCATGGCCTTGGCCCTGGGCGCGCTCAATCCGGACGGCGGACGGGAGCTCCTGGGCACGAGCCGCGACTTCATGCTGAACATCGTCGGCTCCGGCAGTTATGCCGGACACGCAGGTACGGTCACGGTCTCGCTCGCCTTTGTCGCCGTCTTCCTGGTGGCCAAGCTCCTGGCCACCACCGTCACGGTGGGATCCGGCAACATCGCGGGGTTCGTCATGCCCACCGTGCTGCTCGGCGCGTTCGGCGGCCATCTCATGGCGAGCCTGGCCGGCTGGACGCCCACGGGCAATCCCACGGCCCACGGGGCCCTGCTCGCCACGGGCATTGCAGCCGCGATCGGCGCCACCCTCAACTGCCCGCTGGCCGGCATGATCATCGTGACCGAACTCTTCGGCCTGCCCTTTGCGTGGGTCGCGGCCATCGGCGCCCTGATCGCCTACCGGATCTCGCCCGAAACCGCGGTCTACAACCTCGACCTCGAAGCCGACCGGATCCTGGTCGTGGACGACGAAAAGCCCATGCGCGGGCTGCTGACGAACGTGCTCACCCAGGCGGGACACGTGGTGGACGCGGTCGCCAGCGGCGAAGCCGCCCTGGAGGCCATCGGCCGCGAACGGTACGACCTGGTGCTGCTCGACCGCAACATGCCGGGCATGAGCGGCGACGACGTGTTGAAGCGACTCCGCAGCAGCCCGGCGACCGAGCGGCTCACCGTGATTCTGCTGACCGCGAAGGACAAGGTGGAAGAGCGCGTGGAAGGCCTCCACCTGGGTGCGGACGACTACATCACCAAGCCCTTCCACGTGCCCGAGCTCCAGGCGCGCGTGGCCCAGGCCCTCCGCCGCGCCCACCAGGCGCATACCGCGATTCTGCCTCGGGGGTGAGGGCGGGGGGGCACGACCTTCCCTGGCCCCATGCCCCTTTGAGGGGAGCGAAAAACGCTTCCCTCATGCTACCGGTGTTCGCTATAATGTCGGCCA
>CAZBZG010000013.1:0-29907 GCA_964496245.1 uncultured Planctomycetaceae bacterium | reverse complement strand
GTGAGCACCGCATCCACGTCTGCGAGGTGCCCGACAGGGTCCTCGCCCACGGCCGCCAGTTCGGACGGGGAGAGGCTGGAGCGGTGCAGCGTGAGCTGCCGGAGGGAGGGAGCGAAGCGCGCGATCTCGCTCTCCCAGTTGGCCAGCACGGACGCGGGCACCACGAACAGGGACGGCGGCGCATTGCGGCGGCGTTTCTTTTGCATGAGCAGGAGCGCAATCACCTGGACGGTCTTGCCCAGGCCCATGTCGTCGGCCAGACAGGCGCCCAGGCCCATCTCGGAGAGAAGCCAGAGCCAGCTCAGGCCGGCCTCCTGGTAGGGCCGCAGCGTTCCCCGGAAGGCCCTTCCGGGCTTGGCTGCCGCGAGCCGCTCGGGCGAACGCAGGCGCTCGAGCAGGTTGCGCAGGTGCGGCCCGGCCGTCACGAACGACCACTCACGCACGGCAGCGTCGGCCTCGCGCTCCTTGAGGTCGGCGTTCGCGCCCGCGAGGAGGCGCATCCCTTCCAGGAGGCTGACGCCCTCCCCGGCCTGGGCCTCGACCTTGTTCCAGTGGTCGAGCACCTGCTGGAGCTTCTGGGCATCGACCTCGACCCATTGGCCCTTGACGAAGCGCAGGCCCGCGCCGCCCGCAAGAAGCTCCTCCAGCTCCTTTTGGGTCAGGCGCTGGTCGCCCAGGGCGGCTTCGACCTTGAAATCCAGCAGCGTGTCAGCCGTGAACTTGCCCTGCGATGCGCTGCCCACGGTCACCCCCGCCTGAATGCGCGGACGCTTGCGCCACCAATCAGGCACGCGCACCAGGAGCCCGGACTCCTCGTAGACCGGGATCTCGGTCAGGAACCGATAGGCCTCCTCAGGCGTAAAGGGATAGGGGTGGTAGACGTCCCCGCTCTCCACGAGCTCGCTCACCAGCGCGCTCTTGGCCGCGGCCGCGCTCACGGGCGCGAGCAGGCGCACGAGCGCCTTCTTGTTCCTGGCGCCGCCGTACTCGGTGAGCGCCTGACTGAGCGGCACGTACCGTGGCTTTCCCGCCTTGTTGAGTCCCGAGGCGTAGGTGGCGAGAAACGCGAACGGATACTCCGGGTCGTCCTTGTTTTCGGCCAGATGAAAGCTGACCCGGCCGACCTGGTGCCAGTGCGGAGCGTGCTTGCGAAGAAAGGACGCCAGACCTCCTTCGGCTTCGACCGCCTGGCGCGTCCACGCGTCCAGGGCTTCCCACGCCCGGTCGAGCGCGGCCACGGTCAGGTACTCGGCGCCGGTCATGGGCGGCACGGCGAGCAGGATCTGGGCCATCTCGGCCGGGGCCGGCGGTGCGACGGGCTCGGCCGGCCCCGTTGTCTCAGGGGTGTGGCAGAGCGCGGAGAGATGACGCGCGGCAAAGTCCCGCCAGAAGAGCATCGACGGGCCCAACCCCTCGCCGTTGCGGCAGGCAGCCAGCCGAAAGAGCCCCGCGCCCGGCCCGGCCCGTTCGAAAGCGGCCGCCACCTCGTCGAGCGCGGCAGCCCCGGCCGCATCGGGCTCTCCCGCCTGCCGCCGGCAAAGGAGCTGCCCCGAAGGCGTCACCGCGAGTTCGATCATCCCTACCCTCTCCGCGTGCGCGTGCGGCATTTCCGGTCGTGGCTGAATCCGGAAGACCAATCCTACACAAACGGGTTCGGAAAATCAAAGGCGCGGAGCGCTTCGTCCGCGCGTTGCCGGGCCAGCGGTGCGCCGGAGGGCTGTCCGGCTTTCGCTCCCGTCCGGTTCAAGGCTTGGTTCAGAACCGGGTCACACCCAAAGGGCGCTGGTTGTGGCACAGGCTCTCTTGCCTGGGGAGCGCCTCACGTGTTCCGTCCCAGGCAAGCGTGCCTGGGCGACAACCTGCTCCGCGTCCGGATTGCCACCCCAAACCGGACGCCTCTCTACCAGGCCCGGTCCAAGACGCCTGCGCCCGCGCAAGCGGTTTTGTGGTTGCACATGTCGAAGATCCGCGGTAGGCTCGTATGCGGCAAAGGGGTCTCCGCATCCATCCACAACGGCGAGCCGGGCATCGCGCATGAAGATCCTCGAGACATCCAGGGACGGCCTCGCGGCCCGCTTCGTCCGTGTCGCGCTTCCGGCGTTGCTCACCGTCGTGCTCTTCGTGGTCAGCATCTTCGCCATCATTCTGCCGCGCCTGGAACAACATCTCGTCGACCAGGAGCGAAAAACCCTCCGGACGTTGGCTGATTCGGTCTGGAGCGACCTGCACGCGCTCCACGCCCGGGTCGCAGCGGGCGAAATCCCCCGCAACCACGCCCAGAAGCGCGCGGTCCGGCGCATCCGCGAGCTCCGCTACGGCCCTGAGCACAAGGACTACTTCTGGATCAGCGACCTGGATGCCAACATGATCATGCATCCCTACCGCCCCGAGCTTGAGGGACGCAACCTGAAGGACTACCGCGACACCCAGGGGAACCGCGTCTTTGCCGAGTTCGCTCGCATTGCAGAGGCCAAGAAAGCCGGGTACGCCCGGTACCAGTGGCAGAAGCACGACGATCCGGATCAGCTCTCTCCCAAGCTCTCCTACGTCAAGGTCTTCGAACCCTGGGGCTGGATCATCGGAACGGGCCTGTACATGGACACGCTCGAGCGGAAGCTGGCTGCCATCCGGTGGCGGCTCTCAGCCGTGTCCCTGGGGATCCTGGGCATCGTGCTGCTGCTCGCCCTGCTGATCGTGCACCAACATGGCCGGACCGACCGGGCCCGGCAGGCGGCTGTGTCTGCTCTGCGGGAGAGCGAAGCCAAATACCGCGAACTCGTGGAGAGCGCCAACAGCGTGATCCTGCGCATGGACCTCGAAGGACGGGTCAGCTTCCTGAACACGTTCGGCCGACGCTTCTTCGGCTACGCGCAGGACGACATTCTCGGCCGCAATGTGGTCGGCACGATCGTGCCCGAACGCGACACCGCCGGCCAGGACCTGGGCGCCATGATCCGGCAGATCATCGCTTCACCCGAAACCTTCCGCCAGAACGAAAACGAGAACCAACGCCGGGACGGCTCGCGGGTCTGGATCTCCTGGACCAACCGCGCGATCCGGGACGCGGACGACCAAGTGACGGGCGTCCTCTGCATCGGCAACGATATCACGGATCGCAAGCGCGCGGAAGACGATGCGAAGAAGGAACGAGCCTTCGCCCTGTCTCTGATCAACGCATCCCCCATCTACATCGTGGCCATCGACGCCCAGGGCAAGACGCTGCTCATGAATCCGGCCATGCGCGAGGCGCTCGGGTATACGCGGGAGGAAGTCGAGAGCACGGACTACCTCGCCCGTTTCGTGCCGGATGAGGAGCGCGAAAAGCTCTCCACGGTGTTCGAACAGATCCTTGCCGGAACGGGCGGGGCGGACATCGAGAACCACGTACTGACGCGGGCGGGCGAACGCCGCCTGGTGGACTGGCACGACCGGCTCGTGTCCAAGGACGACGGCTCGCCCGACTTCTTCTTCGGCGTGGGCCTGGACATCACAGAAAAGCGCCGCGCGGAGGCCGAGCAGCGCGCCTGCGAGGCGCGACTGCAGCACACGCAGAACCTCGAACTGATCGGCCGATTGGCCTCCGGCATCGCGCACGACTTCAACAACCTGCTCGCCGGCATCCTCGGATACGCGCAACTGCTGGAGGACTCCGACCTGCCGAAAGAGAAGCTCGCGGCCTACAGCGCCAAGATCCAGGAGGCGAGCCGGCGCGGCGCTGAACTCGTCCAGCAGCTGCTCTCCTTCTCCCGAAAGCGCGAACCCAGCAAGACCCTGGTCGACGTCCACCGGATCCTCTCGGACACGACCCATCTTCTCGCGCATAGCATCGATCGACGCATCGATGTCCGCCTCCACCTCGATGCGTCCTCCGCTACGGTGGTGGGCGACGCCCAGGAACTGCAGAGCGCGCTTCTCAACCTTGGCGCCAATGCACGCGACGCCATGCCCGATGGCGGAGAGCTCACCTACGCCTCGCGGGACACGTTCCTGACCGAGGCACTCTGCACCGAACTGTCCCTCGACGTGCATCCCGGCCACTATCTCGAAGTCACGGTCCGCGATACGGGCGAAGGCATGGATGCCGAAACGATCGCGCACCTCTTCGAGCCGTTTTTCACGACCAAGACGCCCGGCAAAGGCACGGGACTGGGCCTGGCGGCCGTGCAGAGTTGCATCCAGGCCCACGGCGGAACCATCAAGGTGGACAGCGAACCCGGTCAGGGCAGCCGGTTCCGCCTCTACCTGCCTGCCTCCGACAGCGAGACGCGCGAGGCCACCCAGAACGGGTCGATCCCGCTCGAGACCGGCGAAGGCACCATTCTAGTCGCAGACGACGAGGCCTTCGTGCGGGAGGTGCTCCAGGGAATTCTCACCGGATGCGGATACCGAGTCGTGCTGACGAGCAACGGAGAGGAGGCGGTCGCGCATTACCAGGAGCACGCGGACGAGATCGACCTGGTCATCCTGGACATGATCATGCCCGGCCGCAACGGCCTGGAGACCTATCACGCCCTGCGGGCCATCGATCCGGGCGTCAAGGCCCTGATCGCCTCGGGCCACCTCTTTGCGCACGATCCCCGGGACCTCACCGACCAGGGACTGCTCGGCGTACTGGCCAAGCCCTTCATGGCCGGCGATCTCTCCCGGCACGTGGCCCACGCGATCCAGGCGCCTCCGCCGGTGATCATGGAAACGCGCGCCACGCCCTCTGCTGACGAATCCGGCGACGTACGCACAACCGATGGAATCGGCGAACCAGGCCCCATCGGGGACGAGACATCGGAGGCCCGTCCGGTCGCGACGTCGTCCCAGCAGGCGCGCATCCTCATCATCGACGACGACGAAATGGTGCGCGAGAGCCTGCGCATGCACCTGACCGCGCGCGGTCACGACGTATCGAGCGCTTCCGGTGGCGAGCAGGGGTTGGCCATATTCGCCGAACGGGGCGCCGACATCGTGATCACCGACCTCCAGATGCCGGACTGTTCGGGCGTGGACGTACTGCGCGCGGTCCGCAAGCGATCGCCTGAGGCCATCGTGCTTGTGGTCACGGCCTATGCCACCGTGGAATCCTCCCTCGAAGCCCTGCAACTGGGAGCGGCCGAATACTTCCCGAAGCCCGTCAATCTCGACCACCTGCAGCTCGTGATCGCGCGCGCGCTCGAGCAGCGCCAGCTGGCGCACCGGGCCGACCAGCGCAGTCGGTTCAGCGAACTGATCGGCGCCAGCCGCCAGATGAACGCGGTCTATCGGCAGATCGAAGCCGTGGCCGCAACCGAGACCACGGTGCTCATCCAGGGCGAGACCGGCACGGGCAAGGAGCTCGTGGCGCGGGCCATCCACGAGACGAGTCCCCGCGAGGGCAAACCCTTTATCCCGGTCAACTGCGGAAGCCTGCCTGAATCCGTGCTTGAAACCGAGCTCTTCGGCTATCACAAGGGCGCGTTCACGGGCGCCGACGCCGACAAGGCCGGCCTGTTCGCCGCAGCCACGGGCGGAACCCTGATGCTCGACGAGATCGAAGCCGCCTCGCCGCGCACCCAGGTGGCCCTGCTGCGCGTGCTCGACCGGGGCGAGATCATGCCCGTGGGCAGCCGGCAGCCCGAATCCGTGGACGTGCGGGTCCTGGTCGCGAGCAACGAGCGTCTGGAGGCGATGGTGGCTGACGGGCGATTCCGCGAGGATCTCTTCTACCGCATAATCGAGAGCACCATCACCCTGCCGCCCCTGCGCGACCGACCGGAGGACATCCCCCTGCTCGCCGAGCACTTCCTGTCCACTGCCGCGCAGACGGGACCGCGCGCCAAGCGCTGCCTCTCCCCCCAGGCTCTCAGCTGTCTGGGGAACTATACCTGGCCCGGCAACGTGCGCGAACTGGAGAACATGATCACGCACACGGCCCAGACCGTAGCCCGGCCCATCATCCGGCCGGCCGACCTGCCCGAACGCGTGCGACTCTCGCCCGCCGAGAGCCAGACCATGCCCACGCTCGAGGAGATGGAGCGCGACCTCCTGGACAAGGCTCTGACCCGCTGCAGCGGCAACAAGGCCGAAGCCGCGCGCGTGCTCGGCGTTTCGCGTTCGACCATCTACTCGCTGCTGCGCAAGCACGGGCTGTCGGACGCGTGACGATTCGCGTACGCTTCCTCTCCTCTTCCCCCAACTCCTGCCGTATACGGGTCTGCGGCTACCCTTCCCCGCAAAAGGCCACGCCTTCCCGTCCGATTCCGGTCACATTTCGACGCAATCGGCAACCCACTGAGCGTTCTCGTGTTGCAAGCGACTGAGCAGCGCACCTACCTGCCGTGCGTCTGGCATGCAGACGCTTCTTGACGCGCGGACGCCCCCTCCCAAAGCCGTCGGACCCCGCCGACTCCCGCCTGTTTTGTTCAACTCGTTCGCTCACAGGACGCTGGGGGATTCCTGCACGCGCTGGCCCGAGGCTTGCTCTGGCCAGACGCAACCAGGCGAACAGGAACCTCCTCATGAGTCTTCACAACCACAACCCCGAACCGTTCGACCCCGCCGCCAGAAGCGGGCTCGTCCTGGCCGCGCGCCCGGAGTCCGACACCTTCTGGCGCCTGGACAGCGAGCTCGAAGGCTTCCCGATCACGCGCGTGGTGGTGCCTGACGGGGCCAGCTTGCTCCAGGCGCTCCGTCGGGTAGACCCGCCACCGGGGGTCGTGCTTTTCAGCACAAAGCTCTCCGAACGCCCCGCCGACCTTGTGCGCGCACTCAAGCGACTGGTGTCCGCCGAAGTCATCGCCGTCACGCCGCCCGAGGCGACGAATCACGAATGCGCCATCCGGGCGGCGGGGGTGTTCTACTATCTCATTCTTCCGTCGGAGCTCGAGACCACGCGGGTGGCCGTGGAGTGCGCGGACCGGCTCTTTCGAAGCAAGCTCAGCCCTGCAGCGCCGGACCTGGTCACGTCCCGCGGTCGCCCCCGCCGCCGGAGAGGTCCGCGGAACGCCTGCAACGGACCGACCTAGACCGGGCGCGTTCCGGCAGAGAACAGAGGCACGACGACAAGACGTTTTTGTGGACCGTGGAGAGAATCGGAATTCGTTGGTTTTCGGAAAGGAGACAGGACCATGTTCAAGAACCGGACACTGAGCACGAAGATCGGCGGGGGCTTCGCCGCTCTCGTGGTGATCGCCGCCATCATCGGGATCGCGGGGTGGTACGGCCTGCGCAGCACGTCGGGGAAAGCCGATCTGCTCAAGCAGGGGTTTGCAGCCGTAGAGGGGCTCGAGCAATGCGCCAAAGAGCGGCTCTCATTCGCGGCCCACGGCTTCGGCAAAGGAGAAGCGGAAGATCGGAACGCGGCGGAGCGCTGGCACGAAGCGTACGAGACCTTCCGCAAACGGCTCGAGAAGCTGAACGCAGCCGAGGATTTGAGCGCCCAGCAGCGCACGTACCTCAAGCAGACCATCGCCAGCATGGAAGACTACCACCACGTCTTTGGCCGGCAAGAGAAATCCCAGCGCGTAAAGGACGCGGCGTTCAAGACCTGGGGAGAGATCGGTTGGAAGGTGACCGAGAAGATCGGCCAGGCCAAGCAAGAGGTGATCCACCCCGCCCAGGAGGCGGCCCTCCAGGCGGGCGACACGGCCGCGCTCGAAAAATGGCTGGCCATTGGCAACGCCTTGGAGGAGAACGTGGTGCAGAACTTCCTCATCCTCCGGGTCACCGCCGTCTATCTCTTGGCCACCAACGCGGCCGAACAGTGGGCCGGCTACCAGAAGCAGCTGGCCGCGACCGAGAAGGCGATCCAGGCGTGGCAGGACCGTGTGGCCGGCGAAGAGAAGCTGGTCGGCCCCGCGCAGTCCATCCACGACTACATCGATCGATATGAGGAGGCCGGCGAGTCCTACCACAAGGGTATGGCGGCCGAACGCGCAGCCACGTCCGACATGGCCTTGGCCGCCAAGAGCATCGTGGACAACATGGACGCGCTCCAGGATGGCATCCAGGAAGACATGGACGCCACGGTCACCAACACCAGCGCGCTGGGTCTCGGCCTCGTGGTCGGCGGCGTGGTTTTGGGCATCGTGCTGGGTGTGGGCATCACGCGCAGCATCACCAAGCCCATCAGCCGCATCATCGAAGGCCTGACCGCTGGCGCCGAGCAGGTCGCAGCCGCCTCCCAACAGGTTTCGCAGTCCAGCCAGCAGATGGCCGAAGGCGCCAATGAACAGGCCGGCAGCTTGGAGGAGACGTCCTCCTCCCTCGAAGAGATGGCCAGTATGACCCGTCAGAACTCGGACAACGCCCAGCAGGTCAACAGCATGGCCAGCGAAACGGCCACCGCCGCGGAGAAGGGCGGCGCAGCCATGGAGCGCATGTCCCAGGCCATCCATCAGATCAAGACCTCGTCCGACGAGACGGCCAAGATCATCAAGACAATCGACGAGATCGCCTTCCAGACAAACCTCCTCGCGCTCAACGCTGCGGTTGAAGCCGCGCGCGCCGGCGAGGCGGGCAAGGGCTTCGCCGTGGTCGCGGAGGAAGTGCGCAACCTCGCCCAGCGGTCGGCCGAAGCCGCCAAGGACACGGCGGGCCTGATCGAGGAATCCGAGAAGAACTCGGAGAACGGAGTCGCCGTGAGCAAGGAAGTAGCCGACGTCCTCAATCAGATCACCGACCACGTCAAGAACATGACCCAGCTGGTGGGCGAGGTCGCGGCCGCGAGCAAGGAACAGGCTCAGGGCGTAGACCAGGTCAACACGGCCGTGGCGCAGATGGACAAGGTGACGCAGTCCAGCGCGGCCAATGCCGAGGAATCCGCGTCCGCGTCCGAAGAGCTCTCCGCCCAGGCCGAACAGCTCAACCAGGCGGTGGCGGACCTGACCGGACTGATTCACGGCAGCGGGTCCCACAACGGGAATGGCAACGGCAAGCACCGTTCGGCCCCCCACGCGTCCGGCGGGAACGGCCAGGCGCGCGTCGCAGCCGACGGGGGCCATCATCGCCTCTCGTCGAGCGGGAATGGCGGCAACGGCAAGCACCACGCCCGGGCCGACGGAACCGACGGCGCGTCCCAGACGGCGAATGCCGACCGGGATGAACACGCGGGCCAGAGCGCTTCGCAGAACCGTTTCGCCACGCCCGACGAGGTGATCCCGCTGAACGACAGCGAGCTCAAGGAGTTTTAGCCCCCACCCCCTCACGGGGCGGTCGACGCGGTGCACAGGAGCACACCATGCTGTGGAATCACCAAGACACCTTCGCGAGCGTACCGCCCCCTTCGGGCCTGCCGGTCTCCTCCGCCCGCACCGACCGGCAGGCCCACCCCCAGGTGAGGATGGAGCCCACCGATGCCCGCGTCCCCTTCTGCCCGCGCTCCATCCTCACCCTTTTTTCGATGAACCGCAAACCCACGCGCCAACGGAACGGGAGGGTCTGACCCATGGCACGCCCCATCGCCCGACAGGTCGAGGCACTCGCCGAGGCGCTGGTCATGGCCGAACCCTCGGACCTGCCCGCGCTCGCAAAGATCCATACGCTTCTCGAGACCCTGGACGCGGACGCCGCGCAGGCGGGGTTCGCCGGCGTACCGGCCGCGGCCGCCGCTTTAGTCGAGCAAGTCGTGCTCGACGAAACCGAGAATCCGGCCGATCACTTGAAGGCCGTGGGCCGGGCCATCTCCTGCATGCAGGCCATCCTGCGGGACGGGCGCGATCCCGCCGAAATCGCCTGGCCGGAAGCGTTGGGCCTCCCGACAGCGGATGCAGCCGGAGCGGCGAACACCGCGGAAGCAACGCCAGCCGGCCATCCGCAGAATCAAGACACGCCTGCTGGGTCCGCGGCGGACGCCCTGGACGCGGCCTTGGTTCCGATTCTCCACCCCGAAGAAGTGGACACCGGGATTCTGGTCGAATTCGTGACCGAGGCCAAGGAGCACCTCGACGGCGCCGACGTCCACCTCCTCACGCTCGAGTCCGAACCGCAGAACACCGAGGCCCTCAACGCGGTCTTCCGGACCTTCCACACGATCAAGGGAGCGGCGGGCTACCTCGGCCTCCAGGAGATTCAGACCCTGGCCCACGACACCGAGACCCTGCTCGACAAGGCCCGCAAGGGCACGCTCGCCTGCTCCCAGCCGATCCTGGACACGGTCTTTGATTGCGTGGACCGCCTCAAGGCGCTGCGCGGGGGCATCGCGGCCTACCTGAACGACGGCACGCAGCCGACGCCCGATCCGGAAGTGCCCGCGCTGCTGGAACACGTACAACGCGCAGCCGCCGGGGAAACGCCGTCCGAAGCCGCGGCCACGCTGCCGGGCGCCGAAGCCGACGGCGCATTCGATGCGCCACCCGGCCCACGGAACGGCCCCGACGAGCGCGCACCCGCGGCCGACCGTCCGCGGACCGTTGCCCCGGGCGCAGTCCAAGAGACGGTCCGCGTGGAAGCCAGGCGCCTCGACCAGCTCATCGATACGATCGGCGAACTCGTGATCGTAGAGAGCATGGTCAGCCAGGCGGCCGCCAAGAACGGTCGCCGAAACGAGCTCTCCCGCCCGGTCAGCCGGCTCGACAAGATCACGCGGGAGCTGCAGGAGATCGGCACCTCCCTGCGCATGGTGCCGGTCCGGTCCACCTTCCAAAAGATGGCCCGCCTCGTGCGCGACCTTTCCCGCAAGTCGGGAAAGCCCGTCACGTTCCACATGAGCGGGGAGGACACGGAGCTCGACAAGTCCGTGGTCGACCAGATCGGGGACCCGCTCGTCCACATGGTGCGCAATGCCGTGGACCACGGCATCGAGGACGACACCGCCGCGCGCCGCCGCCGCGGCAAACCCGAACAGGGCCGCATCGAACTCCGCGCCACGCACAAGGGCGGCAACATCTACATCGAAATCGAAGACGACGGCCGCGGCCTCGATCGCGAGAAACTTCTCGCCAAAGCCCACGCCCGCGGGCTGGTCGAGGACGGGAGCAAGCTGAGCGACCGAGACGTCTACAAGCTGATCTTCCACCCAGGCTTTTCGACCGCCAACCAGGTGACCGACATCTCCGGCCGCGGCGTGGGCATGGACGTGGTCAAGCGAAACATCGACAGCCTGCGGGGCCAGGTCGAAATCGACAGCGAACCGGGCCGAGGCACGGTCTTCCGTCTGCGCCTGCCGCTGACCCTGGCCATCATCGACGGCATGATCATCCGGGTGGGAGACGAGCGCTACATCATCCCCGCCCTGAACATCTTCCGGTCCGTCCGCCTCAAGCCAGAGGACATCGCCACCCTGACGACCAAGGGCGAACTATTCAAACTCCACGGCGAGGTGCTCCCGCTCTTCCGTCTGAGCCGCCTTTTCGACATCACCGAGGCCGAGACCGACCTCACCAAGGCCCTGGTCGTGGTGGTCGAGGACGGAGACCGGAGAGTGGGCATCGTGGTCGACGAACTCGTCGGTCAGCAGCAGATCGTAATCAAGAACCTGGGCGGCGGCATCCAGAAGATGCCCGGCCTTTCGGGCGGGGCCATCATGCCCGACGGCCAGGTCGGGTTGATCCTGGACATCGAAGGCCTTGTGAAGCTGGCCCATGCAGGCCGGAACGGCACGGAACAACCGCGATCACAGAACATGGCGTCCGAAGCGCCGACCGAAGCGCTTTGTGTCGCATGACCCGAGAGGACGCGAAACCACCAGCAGAAAAGGAGCGTGTCATGTCACACGAACGAGCCGAGACCGATGCAACGGCTGTCGCCAGCGAACCCAAACTGGATGCCCTCGCCGGCAAGTACCTCACCTTCCACGTGGGAGACGAGGAGTACGGCCTGGAGATCCTCAAAGTCCAGGAGATCATCGGCATGATGACCGTGACCAAGGTGCCCCGCACGCCCGAATGCGTGCGCGGAGTCATCAACCTGCGGGGCAAAGTCATCCCGGTGGTGGACATCCGGCGCAAATTCGGGCTGCCCGCACGCGAGGACACGGTCCGCACGTGCATCATCGTCGTGCAGATCGACCGCGGCGACAACCCGGTGACCATGAGCATGATCGTGGACGAGGTCTCCGAGGTCCTGAACGTGGCGCCGGAGCAACTCGCGCCCACACCGGAATTCGGATCGAGCATCCAGACGGACTTCATCCTGGCCATGGGCAAGGTCGAGGAACGAGTCATCATGCTGCTGGACGCCGACAAGGTGCTTTCGATCACCGAACTCGAGGCGATCCAGGAAGCCGCGCTGTCGGCATAGCCGTTGCGGCGTCCGCCCCGCCTCGCCCCGGGACGAGGGCGGCAGGGCTGCACCGCCAGGAGATCGGTCATGGATCCACAGACATTCCATGCGTTCCGTGAACTGGTATACAACCGCAGCGGCATCGCCCTGCGGGACGGGAAGGAGGCCCTCGTCTGTGCACGCGTGAGCAAGCGCATGCGCGCCCTGGGGCTGGAGGACTACGGCGCCTACCTGCGCCACCTGCGCCGGGACGAGACAAACGAAGAGATCGTGCAGCTGCTGGACGCCATCTCCACGAACGTCACCAGCTTCTTCCGCGAGCCCGATCACTTCACGTTTCTCAAGGAACGGCTGCGCGCGTGGCACGCCCAGGGCCAGCGCCGCTTCCGCCTCTGGTCCGCAGCATGTTCGAGCGGAGAGGAGCCCTACTCCATGGCCATGACGCTCTGGGATGCTCTGCCCGAAAACGGCGTGGACGCCAAGATCTTGGCGACCGACATTTCCACACGCGTCCTGCAGCGCTGTCGGGAAGGGACGTATCCCAAGGACAAGATCCAGCCCGTGCCCGCCGCCTTGCGGGAGCGGTACCTCGCGGCATCCCCGAACGGCGATCGAACGCTCTACGCCGTCGGGCAGCCCCTCCGCCGCACGATTACGTTCGCACGCCTGAACCTCTCCGAGCCGCCCTTTCCGATGCAGGGGCCCCTGGACGTGGTCTTCTGCCGCAACGTCATGATCTACTTCGACAACCTCGTGCGCAGACGCCTGCTGGAAGAGATCTACCGATTGCTCAAGCCGGGCGGGTTTCTTCTGGTGGGCCACGCCGAGAGCCTGACCGGCATGGTGAGCGACTTCCATACCGTGCACCCGTCCGTTTACGTCAAAGAACCTGCCCGCGCACCTTGCCCGCAAACAGGAGTCCGATGATGCCCGCCGCAATCTCCAGTGACAACGCCTTGCTTGGCACCACTGGCCTCCCGACGCTTCGTGCGGCCCGACCAACCGCACGCCAGACCGTGACCGCCGCGCCTGGTGAGACCGCTGCAGGCGTCTGCCAGACCCCCTTCGCCGCCCAGGACCGCGTGCTCCTGGTCGACGACGATCCCATGATCCGTGATATGGTCCTCGACTTCCTGGCGGACGGCCGGACCGAGATCGTGTCCGCCAGCTGCCTAACTGCGGCGCGCGAACGCCTCGCGGATCGCCCCTCCGTCGACCTCGTCATCGCCGATGTCCAGCTGCCCGACGGGCGGGGCATCGACCTCATGCGCTGGGCCCGCGAAACCGACGAGGAAGCCCCCTTCATCCTGATCACGGGCCACGGTGACCTGGATACAGCCGTGGAAGCGCTCAACCTCGGCGCGCACTCGTTCCTCAAGAAGCCCTTCGAGATGAAGGAGCTCCATCGCCTGGTCCACGAGGCCCTGGCGGTCCGGCGGTGCCAGCGTACGGAGGAACGCTTCCACCAGTACGTGACCCACACGAACCGCCTCCTGCGCCAGGAGGTCACCGATGCCCTGGCAGAACACCAGAAGCTCCTGTTCGGGTGCCTCACGTGCCTCGCCCAATCCATCGACGCCCGGGATCCGTGCACGCGCGAGCACTCGGCCTCGGTCGCACTGTTGGCCAAACGCACGGCGGCCGCTCTCGATCTCGACGGGGCCCAGCAGGAGACCGCGTGGATCGCGGGCATGCTTCACGACATCGGCAAACTGGCCGTGCCCGAGCACATCCTGCTCAAACCCGCCACGCTCACGCGCAAGGAGTACGCCGCCATCCAGGTCCATCCGCTCAAGTCCGAAGAGATCCTGGCTCCCCTGCCGGGCCTGGACGCGTGCAAGGCTGCGGTCCGCGCACACCACGAACGGTACGACGGACGGGGATATCCGGACCGCCTGACGGAAGAGGAGATCCCCCTGATCGCGCGCATCCTGTCGGTCTGCGACACGTGGGATGCCATGACAGCCGACCGCCCCTACCGCAAAGCCCTGCCAGCCGCCCGGGCGGAGCGGATGTTGCGATGCGAAACAGGCAAGCAGCTCGATCCCGACGTACTGGACGTCTTCCTGGGCCAGGTCGATCAGACGCGGCCCTCCACCGGCGAAAGCCCCAGCGGCGCGTCGTTCGCGCCCGCGGGAGCTGTTCTTCCAGCAGAGGAGCGACCGTGACCGCCTTCCTGGTGCACGACAAGCTGCGAATCGTCGACATTTCCGGTATGGCCGTCTCGTCGCAGCCGGGCGCGATGCTCGTGACCTACAGCCTCGGTTCCTGTGTGGGCATCACGATGTATGCAGCGGATCTGCGGCTGGGGGGCATGATCCACTGCATGCTGCCCCTCTCCACGCAGGAGCCCGCCAAAGCGCGGGCCCGGCCCGCCATGTTTACGGACACCGGCGTGCAGACGCTCCTGCGGGCCCTGTACAAACGCGGAGCGCGGCGCCGGAACCTGATCGTCAAGCTCGCGGGCGGCGGCGCGCCGCTCGACGACAAGGGTTTCTTCAAGGTGGGCGAACGCAACGCCGTAATCGCGCGCCGCATCCTGGCCGCCAACCGCATCCCGATCGCGGCCGAGGACCTGGGTGGGAAGCATCCCCGGACCCTGTACCTCGAGGTCGACTCGGGCCGCACGCTCGTGCGATGCCGGGGCGAACTGCGCGAACTCTGAGGAGAGCGGAACGATGGTTTTCAACACCCGTTCTGTCCGCGGCTGCACTCGAGCGCATCACGACGGTGCAATCCGTTCGAGGCCCCGAAACGTGCGAGGAAAGCCGGCATGAAGACGCGCGTACTCGTTGTCGACGATTCCGCGGTCGTCCGCTCGATCCTGCTCAAGGAGCTGGCGCGCGATCCGGACATCGACGTGGTGGGCACGGCGCCCGATCCCTATGTCGCGCGCGACAAGATCGTCCGCCTTCAGCCGGACGTGCTGGCCCTGGACATCGAAATGCCGCGCATGGACGGGATCACCTTCCTCAAGAAACTCATGCAGTACCATCCCGTGCCGGCCGTGGTCGTCTCCTCGCTCACGCCCGAGGGCGGCGCGCTCGCGCTCGAAGCCATGGAGAGCGGCGCGGTCGACGTCATGTGCAAGCCGGGCAGTGCGTACGAGGTCGGCGACCTGGTGGTCGAGCTCGCCGACAAGCTGAAGGCCGCGGCCCGGGTCGACCTGGCCCGCAAGCGGCCGACGCCCCCGCCGGTCCGGCCCGCGCCCCAGCGCTTCGCCATGACCCGGACCACCAACAAGATCGTGGCCATCGGCGCATCGACCGGCGGCACCCAGGCCCTGCAGGCCGTGCTCGCGGCCCTGCCCACCAATGCGCCGGGCATCGTCATCGTACAGCACATGCCCGAGCACTTCACCCGCTCCTTTGCCGACCGTCTGAATACGTTGTGCGCCATCGAAGTCAAGGAGGCGCAAACCGGAGACACCGTCATCCCCGGGCGCGCGCTGATCGCCCGCGGCAACTACCACATGACGCTCCAGCGCTCCGGCGCGCGCTACCTCGTCCACGTGAAGGAAGGGCCGCTCGTCTGCCGCCAGCGGCCCTCCGTGGAGGTTTTGTTCAAGTCGGCCGCCAAGTACGCCGGCGCGAATGCCGTGGGGGTGATCCTGACCGGCATGGGCGCCGACGGCGCCGAAGGGCTCAAGATGATGCAGGAGGCGGGCGCGCACACGATCGCCCAGGACGAGAAGACCTCCCTCGTCTTCGGCATGCCCAAGGAGGCCATCAAGCTCGGCGCAGCGGACAACGTTCTTCCGCTGGGGCAGATCGCCGAGGCCATCTGCACGGCTGTCGCACGGAAGGATGAAGAACCCATGGCGACCTCAGCGAAGAAAGGAGCTGTACGATGAAGATCCTGGTTGTAGATGATTCGTCTACCATGCGCCGCATCATCACGAACGCACTGAAAGACGGCCCCTCAAGCGGCGTCGTGGAGGCCGAGGACGGGGTGCAGGGACTCGCCCGCCTCAAGGGCGAAGGCGACGTGGGCCTGATTCTCACCGACTGGAACATGCCCAACATGGATGGCTTCGAGTTCCTGACCAAAGTTCGGGAGCAGGACCGCGACATCCCCATCATCATGATCACCACGGAGGCGGAGAAGGCGAACGTCATGCGCGCCATCAAGGCGGGCGCCAACAGCTACATCGTCAAGCCGTTCTCGCCCGAAGTCCTGACGGAGAAGATCGGCCCGTACTTGAACTGACCGGCCACCCGGCGCCCGCGGAGGCGCCGCCCAACCCACGGAGGAATTGTACGATGCGTCTGATCGTCGCCAGCCACCGGAGCCGGACCGCCGACCTCGTCCGGGGCGCCTGCCGGCAGCACCCGGACGCTCCGGCTGACATCGCTGCCGTCGCCGAACCGAAGGACCTCGCCGACCGCCTGGCAGACGAGGGCGTCCTCCTCGTCGACTGGGACGGCAAGCCGGACCTGGGCACCGCCTTCGTCCAGAACGCGCGAAGCGCACGCCCGGAACTGCCCGTGGTCTTTCTCTGCCCCAAGGCCAAGGAGAACACGATTCCTACGTCGCTCCGCACCGCGACTACGGAGATCATCCATCTGCCGTTCGAGGCCGACACGTTGGTCCGAACGGTGCATCGGGCCTTCAAAGCCGTGCACGAGGTCTCCCCCAGCGTGAACGTCGCGTTCATCAACCCCTTCATCGACGCCACGAAGACCGTGTTCAGCACCATGTGCAGCATGCACATCAAGCGAGAGAAGCTCTTCCTCAAGGACGACCACAAGATGTACGGCGACGTCTCCGGCGTCATGGGGCTTTCGGGCGAAGCCACGGGAAGCGTGGTCATCAGCCTTCCCGAACCGCTCGCCTGCCGCGTGGTCGGCAACATGCTACACGAGCAACCGGCCGCATCTCTCAACGACGACGTCTGTGACGGAGTGGGCGAGCTCATCAACATGATCTCGGGCCACGCCAAAAGCGCCCTGGCCAAGACGCCGTATCATTTCACGATCAGCATCCCGTCGGTGGTCTCTGGCCCGGGACACGAGATCAGCCATCGCAAAGGCACGCCCAACATCGTGGTTCTGTTTCAGGCGGACGCCCATCGTTTTGCGATCCAGGTCTGTCTCGCCCCCACGGACGACAAGCGCTAGAAGACATGGAAAGGGCATGCGCATGCACACCAGACTCTTTGTCAGCCGGACGGACGAACTGCGGTCCACAGGACGTCGTGCGTGGCGAAACCTGCGCAGGTCGCTACGGCCCCGTCGACACCGCCGCTTCCGCTGGAAGCCGTTCCTGCTCGCCGGCGCCAGCATCTTTTGCCTTGCGATCGCCCTTCCGCCTCTGGCTCGATGGATCGAAAAGCTCTGCGCGCTCATGGGAGGAGTAGACGTATGAAATACTGGCCCAGCCGAACAGACCGAAACCGTTTCCACGTACTCGCCGTGGACGACGAAGAAAACATCCGTGAGCCCCTGGCGCATTTCCTGCACAGAGCCGGCTACCGGGTCAGCGTAGCGGAATGCGGCGCGGAAGCGACGGACCGATTTCAAAACGACAGGCCCGACCTGGTGATCCTCGACGCCGCCATGCCGGGCATGAGCGGCTTCGAAGTCCTGGACGTCCTGCGGGACCGCGACGCGTCCGTACCGATCCTGATGCTCACGGGACATGCTAAGCTGCAAGAAGTGCAGGAGCATCCCCTGGGACCACCCGACGCCTACCTCCAGAAGCCAACGCACAAGCGCCGGCTGCTGGAGACCGTCCGCTATCTTTTGGAATCCGCTTGCGTCCAATCGGGAGGCTGAATCATGCGCATCGTCCTGATCGATGACGACCCCACGGTCCGCAGCATGCTGGCCGAAGCCCTCGAGAACATGGGCCACGATGTCTGCACGGCGCGAGACGGGGGCGAGGGCCTTCTCAACGCCGCGCTGCACACCCCGGACGTGGTACTCACGGACATCCGCATGCCAGGGATCAGCGGCCTGCAGGTGCTCGAACTTCTGACGCAGGCGGACAATCCGCCGCGCGTCGTGCTCCTCACCGCCTATGCGGAGCTGGACAGCGCGATCCAGGCGGTGCAGAACGGGGCCTGCGACTATGTCTGCAAGCCGTTCGATATCGCAGATCTCCAGCAACGGCTCGCACGCATCCAGCGCGACCTTGACCGGGAACGCGAAGCAGAAGAACGCGAAGCGCGGTCCGCCCATCAAGCCCGCCTCGCGTCGGTGGAACGGCTGGCCGCGGGCGTCTGCCACGAGATCAACAACCCGGCCTGCATCATCCACGGGAATGCGCAGTTGCTTGAGCAACTGCTGCGCGACGTGCGCGGAGCCGGGAGCGCACGGGCAGACCGCTCCCACGACAGCGTGGGCGAGGCCGACCGTGAGATGCCGGAGCTCTTGCAGCGCATCCAACGCAACATCCTCCGCATCCGTGACATCACCCACGGCCTCCTCTGCTTCGCCGATGCGCAACCGCCCCATCCCATGGAGGACGGTTGGTTGAACAGCTGCCTGCAGGACGCACTCTTGCTCATGCCCCCGTCCGACACGCCGAAGCCCCGGTTCGTGATGGATCTCGATGCGGATTTGCCGCTCGTGCCCATGTGCCGGCGGGACGTGACGCAGGCATTGTTCTGCATTCTGACGAACGCCGCGCAGGCCGTGGCGGACGGTTCGGAACCGACCGTACGGGTCCGGACCCGCTGCCTGGCCGACGGAAGCGTCCTGGCCTCGATCGAAGACACGGGCCCCGGCATCCCGCCGTCACTCCGCAAAGACGTATTCGAGCCGTTCTTCACGACGCGAGACGTGGGCGACGGCGCGGGACTGGGTCTGTCCGTGGCCCACGGCATCATCGTCAACGAACACGGGGGCGCGATCACCATCGACGACAGCGACCTCGGGGGCGCGCGGGTCGACGTGCGCCTCTTGGCCGCGGTCCCGACAGCCGAATCCGGGCAGACTGCACCTACCCAGGCGAAACGACAGGCGCCCGTGGGTACTTCCTGAAGGAGCGCGATCCATGTCGGCACATGCCGCCACCCTCTCTCCCTGCACGGATTGCCCACGCCAGATCCTGGTCGTGGATGACGACGAGACGGTCTGCGATGTGCTCCGCGAGATCGCAGAGAGAGAAGGCGTAGAAACAGCGATCGCGCACACGAGCGTCGACGCGCTCCAGCGGTTGGAGGCGGACGCCTTCGGCCTCTTGGTCGTGGACATCCGGCTTCCCGACGAACACGGCCTCAAGCTGATCGCCCGCGCCCGGAACCATCCCCTGCACCGGCACTGCCCCGTCCTCGTGATCAGCGGGAGGTTCGACGAAGCGGACCTGACAAAGGTCGAGGAAGCCCTGCCCAACTGCCAGGTGCTCCACAAGCCGCTGGAAACCAGCGCGTTCCGCAGCGCCCTGGAACTAGCGCTCCCCGCTCCAAAGCCAGCCGAGCGCGGAACCATCGCCGCTGCGGGATTCGCTCTGCAGGTGGACCACGAAGAGGGTGTCGCACGCCTAGTGGCCCGCGGGGCTGGTCCCCACATCATCACGGACCGCGAGACGCTCCGCGCCCAGCTTGAAAACCAGGAGGTCCGCACCGGCATTGACCACCAAGCCATCGACGACGCCTTCATCCGCCTAGCGGAGGGGCGTCTCGTGGACACGGCAATCGTCATCGCGCGTGCGCACCCGCCCGTGTCCGGAGAACCGGGGCGCATCGCATACCATGTGGACGTGACCGGCGAGGCCACCTACCGCGGCCCCTCCACCGCAGAGGACGCATCTGTGGACTTCCACGCGGCGACAGCCGTCACCCTGATCGAAACGGACGATCTGCTGGCCGAGATCGTCCCGCCCACCGAGGGGCAGGCGGGCGTACGCCTGACGGGCGCCGCGCTTCCGGCGGAGCCCGGCGCGCCCGCCTCCCTGCAGGCAGGCGACGGCTGCCGCACCGACGAGGAGGGGCGCCGCGTCTATGCCGCCATCCCCGGACGTCCCGTGCTCGCCAGCGACGAACTCCGCGTCAGCCCGGTCTACGAAGTCCAGGAAGACGTGGACTTCACGACCGGCAACATCGAATTCGACGGGCACGTGATCGTCCGCGGAAGCGTCAAGGACGGCTTCGCCGTACACTGCGAATCGGCCGAGATCCACGGAACGGTCGACGCCTGCACGGTCCACTGCAAAGGCGATCTCGTGGTGCGCGGCGGCATCAACGGCCGGAAGCGGGCAGAGATCCACGTCTCTGGATACGTACACGCCAAGTACGTCAACCAAGCCCGTGTCACTGCATTCGGGGACGTCACGGCCGAGCGGGAGATCCTTCACGCGCAGGTCTGGAGCCAGGGACGCATCGCTGCCAGCCAGATCGTTGGCGGACAATGCCTGGCTCTGCTGGGCATCGAAACGGACACACTGGGGTCGGACATAGGCATCCGCACCGAGGTACAGGCGGGCGTCAATTTCGAAGTGCACAAAAAGGACCTCGAACTGCAAGAACTCGAGCACGCCATCGCACCCCTGCTCAAGCCGGTCCAGTCCTTGTTCGGCGATCGGGAGGCATTCCAACGGCTGCCCCGCGCCACCCAAAACGAACACCGCCAGCAATTGGCGCAGTTCGCCGACCTCAAGCGGCACCACGACAGCCTGAGCGCGGACCGCGAGATGCTCGTTTCCATGCAGGCTTACCAGCCCGTGAAGGAAGTGCGCGTCCGACGCTTGCTCAACCCCGACACCATCGTCAAGATTGGCCCGTACTCCCACCACTACAAACACGAGCTCAAGGGTCCCTTGCGCCTCCTGGAGGATCCCGCACAGGGCGCCGTCTGCCTGGCGGCCGATGACGGCGGGCCCGTCCCGACTCCGACCGAAGAGGACCGGACGGAACGACAGCCCCGCCCGTCCCGCGGAAACGCCCCCTCCCGGCTGTACACCACGGAAGATCTCCAAGGCCTCTACGAGCAATACGCCGCACTGGTCGCCGAGACCGCATTCACCTACGTCGTAGCCGACCCATCCGTGGCAGGCCGCAAGACGGTCTGTCGGGCGCTGCGGGAGGCCGGATGCGAAGACATCCGCGAGGCCAAGTGTGGCACACTCGCACTCGGTCTCGCGCACAAGGCGGCGCACACCGTGGTCGCGATCATCGAGGTCGGCTTGCAGGACATGGACGCGGCCGCATTCATCCGGAAGATCCGCTCCGGGGAAGACCTGCAGCAGAGCCGCATTCTTCTCGTCACATCGGAAATGCGGAAGGACAGGCTTCTGCCTGCGATCCAGTCCGGCGTGGACGCTTACCTGCCCAAACCCGTGGATATAGACCGACTGGCCGAGCGGCTTCGGAGCCTCAATGCGCTGTAGCGGCCTTCGCGCTCCGGGACGCTGTTGCCCATGCGGTTTGCGGACAAACCGCCAGCGCAGGAGCGTGTCCCCCGCAGCTCCCGCTCACCGCGACAGTGCGTTCCGGTCCCGGAGGCGGCGTTCGCAGGCGTCGCGGGACTTGACGTAGTAGCTCTTGTACCCGCGCTGCAGGGCCTGGCGGTAGAGGGCGAGCGCG
The DNA here is from genome assembly GCA_964496245.1 of uncultured Planctomycetaceae bacterium. Taxonomy (GTDB): domain Bacteria; phylum Planctomycetota; class SZUA-567; order SZUA-567; family SZUA-567; genus CAZBZG01. Next base: position 8,195 of record CAZBZG010000013.1, on the reverse strand, counting down.
GCTTCGTACTCGCCGCGGGCGTCGGTCAGGACCGCCATGTTGTAGACCACGTCCGCCCGTCGGGGATGGCGCGCGCGCATACTCTTCAGCCGGTCCATGGCCTCAGCGTAGCGGCCATGCGCCACGAGCTCGGCCACCGGCGCCATGTCTTCGGCATCCTTGTCGAGCACGATCCCCTCGCGCACGCGCCGTGGCGTGATGTCCTCCAGGAAGCGTTCCATGCCCTCCCGCGCCGCCTTGTCCACGAGCTGCCCGCGGCGGAAGCGGGAGCCGATGTCGCCGTCGGCCGTACCCGCATACTCACGCTCGCGCATGAGCACCCGGCCGGCCGAACCGACCACGGTGGCGGCGAAGCGAACCCGGACCCGCCCCATTCCGGAGGCAGGCGGATCCTCGCGCTTGCTCTTGTGCTTCTTTCCGTGCTTGTGCTTCTCGGGAAAGACCTGCGCGTCGTAGGCGTCCATGCGCACGAAGACCTCGCGTTCGGCAGGCTGCCGCCCGCGCACGGACCGGCCCGCGGCTGCATCCGGAAAGATCGCAATCTTGTCGTTGATCGCGTTGCGGAAGGTCCACCAGTCGGAGGCCGCAGCCTCACGGCGCAGGGCCTTGCGCACGAGCCCCTGCAGGTCGGGCCTGCCCGTCACCTGCACGAGCGAGAGCGTGCGCGCCGTGCCCGCATTGTACGCGGCCGGCTGGTGCCGCTCGACCTTGGCCCGGGTGGCGCAGCCGGCCGCCAGTACCAGCAGCGCCCCGAACGCAACCATCGGACCTGCGATGCCTTGTCTCACCGTGCCATGGCACATCGAACGCCCCCCGCGTTGTTCTCTGCAGTGCATTATAGAGAACGCCCGAGACGAAGCAAGGCGGAGGCCGAGAACGTCGGGCGCCGAAGGCCCCCCTACGCCCCGCTGAAATACGCCGCATAGAGCCGGCCCAGGATCTGCTTGCCGCGGTCGTTGACGTGGTGGTCGTCGCGCTGGAACCACGCGAGCGGCTGGTCGGCCCGCTCGAGGCACTCCTGAAACGGGGTGGTCATGTCCCAGACGGCAAAGCCGTCTTCCTCGCCCATGCGCCGCATCCGGTCGAGCCGCGCGAGGCGCTGATCCGGGGCGGGGTCCCCGTCCACGCGCACGTCGAAGTAGACCGTCTCCACGTTGTCGCAGGCCTTGCGGACCTTGTCGATCACGGTGCGCGCGTGTTCGGGCGCATGGCTCATGCCGGCCAGGGTAAAGAAGTCGGGCCGGTGCCGGATCACCAGACGCTGCAGGACCTCGTCGGCCCGGTAGTTCTCGCAGCTCTTCTCCGGACCGTTGGCGTGGATGGGCACCCACGTCGTGCCGGGGTAGTCGCGTTCGAGCAACAGATGCCCCAGACCGTTCAGCATGTCGTTGGAAATGCTATCGCCCAGGGCTACCACGCGCAGCGTCCGCCCGTCCCGCAGCGCTTCGCGCAGGCGCGGCAGGAGCGTCCAGCGCTCTTTGTCCAGATCGGGCCGCACCTCCGGCAGTTCGGCGTACAGCGCATCCATCCAGGCCAGTGCGTCGTCCCGGCCGATCGCACGCACGCGCATGTTGCGCACGTCGAGCGTGCCGCCCAGCGGCCGAAAGCCCACCGTCCCCCGTTCGGCTTCCGCCCGCGCCATAAAGATCGCGGACTGCGGGGCGTACGCCTCTGACGCGTCCACGCTCGAATAGTTGTCCGCGTAGTTTTGCTCGCCGGCCTTGTTGAAGAAGTCGACGAAGCAGTAGCCCGGCCGTGCGCCGCGCGCTTCGTAGTCGATCCGGTACAGGCCAAACGGCTGAAGGGGCAGCGCCATGGCCTCGACGCCATCCTCTCCCACGGTCAGGGGCCCGTCGCAACGGGCCACAGGAGCGCCCGTCCGGGCGGCATCTTCCGATGACATGTCCAGCTCCTCTCTTCGGTCAATGGATCCATGGACGCGGGGCCGGCGTGGATCCGTCCACGCAGGACTCGGCGCCTACACACGTTCGAACACCACCAGTCTGCGGCGCTGATCGGTCGCACCCAGGACATAGGCCTCGTCCCGGATCTCGCAGTACGCATCCGCCATGTCGCGCCGGACCGTGGCGATCTCCCCCTCGCAGCCCGGCCCTTTCAGAAACACGGCCCTGCCCCCGGGAGGCAGAAGCGCGCGCACGCGCGCGAGCGTGGCCGGGATCGGCTCGAGCGCACGCGTGATCGCCGTGCGCACGGCCGCGCCTTCGGGGACCGGCCCGCCGGGCCGAATGCCGTGCGGATGGATCGACACGTTCGCCAACCCGAGACGCTCGCGCACGGTTTCGAGAAATGCCGCGCGCTTGCCCCGGCTCTCGGCAAGGATCACGGCGAGCGCCGGCCGGCGGATGGCCAGAGGGATCCCGGGGAAGCCGCCGCCCGATCCGATGTCCAACACCGGTCCAGGGAGCTCCATCATCTCGGCGACCACGGCCGAATCGATGAAGTGCTTGAGGACCGTATCCGCCAGACCCGTGATGCGCGTGAGGCGAAGACGCGGATTGTGCGTCGCAAGAAGCTCGTAATGGGCCCAAAACTTCTCGAGTTCGTTGTTCGACACGGCAAAGCCGTGTGCGGCGAATACGGCCTGCATGCGTTGGGGCGTAGCGCCAGAACCTGTCATGTTTGTTTCGTCTCCCGCGGTCGTCCTCCGGGCTTCCTGCCCGGGCACCCCGCTCACTCCTCCATCGCCCGCAGTGCCTCGAGCCGGGCCCGCACCCGCGCATCGTCCGGCAGCAGGGCGGCGGCAGCCTCGTAGTGTTCGATCGCAGCGTCGCGCTTGCCTTGCCGCTCGTAGGTCAGGGCCAGATTGAAATGCGCCCGTCCTGGGTTGGGATCCGTGCGCAGGGCTTGTTCGAAATGCCGGACCGCCGCGTCGAGCCGGCCTTCCTCGGCACGGAGCACTCCCAGGCGCGTGTGCGCCGCAGCCAGGTCGGGATCGCGCGCGAGCGCCGCGCGGAAGGCCGAGGCCGCCAGGCGCGGCCGCCCCTCGGCCAGGAAGACCCGGCCCAGATCGTGATGCCAGCCCGCGTTGTCAGGGTCCATCCGAAGCGCCCACCCGAAGGCTGCGCGGGCGCCCGCGAAGTCGCTCAGCGCGAGCAGCGCCTCGCCCACCCCGGCGTGGCAGACCGCCTGCCGGGGCTCGGCCTCCACCGCGCGCAGAAACGCGGCCAGCGCCTCCCGGGGACGGTCCAGGCGCATCAGGGCGCGCCCCCTGCAGGTCTGCGCCTCCCACCACCCGGGCCAGAGACGGACCGCCTCATCATACGCGTCCAGGGCCTGCGCAAACTGCCCACGCTTCTCGAACACCCCGCCGATCGCGGTCCGCCCCTTGGCGAAGAGCGGCCGGAGGCGGACCGCGGCGCGGTAGCGATCGAGGGCCTCGTCGAACCGCTCCTCGGCTTCGGCGATCCGGCCGAGGTAGTAGTGCGCCAGGAAGAAGTCCGGCGCAACGGAAAGCGCATGCAGAAGATGCCGCCGCCCTTCTTCCCACGCCTCGTGTTCGATGGCCACCCGCCCCAGCAGGAGCCGCGCGTCCAGCCGGTCCGGATCGCGACGCACGAGAGCGGCGTACGTGCGACCGGCTTCGTCGATGCGTCCGTTGTTCTCGAGCGCTTCCCACAGCTGGGTGAAGGCCCGGAGATTGTCCGGCCGCTTGCCGAACGTATCCCGCCACAAGCGTTCGGCGCTCTGGAAATCCCCGCAGCGCGCGTGCATGAGCGCACCGAAGACCACGGCCACCCCGACCAGCACGCCCAGCGCCCAGCGTCCGGCCCGACGCCGGCCGCCAGGAGACGCGCCGAACCCTCCGGCCAGCCGCCAGGCAGCGAAGACGACAATGCTCACGACGAGCACGAGCACGCCGGCGAGCGGCAGGTGGAGCCGGTATTCCCAGACCGCGCGCGGCATGGGCATGATGCTCGACGTAGGCGCGAGCACCAGGAAGAACCAGACCGCGGGATACGCCCACGCACGGTTGCGCCAGAGTCCGTAGAGCGTGCCGGCCAGAGCGGGACCGATCAGCAGGAGCGGCACCAGGATATCGGCCGGCGTCTCGGCGAGCGGCCAGTTCGTGTCAAAGCACAGGCCCTCCGGCCAGATTGCGAGCCGGAGGTAGTGCGCGAGCACGCCGGGCATGGTGGCGGCGTACGCGAGCGGCGAGATCAGGTTGGAGCGAAATCCCAGCCCCGGATTCACGTGGAACGAAGCGGCATGGCCCGCCAGAAGCGCACCCAGCAGGCCCCACGTCGCCGCCAGGCCCGCGTGCACGGACCATCGCTGCCGCACGGCCGCGCGGAAGCTCCCGCCCACGAACGCGCGGTCGTAGAGCAACACGGCCAGGGGCGCGGTGACCATGACCTCTTTGGCGCCCATGCCGAGCATGCAGAAGAGCACGGCCGTCGCGAACCACGTGCGCGAGCCGCCCTCCGCCCCCCGGATGAAACTGTAGAGCGTCAGCAGATAGAAGAGACCCATGAGCGCCTCGCTCCGCTGCCACACGTACGCCGTGACATTGGTCTGGATGGGATGCGCGATCCAGAGCAACGCACAGACGAACGCCAACGCGATCCCCACGCGCGCATGTGCCCGGCCCGGCTCCACCGCCGGCGTTGTTTCGCCCGCCCCACGGTCTGCCGCCGGTCCGAGCCGCGCGAGCGTCCGCCGCACGATGCCGAAGAGCACCAGACCGGAAGCGGCCACGATCAGCACGTTGGCGAGATGGTACCCGAACGGGTCGAGCCCGCCCGCCGCATGATTGAGCGCCAGCGACAGGAAGAGCACGGGCCGGGTCGACCCGCGCAGGAACGCCCACGGCCACGCCAGCGTGCGGATGCGCGCATCGTCCACGAAGTAGACGAAGTCGTCGAAGAGGAATGGAGCCGCGAGGGCCCGGTAGTGGACGAGCAGCCCCGCTGCCAGGAGGATCCCTGCGCAGACGACCGGTAGGTACAGACGCGTCCACGCGTCGGTCGCGCCCCGAATGGGAGAGTCCGAACGGTCCTTCACGCGCGTCAACCTTGCCCCTGTGCGGGGACGAACCATGCACGCCAGCCGTGGACCCTACTGCGCGGAGCGAAAGGTGTCAAGCATCGCCCCCGCTTCGGGCCAACGAGCGGATCATCCGCCGGCGTCCGCTTGACAGCCCGGCTTTGGCGTGGCAGGATGCCGGACCGAGCGAACGCGGCAGAGCAGCGCGGCGCCCCCCTTCGACCGGAGGACGCGCGCTCCGACAGGAGAGGACTATGGCTTCCTTCATGGCGATCGGCGCGCATCCGGACGACATCGAACTCGGCATGGGCGCCACGGTCCACAAACTGATCCGCGAGGGGCATGCGGTCGTGTGCGTGGACCTGACCGACGGCGAGCCCACGCCGCACGGCACGCGGGAACTCCGCGCCCAGGAAACGGCCGCCGCCAATGAACGCCTCGGCATCACCGAGCGCGTCTGCCTCGAGCTCCCGAACCGCGTGCTCGCCGACACCGAGGAGGCGCGTCGGCGGCTGGCCGCGCTCATGCGCGAGCACCGGCCGGCCGCCGTCTTCACGCATGTAGCGCACGACGTCCATCCGGATCACGTGGCTGCCGCAGCGATCACGCGCGGAGCCGTGCTGCTCAGCCGCATCGTCAAGATCGACCTCCCGCACGAACCGTTCCGGCCGGGACCGGTCTACCACTTCCTCTGGTCGCATCTCCGTCACCTCCATCAGCCGGACTTCGTCCTGTCGGTGGAAGAGGAGGACGCGCAGGCCAAGGTCGCGGCCGTGCGTGCCTACGCGAGCCAGTTTCTCGCCAATCCCGCCAATGTCGACATCGTAGACTGGGTCCGCCGACGCCTGGACACCGACGGCGCGCTCGGGCGGGTTCCACAGGGCGAGGGATTTCAGGCCGAAGAACCGCCCTGCCTCGCGGACCTGACCGCGCTCGTCCAGGTGCGGCAAGAGCGGTGAGCCGTCCTACCGCACGGTCCCTCCGCTCGGAAAATCGGGCTCGTCCGTGGTCACGAGCGTCAGACGCCCCGTGGCCTCGTCTTCCGCGGCGAGCAGCATGCCTTCGGACCGTTCGCCGCGCAACATGCGTGGCGCGAGGTTGTTCACCACCACGAGACGCTTGCCCACCAGTGCCTCGGGGTCGTAGTACGGGCGCATGCCGGCGCAGATCTGCTTCTCGGTCGTACCGACCCGGATCCGGATCTTGAGCAGTTTGTCGGCATTCGGATGCGGCTCGGCTGCGATCACTTCGGCCACGCGCAACTCCAGTTTCATGAAGTCCTCGAATGTGCACTCCGGCCGGCCGGCTGCTTCGGCTGCGCCGACGTCATTCGTGTTCTCGTCACTCATGCATCTTCTCCCTGTCGATGAACCGCAATCTTCGCACCGGGGCCCATACCCAACACCGCGGCCGCACTGCCGTTGCGCACCGCGATCTCGAGACGCCCCACACTGTTGATCAAGGCGCAGACGGTTCCCGGCGCCACGCACGCGTAGGCGTTCTGGATGCCGGCCAGACGCTGCGACGCCACGCACACGGCCGCCTCCGGCGCTCCCAGACCGCCCGCCGCCAGATCGCGCTTCCGGATGTTGCTCACGAGGTTCCCGAAGCGATCCGCATAGAGCACCTCCCCGCGCACGGCGCCCCGCTCGACTTCGGCCTGCGGCAGGGCGAGTTTGCACCACGCGCTCGTACGCGCGCCCATTTCCTCCACACCGGATCCGCCCGCCAGGGCTGCAGCCGCCGGGGCCATGATGTCGCGGCCGTGGAACGTGCTGCTGACGTCCTGCAAGGCGAGATCGGGACGGTCCAGGCGCACCACCACGGGCGCGGATGCGGCCTCCAGGACCGGAGCGAGTACGCCGTTGTCCGGCCCCACGAAGCGCTGTCCACCTGCAGCGGCAACCAGCACGGCGCGCTCCGTGCCCACGCCCGGATCGACCACCACCAGGTGCACGGTCCCTTCGGGGAAGTACGCGTGGCTGTCCTGCAATAGCACGGCCGCCTGCCGGACGTCCTGGGGCGCCACGCCATGGGTCAGGTCCACCAGCTGCGCATGCGCAAGGCGCCTCAGCACAACGCCCTTCATCACGCCCACGTACGGATCGTCGAGTCCGAAATCTGTCAGAAGCGTCAGAACGGAGGGGGAACCGGGCCTGGCGGGTGGGTGGGGACGAGGCGGGTCAGTCCTGGTCATATGCATCGGTCGTAAACGGCAGAGGGGGAGCGGGCGAATCCCGCGCCTCCTGGGGCGAACGTTCGCGGGGCCGGAAGAGGCTTCGCCAGAACGGAGTCTTCCTCTGCCCGTCTTCGGCCGGCTCCCCATCCTCACTCGCCTGCCCCTCGGCCGACGCAACCGCCCTGCTCTGGTCGTCCGAAGCGGCGTCGTCTGCTGTCGCATCCGTTGGCACGACAGCAGGCGATGCCGCTCGGGACAGTTCGGCCCCCTCTGCGCGCGGGGCGCTGGCGGGCGCGTCCTCCGCTTCGATGGCGGACACGGGCACAGAACCTTCCGTCTCCGGCGGCCCGGGCGATGCCACGTCCTCGGCCGTCACGCCGGGCACCGCGTCGCTGGGCGCACCTTTGGGCACGTCTGTTGTGTCTGCGAGGCCGGCCTCGCCGGAAGCATCCGTATCCGGCCTGCCGGAGGTGGCCAACACGATGCGTTTCCCGCGGCGCGTATCGCGCGACCGCGCAGCGACCGATCGGTCCGCCCTCCGGCCCCGGGCCGCGCGATCGGGCTTCAGATCCACCACGCCAGGAATCTCCCCCAACAGATCCATGTCCGGGTGCCCCTTGCCCGCCGACTGGATCGGATCGAAGGGCTCGTAGGCGGGCGGCTGCATGGCCGCGGCCGCGAGGGAACGGCCCTTGGCGGGCGCAGCCGGCTTCTTCCCACCCGACTTGCCCTCCGGCTCGAACATGCCGGGCGGTTCGGCTGCATCCCCCCTTTCTCCCCCGAGCCCGTCGGCCTTGTCGGCGTCCTTGGTCTCGTCCTTCTTTGACGGCGGCGGCAAGGGATCGTCCTCGGGCGGCTCGGCAGCGCGCAGAGCTCCCGCATCCTTCGCGGCTTCCCCCTTGCGGCCGGCGTCGGCGGCGCCCTCCTCATCCGGCGCAGGGGGAAGGATGGCCGGCGGCATGTCGGGCAGATCATCGCTTCGAAGCTTCTTCGGCGCCGTCGCGGGCTTCTC
>CAZBZG010000012.1:0-30289 GCA_964496245.1 uncultured Planctomycetaceae bacterium | reverse complement strand
CGACCCTGCCTCCGACCCTGCCTCCAACCCTGCCTCCCTCTTGTTTTCAGCGGCTGTTTTCGTCCTGCTGGCGCATGGCTTCCATGAGCAGGTAGTCGGTGGAGTGGGTCACGGTCTCTTCGGCCATGCAGATGCCCGGCTCGAAGCTGAAGATGCCCTCTCGCAAGCGGAGCATGCTGACGGCTGCCTTGTTGCCCACGAGCGAATTGTAGGTGGCGTGGACCAAGCGGCCGTTCAAAAAGAAGGCGCTGGCCTCGCGATCGTCCTTGTCGAGCACATGGAGGCGGCCGGAGCGCTGCGAGAGGCGGAGCATCTGGCAGATGTCCGGTATGCCCATGGTGGCGAGGCTGCCGCAGAAGTCGTTCTGGCCCGACAGGGCTGTCGGGGGGAGAAGGACCGCGGTGGTCCCCTTGCGCGTCTGCTTGCGGTGCAAGCGGACCGAATCCCGCAACTCGCGCATGCTGGAAACGATGCGGTAGGTCAGGGAGGCGCCGCCGATCCGGATCGTGTCCTGGTCCTTGAGGGTCCGCTCCCGGGCCGGCTTTCCGTTCACGAATGTGCCATTGCGTGAATCCAGATCGGTCAGCACGATGGTCGTGCCCCGCCAGACCAGCCGGGCGTGCCGGCGGGAGACCGCTTCCTCCACGATCCGGAAATCGCATGCCGTATCCCGGCCGATGACGACGTCCAGGTTCGCTTCCAGCACGCGCGGCCCCTTGATCGTGACCAGGCAGTGATGCAGGCCGTCCGCATCGGCCGGAACGGACGGTTGCCGCTTGGCGAGGGCCGGCTTCGGCTGTGCCGGTTCCGCACGAGCAAGGGCAGGTGATGCTTCCGAGCCGGTCGCAAGCGCACTCGGCTGCAAAAAGTCGAGCCCATGCGGAGGGCTCACAGGCCGGTACGCGTCCGTATCGCGGCTGGCCCGGCGATTCGAACGCTGCGGGGTGGGTTGACTCGCATCCGCGGCCTTGCCGGGCTTCTTGGCCGGAGGTGCCTGGCGTGCAGCTGGCGCGGCAGGGGCTGCCGCTACGCGTGTCGCTTCGCCGTAGACCACTGTTCCGCATTGCTTGCATCGAACCGCATCCGTGGACCCGGTCTTGATGAAGTGCGCGGTGGTGCATCTGGGACAGTACTTGATCACAGCAGGGATTCCCAGGACTCTACCTTCGCCCTGTCGCTTTCAGGCTCTTGCAAGGTCTGTTGGCTGCGGGGATGGCTCTGCCGGCAGCAGCATGGGACAACGACCAGTGCTACAGCAGGCTATCACAAGAGATTTCAGCGGTCAACAGCGGAAAATCACGCGCCGTTCCCAGCCGGGCGGCCACGGCATTGCGCGGCTCGAGCGCGGCAGCAACCGGCCGCGAATGCATTGACGGGACGTCTTGCGGTCCTTATCCTCATTGGCCTGCGCGGCTCCCCGCCACGAGCGCCTTGCAGGTCGCCGTGTCCGGATCTCCAGGAGAAGGACGCAATGCAATCTCGCCCCAACATCCTCATCTTCAACCCCGACTCCTACCGCGGCGACGTGGTCGGGCACCTCGGCAACGCGGGCGCGGTCACCCCCAATCTCGATGCAATTCTGCGGAACGGCGGCGTGTCGTATGCCAATGCGTTTGCGCAGAACCCGGTCTGCACGCCGAGCCGCTGCTCGTTCATGACCGGCTGGTATCCGCACACCTGCGGGCACCGGTCCATGAAGAACATGCTGAAACCCCACGAGCCCAGCCTCTTCTCCGTGCTGCGGGGGGAAGGGTACCACGTCTGGTGGGGCGGGAAGAACGACCTGTACGCGGTCGAGACGTGGGAGGACTATCGGAAGTACTGCGACACCAAGTACCGGTGCGAACATCCGTTCGCTGAATACCACATGCCCGACCCGCCGGTGGGCAAGGACGACCGGCGCTACCGGGTCTTCTACCGGGGCGTGGCCACGCGCGAAGGTACCGGCCCGCTGTGGAAGGACCGGGACCGGTGCCATACCCAGGGAGCGGTCGACTTCCTCCGGTCGCAGGCGGCCCGGGAGAAGGCGCCGTTCTGTCTCTTCCTCCCGCTGTCCTTCCCTCATCCGCCCTACCACATTGAGGAAGACTTCTACAACATGATCGATCCGGGCAAGCTCCCGCCGCGGCTGCCGGTCCCTGAGCGGAACCTGCCCATGCTCGACCGCCTGCGGGAAGGCTATCGCACGAGCGGCCTCACGCACGAGGACTGGACCGACATCAAGCGCATCTACTACGGCATGTGCACGAAGATCGACTTCCTCTTCGGCCAGGTGATCGATGCGCTCGTGGACGAAGGGCTCTACGACGACACGCTCATCCTCTTCTTCTCCGACCACGGCGACTTTGCCGGGGATTACGATCTTCCCGAGAAGACCCACGGTTCGCTCCAGGACGCGTTGATCCGAAGCCCGCTCGTCATCAAGCCCCACGCCGGCGTGCCCGTGGAGCCGGGCGTGCGCACGCACCTGACCGAGCTCGTGGACGTGACCGCCACGATCTACGACCTGCTCGAGATCGACCCGCAGTACAGCTCCTACGGCCGCAGCCTCCGCCGGAGCTTCGCCGGCGACAACAGCGAGATTCGTGACGCCGTCTTTGCCGAGGTCGGGGCGCGCGCGGGCGAAGCGCATTTCAAGAACCTGGACGTCAAGGCCATGGACCCCGAGTCGTTCTACGGCGTGCAGTCGCAGTGCGCGCTTCCCGCCCACGACGCAGGGAGCTACGCCATCACCTGCCGGACCCAGACGCACAAGTACATCCGCCGCGGGTACGTCGACCACCACGAGCTCTACGATCTGGAGGCGGATCCGGGCGAGACCTGCAACCTCAGCGGAAGCCCCGAAACCGCCAAGGTCGAGCGCCAGATGGAACGACGGCTCCTCGACCACTTCATGAGGACCGGCGACGTCATGCCCCACCAGCAGGATTCGCGCAAGGTGTGAAAACGGCTGGCCGCCTCCGCGCGACGGCGTTCCTGCCGGTTGCCTCTCGAATCACCTGACGGTCACGGACCGCGGCCCACGGCCGTGAGGTCGATGGGCTGGAAGCCGATGGCCTGGAGCGGGCCCGCGCCCGGCGCCACGCGGGGCGTAGTCTCAAGATCCCCCAGCTCGGGATCAACGACCAGCGCGTGTTCGGCATGGCCGAGACGCCGGAGTTCGGCCACCAGCCGCTCGGCCGGTCCCGCCCCTTTGGATGACCAGTAGAGGTTGCCGTCCATGACGGACGGGCCGCAGCTCCAGCCGTCCTGGCGCCGTCCGTCCCCGGGCCCCACCACAGGGGTCGGATGCGAGCGCAGACGGCAGCGGTTGCTGAAGACGAAGACGTTCCGCTCGACCGTGTGGCCGCCGTAGCTGTTCGGAAAGGTGAACAGGACGTCGCCGCCCACGAACACGTTGTTGCGGATGGTGTTGGCTGCGTTGTTGTGGATGTGCAGGGCGCTGCCCCGCTTGACATGTCTGCGGTCCGGACAGCGGAGGACGATGTTTCCCTCCATGAGCGAGAACGACTCCTCGTCGTCGAAGTACAGGCCGTGCGACCCGTCCCGGGGCGTGCAGCAGACGAAGTTGTTGCGCACCACGTTGTGATGTCCGGCGTGGCAGTAGATGGCCGCGCCGTCGTCGAGCCGAAGCATGACGCGTTCGACCCGGTTGAATTCGATGCGGTTGTATCCCGGCAGGAACGCTTTGACCTTGACGATGGTGGGGTCGCCTTGGCCGTGCTCCCTCCAGAACGCGATCAGGTCCTCGCGGCGGCGCGGCCACCCGGCGAACCAGCGGTGCCGCTGGCCGCTGGTCGAGATGGCCACATAGGGCATGTCGTGGATCTCGTTGTGGCGGATGACCGTCTTCTCGGACAAGCCGCCTGCGATCGCCGAACTGTGCCAGTAGAGCGTGCCGCAGTGGTGGATGTGGTTCCGGGTGACGCGGTTGTGGGCGCACGGCGCTTCGGGGTCCTTGAGGCCGCCGCCCAGGCCGATGCCCGCCCCGCCGATCTCGGCGATCGTGCAGTCGTGGATCTGGTTGCGCCGGGCGTGCCCGCTCATGCGCACGGCATTGCCGCTGAGGTGCCGGAGCGTGCAGGACGCGACGCAGCAGTGCTCCACGCCGGTCAGGTGGACCGCCGCACCGGCCGCGCCAAAGGCCTGCTGCGGCCGGTCCCATGCCAGGCGCGGCAGGGCGGTGCGCACCACGGTCAGCCCCTTGAGCTGCAGGTGGCAGACCGGCTCGTTTGCCGTGCCCGCGACCTCCACACCGGACGACAGCCACGGCGCCGCCACCCAGGCGTCGTTCGGGTTCTGGTCATGCGGCGGCCACAGATAGACACGCCCCCGCCGGTGGTCCACGAACCACTGGCCTGGCGCAGTGATGCCGGAGCGCAGGTTCTCCAGGCGGAAGGGGATCTCCTTGAGCACCTCGGGCCGGTGCAGCTGGACGGGGGCGAAGCGCAGGCGCCCCCTATCCGCCTGCACGCGCCGGACCGGTGCGAGGGCGTTCGACCAGAACGTGTAGGGCGTGGGCAGGAAGTTGAGAATGGCGCAGGCCGCGCGATCCGTTGCCGGCAGCGTGCCAGGCGGACATCGCAGTTCGTCCTCGCGCTTGCCGAGCGGGGCGCGCGGCCAGCGTTCCCAGTCGGCATCGGTCGCGGACGTTGACCGCGGCTGTTCGCGGCCGTTGACGTAGAGCTGGTGGAACATCCAGCCCTTGGGAATCGCAGCAACCCACAGCTTGCCGCGCGCAGCCGGGGCCACGGCCGCGGGATCGTCGGCTACGGGTTCCCAGCCCGTGATCGCGCGGCCCCCATCCAGAACCGGCGTCTCCCTGCGGTACGCGCGATAGACGACCGGCGCTCCCTTGCGGCCTCCATCCTTGGCCGTGAAGCGCAGGGGCTCGGCCAGGGGGTAGACGCCGCCGCGTATCTCGACGATCGTACGGCTGCGGTGCCTCTTTGCGCGCAGCCGGTCGCGGGCTTCGCCCAGGGTCGCGACCGGCCCGTCGGTCTGCGCGGCATTCGCATCCGGGTGCCGGCCGGACCAGCGGTCGTTGCCCAGCGGTGAGACAAAGAGTTTTCGGGGCGTGGCGGTCATGAGCCGGGCAAAGCCTCAGTCGTCGTACAGGTAGTCGAGGTACCCCCAGCGGAAGTCTGGCTTCTTGTGCCCGCCTGCGGTCTGGCGCACACGCCTGGTTGTCCTCCCTCGGTTGCTCAGGCTCCCACGTCAACCGTATCCGTTTCCTTGCTCCTGTCCACCCCGCGGTCGACAACCGGCCTCGGGGTTCAGGCGGGTCGTGGTCTCACGCTCCCAGCACATCAAAGAGATGCGCCAGAAACGCCGGCTTGTCCCCGTCCCGGGCCAGGGCGTGGGGGCCGTCCGGATCCGGGGTGAAGGTTGTGGCGCCCGTGACCTGGTCACCGTCCAGGGGGAATCCCCGTTCCAGATCATGGCTGTAGAGCCGGACGCCGATCCGCCCGCGGCAATGGGAATCTCGGGACGGCCGAAGTGGCGGCAGAGCATTTCGGCGAGCTGCGTGCGCACGGGCGCCTCCGCGCCCACCGTGGTCACGGCCAGGAGTTCGCAGGCCCGTTGGTGGAGCAGATACGCCAGGCAGACCGCGTCATCCGCGTCCGTGCCCAAGTCTGTGTCGAGCAGGATCTTGGTCGCGTGGATGCCTTGCCTTTCCGTCCATGGCTTCCGGATGCACAGAAGCCCGTCTGCGCTTCGGGCGCTACTCCTTCGCCGCCGGTTCGTCGACGAAGTCGAGTTCCGCGTGCTGGTACTTCTCGCGCTGGACCACGGTGCGCATGTTCTTGAGGGTTTTGAAGGGCTGGCTGGTGGCCGTGGCGTTGACCAGCCACGCGGGCAGGTTGCCGCCCGGGTCGTTCAGCACCTGGTAGGTCACCTCGACCGTGCCGCCTTCCTTCGGCGTGAGGCGCCAGAAGCCCTCGAGCTTCTTGACCCGCACCACGCGTTTGGTCTTGGGGATGCGATCAGGCACGCCCGTCTGGGTGATGGTGACCGCTCTTGTGGCCGGGTCCTGGGTGATCCTGTTGTGGACCACGGCGTCGCGGTCGGCCACGGGCCAGGGCGCATTGTTGAGGCTGTAGGTGTAGGACTCGGTGGGGCTCACCTGCTCGAGCACCTTGCCCTTGACGCAGGTGTCGATCCAGTCGGGCGCAGCCTGCATGTCGGTGATGAGGGCGACGAGGCTCGTGAGCGACGCCTTGATGCGCACGCGGCCGCGGAACTCCTTGAAGGCCTGGCCCTCGACCTTGCGCGTGTGGATGACGACGCCGTCTTCGTCGATCGCCTTCTCCCAGGCGGCTTCGTCGTCCGCCGGTGCCTTCGCTTGTTCGGCTTCCGCGTCGGTTTCTGTCGGCGCTCGCTCGCGCGCGCGTTCATCGGCCTCGGCTGTCGCCTCCCCCGCTGGCAGCCGCGCGCAGGCGAAGAGCAGGAGTGCGACGATCACGCGACCCGTCGTCCCTTCCATGTCAGGTTCCTCCGCCGCTTGTTCCAGAGATTGTAGAGGATGAGGATGCCGTGCAGGCTGAAGCCCAGCCCCCACGTCGGCACGTACCAGAGCGGCACCCGGAGGGCGTGCAGCACCACGCCGTAGGCGGTCGCCAGGCTGAGGCACGCGCCCAGGCTCAGGCCCAGCGCCCACGCGTGGAGCGGGGCGGCGGACTGATGATAGGAGGCGATCGCAAGCGCGACCGCCACGACCGGTGCCCAGGCGAGGAACATCGACCGCGCAGCACTGGCGACCGCCGCCACCCGGCTGCCGGATTGGTCGGCGATGTCGCTCATGTTCTTGGCAAAGCCCTGCCAGATGGCAGACATTGAGCGGTACATGCGCGTGCGCATGAGATGGTCGGCAAAGGCCCAGTAGAGCCGCAGACCCTGAGATTTGATCCGGCGCGCGAACGCCATGTCCTCCATGATCTCGCCCGCCACAGCCGCGTGCCCGCCCACTTCTTCGTAAACGCTTCGCCGGAAGAGCAGGAACTGGCCGTTGGCGATCGCAGCCGGGGAGGCCGGATCGTTCACCGCGCGGAAGTCGAGGCTCACGGCGATGGCCGTGAAGATGCCGGGCAGGAAGAGACGCTCGCTCACAGACACGGCCTGCTGCAGGGGCGTGAAGCTGAGGAGGTCCGCCTCTCGCGCCAAGGCAAAGGCCACGGCCGCTTCGAGGAGCGCAGGCTCGGCCTCGGTATCCGCGTCGATACAGCAGAGCCACGTGCCGCGGGCCTTGGCGGCGCCGGCTGCGCAGGCGTTGTTCTTGCCGGTCCAGCCGTCGGGCAGGGGTGGCGCCGGAAGGGTGGAGAGTTGCGGA
Source organism: uncultured Planctomycetaceae bacterium (assembly GCA_964496245.1). Lineage (GTDB taxonomy): Bacteria > Planctomycetota > SZUA-567 > SZUA-567 > SZUA-567 > CAZBZG01. The sequence continues at coordinate 22,959 of CAZBZG010000012.1, read as the reverse complement.
TGCTGCGCCGCCAGTTCGTTCACGATGCGCGCGGTCGCGTCTTCGGAATGGTCGTCCACCACGATGACCTCGTAGCGGTCGGCCGGATAGGACTGGCGTGCGAGCGACGAGACGCATGCGCCGATGGTGGCCTCTTCGTTGCGCGCCGGCACCACCACGGACACGAAGGGCCATGACGCGGGAGTCTCCGGGGGCGTGGCGGGGATCTGTTCGCGGCCGCAATAGCGGATCCCGAGCTTGAGGAGGAAGTGGCTGGCGACCAGGAGGGTGAGGAGGGCGAGTGCGAAGACGGCCATTTTCTCTTTTTCTGAAGGGACAGGGATCTATAATAGCAAAAACCCGTTGGAGAGTGCAAGACCGCAACAGACCGCATGCTGATCTCGTCGTTCGCCATCAACGTGTTGAGCGTGGCCCTGCTCTTGGGGTTCATGCTCTGCCTGCTCGGCCGGCACCGGCAGCGCACGCCCGCTACGCGCGCCCTGATCCGCTTCCTGGGCGGGGTGCTCGTGGTCTTCCTCTGCTTCTTCGTTATCTTCTCCACCATCGACGCGGGACAAGCCACGCTCGCTTGGTGCGTGCTCCACGCTTTTGTGTTTGCGGCTATCTACATGGTGCAGTTCGCCTACGCATTCCCGGAGAATCCCTTCCCCCGCGAGGCGCAACGCGCCTTCTACGTCTGCGTGGCGGCTGCGTGCGTGGTCTACCCGTGGTACCTCGTCCACGTGGCCGGGCTGGAGCCGACGTACAACTTCGAGGGCAACCTCTTCGTCTACCTCAACACGCCCGAAGTGGGCGTGGTGATCGGTCTGGAGATCCTCTGGATGTTCGGGGTCTTTGTGCGCAAGATGCGGCATTTCAGCCGCACTGCGGGCGAGACGCCCTCGCTCCTGGGCCTCCTCCTCCGGCCGCCCGAGCGGCGCACGCGGGCCCTTCGCGACCTCTTCCTGCTCTTCTTCGCGCCGCTCGTGCTGGTGGCGGCCATCGTCCTCGCCTACGTGGGCCGGGTGAGCTGGGTCTGGGTGGGGCACATCATCGGCACGGGCTTCATCATCACGGCCTTCGCGTTCGTGGTCATCTACATCAACCACGCGGCCGAGCCCACCACCCTGATGATCAAGCTGATCGGCATCTCGCTCGGCACGGTGCTCGTGGTCTTCGGCCTGGCTGCGAATGTCGCGCTCGGGATCAAAGAGGCAGCCTATCTCGACAGCCAACGGACCGCCCTGGAGCGCCGGTTGCCGGCCGGGACCGTGGTGACACGCACGCCTGTCTTCCGATACACCCCGGAAGCCGAGGGCCGCAAACTCGCCATGGGGTTCGCCTACGAGCTCGCAGGCGAACGGCACGTGGCCTGGCTGTCCTACCGGGCCTACCGGACGCACATGCACCGGGCGAGCCTGCCGCTCGTGGCGATCCTGATGGGCGCGGCCGCGTTCGTGGTGGCGGTCTTCCCGCTCTTCTTCCGCCACTGCCTGGTGCGGCCCATGGAGCGCCTGCTCGGCGGCGTGAGCCGGGTGAACGAGGGCGATCTGCGGGTCGAGGTGCCGGTCCAGGTCGAGGACGAGATCGGGTACCTCGCCGGGTCGTTCAATCGCATGGTCCGGTCGATCGCGCAGGCCCAGAGCGATCTCAAGAGCGCGCTCGAGCGGCAGACCGAGCTGAGCGACGCGTACAGCTGCTTCGTGCCCCGCGCCTTTCTCGCCTCGCTCGAGAAGTCCGACATCACCGACATCCGCCTCGGCGACAACGTGCAGCGAACCATGACCATCCTCTTCTCGGACATCCGGTCGTTCACCACCCTGAGCGAACAGATGAGTCCGCAGGAGAACTTCGATTTCATCAACAGCTACCTCGGCCGCATCAGCCCGGTGGTGCGCGACAGCGGCGGGTTCATCGACAAGTACCTGGGCGACGGCGTCATGGCGCTCTTTCCGCGCGCGGCCGACGACGCAGTGCGCGCGGCCCTGGCCATGCGGGTGGCCGTGGCCGGGCTCAATCGCGAGCGGGCCGGCCGCGGCTTGGACGCCATCCGTTTCGGCGTGGGCGTCCACACCGGAAGCATGATGCTCGGCACGGTCGGCGAAGCCAAGCGCATGGATGGCACGGTCATCAGCGACGCGGTCAACCTGGCCGCGCGCCTGGAGGGGTTGACCAAATGCTTCGGCGTGGTCACGATCATCAGCCAGGCCACGCTGGAGGCACTGCAGGACCCCGACGCCTTCGACGTCCGCCGCCTGGGCGCGGTGCGGGTCAAGGGCAAGAACGACCACGTCGACCTGTATGAAGTCTTCAGCCGCTCCTTCTCGCCCGAAGACGAACAGAAGCACCAGACGCGCGATCGTTTCGCCGAGGCCCTGGCGTGCTACCAGGACGGGGATTTCGACCGGGCGCGGCGCCTGTTCGAAGCGGTGGTGGCTGCGTCGGGCGGCGCAGAACCCGCGGCCGCGCTCTACGTCCAGCGCTGCCAGGCCCTGGCCGAACGTGCCCGGCCGGCCGGCTGGGACGGGGTTACGGACTTCGACATCAAGTAATGCGATCGCCACGCGGAGATTGCAGCACGTCCACCGGGGAAATCTCCCGTAACAAACTGATGCGGTGTTGGTTGGGCATGGCACCTGACATCCGCTGGTTTCCCTGCTGCGGTCTCGCCACGCGCGCCGTTTCGTTTCCGCGCCTGCGCGATGGCTACGCATCCTCCTGCCGGGCCCGGACGAGCGCTTCGGCCTCGCGGACGCTGCGGGCGCGGCAGAGCTGGCCGGTGTATTCCACGGCGTCTTCCAGGGAGAGGCCGGCGATGCAGGCCTGGATGGCCGGGAGGTAGCTCGGGTCCACGCTCAGCTTGCGCACGCCCGCTCCCACGAAGAAGGGGACGTAACGCACGTCATGGGCCATCTCGCCGCAGACCGAGACGTCGCAGTCGCGCTCCGCGAGGAAGCCGATCATCCGCGCCAGCGACCGGGTCACAGCCGGGTGGTGGGCCACGTAGTAATCGGCCACGCGTTGGTTGGCGCGGTCGGCGGCGAGCATGTACTGGACGTAGTCGTTGGTGCCGATCGCGAAGAAGTCGGCGGCGGCCGCGAACTCCTCGAGCTGTTCGGCTGCAGCCGGGAGTTCCAACATCATGCCGATGGGCGGTGGCGGCGCGTCGCCCGCGAGATCGCGGTGGATGTCGAGCAACCGCTTGCGCGCGGTCGAGAATTCGTCGATCGAGGCGATCATCGGAAACATGATGCGGATGCGTGCGGTCGCACCGGCCGCGGCCGTGAGGATGGCGCGTACCTGGGCTTCGAAAATATCCGGATGGCGCAGCGTCAGGCGGGTCGATCGCAGGCCCAGTTCGGGGTTGGGCTCCCCGGCGTTGTCGAAGTAGGCGAGCATCTTGTCGCCGCCGGCGTCGAGCGTTCGCACCGTGACTTCGCGCCCCGCCATGCGGTCGAAGAGCGTCCGGTAGACCGCGCTCTGCTCGTCGCAGCTGGGCATGGAATCCCGCACCAGGAACGGGAGTTCGGTCCGGTAGAGACCGACGCCTTCGGCCTTGAGGCGCAGGGCCAGGTCGACCTCGCTCAGCAGGTTGATGTTGGCCAGCAGTCGGATCCGCTCGCCGTCGGCTGTGAAGGTTTGCTCCGCCATGTCTTCGGCCGGCGGGGCCTGCCGCGCCTGCTCCGGCACGCGGAAGCGGCTGGCGATCTCGTCCGACGGGCGGATGTAGACGTTGCCCGCGTCGCCGTCGAGCGCGGCGGGCGTGCCGTCGGGCACCTGCAGCACGTCGGCCGTATCCACGATCACCAGCGGGATCTGGAGCGAGCGCGCGATGATCGCCACGTGGGAGGTGACTCCGCCGCTGGCGAGGATCACGCCCCGGACGTTTTCGAGCGCGATCTTGAGCATGTCCGAGGGCAGCAGGTCGCGCGCGATCACGATGCGGCCGCTGTAGGCGTCCGTGTCCTCCCCTGCCGCCTCCTCCAGGCCGGCCAGGATGCGCAGCGCGAGGTCTTCCACGTCCTCGGCCTTCTCGCGGAGGTAGTCGTGGCTGCAGGCGAGGAAGCGCGCGGAGAAATCGTGGGCCACGCGCACGACCGCGTCTTCCGCGCACACGCCTTCCCGAATCAGGTCGCGCATTCGGCCGGTGAAGCTGCGGTCCTTGAGCATGAGCAGGTGGGCGTCGAAGATCAGCGACGCGGCTTCGGGCAGGCGCGTCTCGAGTTGGGCTTGCATGGCCGTGAGCTGCGCGGCGGTCCGCGCCAGCGCCGCCTCGAAGCGTGCGGTCTCTTCTTCGGCCGGAGCGGCCCCGTTCCCGATCGGCGCGAGGTCGGAGAGCCGTCCCCGCCGGCGGAACGCGGTCAAGCGGGCGGTGGCGCACCCCGGCGCTCCGGGGCGTCCCCGGATGAACCGTGCGGCAGCAGGCGCCGCCCCCCCGCCGCGCGAGTGGCGGGTCTCGCCGAGGACCAGGAGGGCCCGGGCGCTCTCGATGGCGCCCGCGAGCTGCGAGGTGAGCACCTGCATGGCGGAGACGTCTTCCGGGCCGAAGGCCCGGCCCGACTCCCGCTGGACGACCAGGACGCCGACCTTCTCGACCCCGCGTTGAATGGGGACGGCCAGAAAGGCGTCGTAGGCCTCCTCTCGGGTCTCGGGGAAGTAGCGGAACTGCGGATGCCGGCTTGCTTCGCGTTCGCAAACAGGACGGAGTTCCTGGAGCGCCGTGCCCACCAGGCCCTCGCCGATCACGAGCCGTACCCGACCTACGGATGCGGGATTGAGCCCGACGGTCGCGCGCAGTACGAGCTCCGACGTCTCGCCTTCCACAAGGTAGATCGAACACACCGCAGCGCGCAGATGTTCGGCCACCATCCGCACGGTCTGGTCGAGAAAGGACTGGAGGTCCGTACTGCCGGCCACCACGGCCAGCAGTTCTCCGATGTCCCGCAGCATGGCGAAGTGGGTCGCGTGATGATCTGCATCTCTGGAACGCATTGCCGGCCTCCCGGTTCCGCTCCAGATGGTATCCGCTTTTGCATCCTTTGCAATGGATTCGCGCACCTCAGGACGAGTCCTCAGAACTCCCAACCCATGCGCAGCCCTACCAGATCCGCATCGCGAGCGACGTCCGTGTTTCTGCGTGCGCCGTCGATTTCTCCATCGTACCACTGGTGGGCATACTCGAGCGTCGCGTAAATACCGTGTTCGAACGTGTAGGTCCCCGTGATCACGACCTGCCAGTAGGTTTCCTCCTCCATGCGCGCGTTGTTCATGGCCGCGTAGGTGCCGTCGTCGATTCGTGCCCATTCCCCGAGCAGGCTGAGGTCGATCGCCTCGGTTACGTTCCATGTCGCGCCGAGGCCGGCGGTGTCGGTCGCTACCCGATCGTCATGGGTCCAGTCGAAGCCGTGCTGGTACTCGCCCCATGCGCGCAGGGGCACCGAGCGGAACGTGTAGTCCAGACCCAGGCTCAGACCGGACATGTCCTCCTCGGCCTGCGGCCCCATCAGGTCCCGGTCGCCGGCGCTCTCATTGTGGTAGTTGATGAAGCTTGCCTGCAGCGTGAGGGCCTCGAGGGGCCGGAATTCGGCTTTGACGGCGAACGACTGGAAAAGAAGCGAGTCGTCAGGGCGGTCCTCGTGCATGCCGCGCGTCATGGCGCCATTGCCGGTCGTCAGGTTGTTCTGGAAGATCGTCAGATAGAGCTCCGCAATGTCCCGGTAGTGGTAGATGGCTTCGACCTGGAACGCTCTGTAGGCGGCTGTGGGCAGGGCGTTGGTGCCGATCGCGGCGTGTGGATTGTTGCCGCCGGTGACGTTTGCTTCGAGTCCCGTCAGCCAGTAGGCCCATCCGTCGTGCAGACTGGGCGTGATGCCCGCATAGTGGTCCATGCCGTAGTCGACCCACTCCTTCTTGCCGAAGAGGAGATCCCAGTTCGTGCCGCGGACGTTCGTCCACAGGAAGTAGGCTTCCTGCAGCAGGTCGTCCTGGTTGGCGGCCTCGTCCCAGAAGTCGCTGAGATTGAGACTGAGGTGGAGGAACGTGTCCGCGCTGGCCTCGATTCGGAAGTCGAGGCGCGAGCCATAGGGCAAGCCGGAGTTGAAATACGTGGCGAGCACCTGGTCGTCGTCATCGGCCGCCATCGCGGCAAGGGTTCCGCCATTGCCGACATCTTCCCGATCGGTGACGATCAAGTCGGTCATGACGTGGCCGCCGATGCGGATCGCCCCTTTCCTGCGCAGACTGGTCAGGCTTTCGACGTGCCCGGCTGCTGCCGGAGCCATCCGGGCGCTCTCGAGGGCTGCGACCTTGGCCTTGAGATCAGCGACTTCGGCTTTGAGGCCCGCCGTGTCCTCCGCATGCAGTGGCGCTGCGGCCAGGCAGGCGCCCACCAAGAGCTTCAGCATGTGTCCGTATCGCATGTGGTGTGATCCCTCCTCTGTCCATCTCCCTGGAAAACTCGCGGCAGTGGCGCGCATTCCTGCATTGCTGCAGCCGCACTGCAAGCCCTGCATTGCAGATGGCGTGCCAAGAGGGGGCGGGAGAAGAAAAGTCCATATCTCCCCTTAATTCAACAGGTTGTGGTTCGCGCCCCTTGTGACCCGCCCCGGAAGAGGGCAAGAAAACATACGAGATTGTATCTTCGTACAAAGATAGCTACCTGAGCGTATGTCCTGGCGGTCCTCCGCACATTCGCCTCGTGGAAGAGTACGAACAACTCATCAAGGACTTCCGGAGACAGAACCCCGCGCTCGGGCAGAGCCTCGCCAGTTGGTTGGATAGTCTCTTCGACACGTCGCATGCCATGCTCGGGTATGGCGGAGGGAGGGTGTTGACGCCACAGATCGATTCCATCGCCGAACAAGGCGCGGTCTTCGATGCGTACCACTGCCCATCCACCGTCTGCATGGCGAGCCGGTACGCCACGTTGACCGGGCATTACTGCGGACGCTGCGCGGCGCGCGTGTTCCGCGTGCCGGTCCGGCCGGACGCCCCCCGTCTTTTCGCTTGCCGGGTTTTCGTCCTTCTGGTAGGAGAGCGGAAACGTCTGTCATCCAGGAGGGATCCGCATGCGCAACTTCGAATACTACAACCCGACCCGCATCGTCTTTGGCCGCAACACCATCGCCGAACTCGACCGTCTGGTCCCGGCCGACGCCAACGTGCTCATGGTCTACGGCGGGGGCTCGATCAAGCGCAACGGCGTGTACGAACAGGTGATCCGGGCGCTGGGCGGCCGCGCGGTCACGGAATTCCCCGGCATCCCGCCGAATCCCACCTACGAGAAATGCATGGAGGCTGTGGAACTCGTGCGGCAACAGGGCATCGACTTTTTGCTCGCTGTGGGCGGCGGATCGACGCTCGATGCGACCAAGTTCATCGCCGTGGCCGTGCCCTATGCCGAGGACGACCCGTGGCTCTTTCTCGAGAGGCGCGGCGAGATCGTACCGAAGGCCGCCCTCCCGGTCGGCACGGTCCTGACCCTTCCGGCTACGGGGTCGGAGATGAATCCGCTCGCCGTGATCACGCGCGAAGAACGCAAGGACAAGCGCGGGTTCGACAGCGAGCTGATGCAGCCCCACTTCAGCATCCTCGATCCGCAGGTCACGTTCTCGCTGCCCAAGCACCAGGTGCGCAACGGCGTGGTCGACGCGTTCGTGCACGTCATGGAGCAGTACATGACCTGTCCTGCGGACGCGCCGCTCCAGGACCGGCAGGCGGAGGCGGTCGTGAAGACTCTGATCGAGGAGGGACCCAAGACGCTGGCCGATCCAGAGGACTACGACGCGCGCGCGAACTTCATGTGGTGCGCGACCTGGGCGCTCAACCGGTCGCTCGGCTGCGGCGTGCCCCAGGACTGGTCCACGCACATGACCGGCCACGAACTGACGGCCCTCTACGGCGTGGCGCACGCCGAGTCGCTCGCCATCGTCCTCCCGTCGCTCTGGCGTTTTCAGAAGGAACGCAAGCGGGAGAAACTCGCCCAACTGGCACGCCGCGTCTTCGGCGTGGACGAGCCGGACGACGACAAAGCGGCCGACCGGGCCATCGCCGAAACCGAGGGCTTCTTCCATTCGCTGGGTATGCCCACGACCCTGCGCGATTTCGAGATCCCCGCCGCCGAAGCGGCCGACGAGATCGAGCGGCGCTTCACCGCGCGCGGCGTGGTCTGGGGAGAACACAAAGACCTCACGCCGGACAAGGTGGCCGCGATCCTGCGCGGGGCCGCGTAGCAGGCGGACCGGGCATCCTCATCCGTCTCGATCCGAAGCCGGGTCATGTGTCTTGAGATCCGGCCGGCCTTCGCAAGGATGCTGCAGGCCGCGGGGGGGGGTCTGCAGCAATGCATGCTCCGGATGCGGGGGGCTCCTCTTGCCCCGGCCGTTTCACCCCGGCGCCGCGCATGTCGGGATGGTGCGCAAAGACCGGATGCACGGCGCACAGATCCAGCAGGGACTTGGGGCAAATGCCCAGGCAGTCCGGGGATTGCGTAGAGGAGGGCCCTTCACCGCGGCGCTTCTCCTACGAAGCGAAAGCGGGTGAGCAGCCCGGCGAGGTCGGCGACCACGGTCTGGCGGTCGCCCCAGAGGTTGTGCGCTTCGCGCAGGTCGTCGGCGAGATGGTAGAGCTGCTCGGGCGGGTCGTACTGGGTGCGGGGGGTGTCGCGCAGGGACGGGATGGCCGCGTTCGCGCTGAAGCCGCCCGAGCCCCAGCCGGCGATGTACTTCCACGCGCCCTTGCGCATGGCGAACAGGCCGTGATGGCTGTGGTGGACCAGGCTCTCGCGGATCGACCCGGCCGTTGCGTCCCCCAACAGATAGGGCCGCAGACTCAGGCTGTCTTCGGCTGCGCCCGCCGGAAGTGCGGCGCCCGTCAGGTCCGCACAGGTGGCCATGAGATCCATGAGGCAGACGAGCCCCTCGGCGCAAGTGCCGGGCTGGATGCGGCCGGGCCACCGCGCCAGGAACGGTACGCGGTGGCCGCCTTCGTAGATGTCGGCCTTCATGCCGCGCAGGATCCAGCTCGGGTTGTGGCCAAAGGTCTCGAGCACCGTGCCCGGGTCTTCGGCGCTCCCGTTGCGGCCGGGCGAGCCGTTGTCGCTCGCAAAGAGGAGGAGCGTGTCCTCGGCCAGCCCGCAGCGGTCGAGCGCCTCCAGGACCGCGCCCACGGCCGCGTCCATCTGCATGACCCAGTCGCCGTAGATGCCTGCCTCGCTGTGGCCGCGGAATGCGGGCGTGGGACAGATGGGCGTGTGCGGACCGGTCAGGGGGAAGTACAGGAAGAAGGGCTGCGCGCCGGCGGCGTTCGCTTCGACGAAGTCGACCGCTTTTTGCGTGAGCGTGGGCATGATGGCTTCCAGGTCCCAGCCCTCCGTCATGGCGCCGGGCACGCCGTACATGGCTTCCGGCTTCATGCGGTCGGGCGCGCCGGCCAGCCGGTCGTCCTCGATCCAGCCGTAGGGCGGGAAGTTGGGTACGTCCACCCCGAAGTAGGTGTCGAATCCACGATCCACCGGCCCGCCGCGAACAGGCTCGGCGCTCTGCAGATGCAGCGACGCGTTCTGGGTCTGTTGGCTGCGCCAGTCGCCCAAGAGCGGCTCATGCCCGTCGGCAAAGGGCCAGCTCATGCCGAGATGCCATTTGCCCATGCAGCCGGTGCGGTACCCTTGCGTGCGCAGAAGTTGCGGCAGGGTCAGGCGGCCCTCCTCGATGAGCGGCGGTTCGAGGGGCCCGAGCACGCCGTTCTTGAGCCGGCTCCGCCAGGCGTAGCGGCCGGTCAGGATGCTGTAGCGGGAGGGCGTGCAGACCGCGCTGCTCGCGTGCGCGTCCGTGAAGGTCATGCCTTCGGCTGCGAGCCGGTCGAGGTGCGGGGTGTGGATCTTGCCCGCCTCGTTCAGGCACGACAGATCGCCGTAGCCCATGTCGTCAGCCAGGATCAGGACGATGTTGGGGCGGGCCATCAGGCTACCTCTGCAGCGGGCGCGTGCGTGGGGGTGCGGAAGATCTCGAGCATGGCCTCGAGGTTGGCCAGCGGCACGTCGGTCTGGATGGCCTGGGCGGGCGCAGCCACATACCCGCCGCCCGCGCCGAGCAGATCGTAGACCCGCCGCGCTTCGGCGCGCACGGCTTCGGGCGTGCCAAAGGGGAGTGTCTGCTGCGTGCTCAGCCCGCCCCAGAAGGTCAGGTCGGGGCCGAAGTCGGCCTTGACCTGCGCGATGTCCATGCATTCGGGCTGGAGCGGATTCAGCACGTCCACGCCCATGTCCACGAGCCGGGGGAGGAGCACGGCGATGTCCCCGCAGCTGTGCACCCAGACGTCCTTGCTGTAAGCGTGGATCAGGTCGTACTCGGCCTGCTCGCCCGGACGGATGAGGTCGTCCCACACGTCGGGCGCCATGAGGGGTCCGCGCTGGGAGCCCCAGTCGCTCCCCAGCAGCACCCCGTCGATCGCCTCCAGCGCCAGGAAGTTTTCGAGCATGACGAGATTCTTCTCCACGATCTCGCGGCAGAGACGCTTGGCGAACGCGTACTCGCCCGCGATGTCCGCGAGGAAGTTTTCGATGCCGCGCGCGAAGTAGGCCTTCTCGAAGTGGCTGCCGTAGATGGTGACGAGCACATACCGGCCCGTCGTCTCGCGCACGCGTGCGATCGTGTCTGCGAAGGCGGCGTAGTCGCCCCGGCCCAGGACCGTGGGGCGGGTGGACGGCGGATCCATGGCCTGCCATGCGGGCCCGAGCTCGTGCCACTGCCACCACGGCGGGCTCACGAGCGCCACGTCATTGTCGAGCCAGGCCTGGGGGTCTGGGATGCCGTGGCGGGTCGTGAGCGCCTCCCGCATCTCGCCCGTGAGCAGCACGCAGTAGGGCAGGCGGTCGGTGGGTTGGTGTTCGATGGCGGCAAGCACGCGGTCGCGAGGGGTCATCAGTGGTCTCCTATCAATCCTCCTGCACGTAGATTACAACAAAAAGCGCATTATATCAATTGGCCGTGATCACTATTGGTGGTATAATATCACCATGCGAGCCTGCCACACCCACACCTGGTCGGTACCCTCGCGCGTGCGGCCGCAGATCGCGTACGCGGGCGCGGGCGTGTTCGAACCGTCGGTGCGCACCTTCTGCCTGCCCGAATTCTGGACGCTCCACATCTTCCACTACCACGCCCGGCTGGAGGCGGCGGGCGCCATGTTGGAGCTGCATCCGGGCACGATCGCGCTCATGCGGCCGGGCGTGGAGAAGACCTATCGCTTCCTGGAGCGGTCGCACCACGCGTGCGCGCACTTCCGCCTGGCCGACCGGGCGCCGCGGGCGCGCGTGGCCGCGCTCACCGATCTGGAGGACCGCTTCCCCGCGATCGACGAGGCCATGGCCGAACTGGTCCAGGTCTTTCCCGAGCACCCGCTGCGCGCCGAAGTCAAGCTCTGGGACATCCTGCTCACGCTCCAGGATTGCCCGCCGCCCGCGCCCGACAGCCCGCCGGCGCATCCGGCGCTCCGCCAGGCCACGCGGCTGATCGAGCTGCGCCTGGCTGAGACCCTCGACATCCCTTTGCTCGCGCGCGAGGTGGGCCTCTCCCACAATCACCTGATCCGCCTCTTCCGCCAGCAGTACGACCTGACGATTCGCAGCTACATCCGCACGCGCCGGCTGCACAAGGCCAGGCACCTCCTGCGCCACTCCACAGCCGCGATCAAGCAGATCGCGTGCGAAGTGGGGCTCCCGGACCTGCAGCACTTCAACAAGACCATCCGCCGCGCCTACGGGCTCTCGCCGCGGGCGCTGCGGGAACGGGAGCAGCGGGGGTAAGACCGCGCGCGGGCGCGATCCGGATCGAGAGGCCGATGGCTGCGATCGAGGCGCCTGTTTCTCTCTCGCCAAGACGCCACGTACGCAAAGACGGCGGAGGGACGAGTTGTTGCGCATCCGTTGTTGCACGCGCAATTGCCGGTCCTGCAGAAGCAGGACCCTCCGATCGCTCGCGCGCAGGCGCAGGATTCTTCGCGCTCTTGGCGTCTTGGCGAGAGGCAGATGGTTCGTTGGCGCGGAACGCGGGCACTGCCCGTGAAGCCGACCGTCTACCCGATGCAGATCACGATCAGCCGCAGGTCGCGGTCGCTGGTGTTCTCGAGTCCGTGCGTATGGCCGCGTTCGACCAGCGAGACGTCGCCGTCCGTGACCGGGATGCGCTCGCCGTCCAGGAGCAGGGTGCCCGAGCCCTCGACGATAAGATAGATCTCCTCGTTGTCATCGTGGCGGTGTTCGGCGATGGTCGAGCCTGGCGGGATGCGGTCGTCGTGGAGGAAGCAAAGGCCGGTCTGGCCGTCCGTGCCGGTCAGCGCTACGCGGCACTGGATCGGTCCCGTGCCGCCGTGGCACCCCTCGATCTGCTTGGCGTCCATCTCGCGCGTCGTGCGGATCATGACAGAGCCCCTTCCCTCCAATCGAAGGCCTGCACCAGCGTGTCCGTAGTGCCGGCGTCGAGCGCCCGGTAGACCTCTGGGGCGTCGGCCGGCCAATGGATCTCGATCAGCCCGTCCATAAGGATACGGCCGTCCGCGATCCAGTCCAGGGCCATGCGGAAGTTCCCAAAAATGGAGGCGGGACGGAAGTCCTCTGCGTGCCGGGGCAGTTCCCACTCCCACCCGCTTCGGAGCACCGCGTAGTTGTGAAAGACCCGGTCCAGAACGTCGTGGGCCCAGTGGTCGGTCCGCCGCTGCCAGGGCACGCCGATCAGCACGACCTCGCCGCGCTTGCGCACCACGCGCAGCCCCTCCAGCACAGCCTGCTCGTGGCCGGAGCATTCCGCGACCACACCCACCCGGCCGGCCACCGCCGGGTCGTCTATGGGAACGCGCTCGCGTACGTCATCCACCCCGCAGCCGCGGGCCATGTCGCGGCGGCGGGCGTCCGGATCCACGCCGATCACGCGGTACGCGCCCGCTCGAAAGGCTTGCGCAGCAAAGTTGCCGACCGGCCCCAGGCCGGTGACCAGTGCGACCTCGGGCGGCCGGGCCGTGGTCGTGAAAAAGGTGGTGAGCGAGATGCCGACCAGGCGCGCGCACGCGGCAGCCGGTGCGGACAGGCCGTCTGGCACGGGCAGGGCCTCGGTGGCTGCGCACCGCTGGAAGGACTGGTGCCTGCCCATGGTGAATGCCCGGTCGCCAGGCTGAAATCCTTCTACGCCCTCGCCCGTGTGTTCGACTTCGAAGACGGCTGCGTAGCCGGGGTGGCGCGGGAACGCGCCGTCTTGGGCGCGGTAGCACGCCGCGAGTTCGGTCCCAGCGCTCACCACCGTGGCCAGGGTCGGCCCGGCGATCTCGCCTGGCCCGGGTTCAAAATCTTCGAGCTTGTGCTCGAGGAGTTCGACGGTCCTGGGTGCGGTCACGGTGACCTGCCGGAAGGTTGTCGTGTTCATCGTATTGTCACTCCGATGCGCTGGGCGGTCTTGCGTACGTGCTCCGCTGCAGCCGGGTATTCGTCCGGGCTCATGTGTTCCATCATGAGCGGGGTGTCCGCTTCGAGCTTGGCGAGTTCGGCGAGGTAGGTCGCGTAGTCGAGCGCGCCCTGGCCGAGCGGCACCTCGTCCAGATGCACGGTCAGCTTGGTGGACATGACAATGTCCTTGGCGTGGCAGCTGCGGATGTGCGGGCCGAGCGTGGCGAAGCACTCCCGGATCAATGCTGCGTTCTCGAAATACCGGCGCGGGGAGTGGACGAGGTTGACCGGATCCAGGTGCACGGCGAATCCCTTTCGGTCGATCGCCTGGATCAGTTGCAGGTACGCGTCGGCCGAGTCGGGAAACAGCCACGGCATGGTTTCCAGGCAGTACGCGGTACGCTGCGGCCCGACCGCGTCCACGATCTCCCGTGTCACCTCCACGATCTCGTCAAACGCGTCCTCGGTCAGGTCGTCCGGGCAGGGTCCGTGCCAGAACGCGCCCTTGGACCCCACGATGTTGACGCAGCATCGCGCGCCCACGCGTTCGGCCAGCGCCAGTCGTTGCTTGCATTTTTCGATGGCCTCACGGCGCTTCTCCGCATCCCGGTCCATGGGATTACTCCAGGCGCCGACCTCGGCGATGACGATGTCTGCGTCTGCGAGCGCGCGCACGGTCTCCTCCACTGCGTCGTCCGGCACGTTGGGCCAGTAGGTGGCCGAATACCCCGCCTCCTTGAGCTGCCGGACGCATGCGGCCGGCGAGAACGGGTCCAGGAATACGGGTCCTCCGAATCGCATGACAGGTCTCCTTGTCGCTCGCCTCTGGCCGGGGCCGTTCGCACGATCTCTGCAATCCATCGCCCCGGTCTTGCGGAGCATTCTACGTTGCCGCCAGGGGCTTGACCATATCCGGATCTCCGGAAATAATATCAGTTCATCCGATCAGCCGGGCCCAAGAGTTCGCCTGGCCGCAGGAGCCGCCCGTGTATGACCTCACCCTCGACTTCTGCCAGGTCGGCAAGAGCGACCGGTTTCGGGACGGCTGGGTGCACGAGAAGATCTGCCCGTTCACGGTCATCGTCCAGCCCGTGGCAGGCGCGTACGAAGTGAAGACGCCGGCGGCGTCTGCAACCGTCCACACAGGCGAGGTCTTTGTCGTGGCCTCGGACACGCCCATGACCATCACGCACCGGCACCGCAAGGGCCGGATGGCGGCCCGGTGGCTGCACGCGCGCTGGCTGGCCTACGGCGCGCTCGATGTGTCCGCGTGCCTGGGCTTCCCGCTCAAGGTGACGGGCGGGCCGGCAAAGGCGATCGGCGAGAAGCTATCAAAACTTATCGCGCTCGAAGGCGAGACGGGCCTGCGCGGGTCCATCCGGTCGCACGAACTCAGCTTCGGCGTGCTCTCCGAACTCGGCAGCCTTTCGCGCGCGGACATGGATCTGCTGCGCGCTGTGGAGCAGTCGCCGGCCGTAAAGAGGGCGCTCGCCTTCATCCACGACAACCTGCATCAGCCCCTGCAGGTCGCGGATGCGGCAAAGGCGGCAGGACTCAGCCTCTCCCGGTTCCATGAAGTCTTCAAGCAGGCTGTGCGGTGCGCGCCCAAGCAGTACATCCGCCGGTCCAAGCTGACCGCCGCCTGCCGCATGCTGTCGGCGTCCACGCAGCCCATCGCCCAGATCGCCGAGGACCTCGGCTTCACGAGTCCCTTCAACCTCAGCCGGGACTTCAAGCGCCGCTACGGTGTCAGCCCGCGCGCCTACCGGCGGGACCACGCGAACCTGCAGATCTGATCGGGGGCGCTGGCGCGCGGGGGCTAGCCGTCCGCCGCTACGCATCAGCGTTTGCCTCCCGCAGAGGCGGCGGGGCGTACTACGGCGCGCCCTCTGGCGTCCACGCGGTGCCGGGCGTGGGGCTACGCCTGCTGTGCGCAGATGCGGCAGGGGGTGTAGCCCGCGAGGTCGTCTGCGCACAGGCGGAGCAGTCGTTTTGCGCTGGTGCGCAGCAGGGACGGACAGTCCGGCCTGTGGTACGTGCTGCGGCCGCGCACCGCTACCCAGCCGCCGACCGTTGTGCCGGCAGCCGCAGCCTGAGCTGTTTCAGCCGGTGCGGCCGCCTCGTCCGCGGCACGCGCGCGGGTCCAGTCCCGTGCCCGGGCCAGCCCCTCCTCGAGCGTGTGGGCGAACGCGAGGATCTTGCTCACGCCGACTTCCTCGTAGAGCGCCATGGCCTCGGGCGGCACCTGGCAGAAGACCGTGTCCTGCCCGCCGCTGGCGTACCAGATCGCGATGGCGCCCCCGTGGTTGATGCGGGTCACGCCCGCCAGGGAGACCACGAGCACCTCATCCGCTTCGCGCGGGATCGGAGAGGGCAGGTGCTCGGGTTCGGTCTCGAGCGCCCCGAACAGCTCGAGCAGCAGCACGCTCTCCGATGGCTTGGAGAGGCGCGCCTCGTGCATGGATCCCGGAAGGTCGAGTGCGGCCAGCCTCGGGTCGCCCCCTGCCGCTTCCTGCCGGCGCGTGAGGCGTCGGCGGCGGGAACTCGACTGGGCCTTGAGAATCACGTCGGTGTGCCTGCGCCGGATGTGGCCCAGGTCCTCGAGGTGCTCGCCGATGCGCTTGCCCGTGTCGTCCTGGCTTTCGAGGGCCTCGTCGAGTTCGCGCTCCTCGAGCAACCCGAGCCAGACGGCGATCTCGCCGAATCGGTTCATGACGCCTTCGAACATGCGAGCGCCTTTCAAAACAGCCCTCCGACGGGGTCAGTGTAGAACGTGGGAGCGGCTTGGTCAAACGTTTCGCCAAAAGAGCTTGACCCCGCTCGAATCCGCGATATGAGTAAGGATGGGCGGACCGGCCGGGACACGCCGCCTCCGGGGGAGCCAGACCGTGCGCAAGGCACTCATCATCGACGACGAACGCAACATGCGCCTCGTGTTCGAGGAGGCGCTGAGCGAGACGCACGACTGCGCGGTCGTCTGCAACGGCCGGGAGGGCTTCCAGCTGGCGATCCAGCAGCCGGGCTACGACGTGATCGTCATGGACCTCGCCATGCCGGAGTGGAACGGCATGGACGCGCTGGCCATGATCCAGACCATGAATCCCTCGGCCCGCGTGATCGTCTGCAGTGGCGAGATCTCCCCCGAGCAGGAGCAGGAACTCGACCATCTCTCCTGCGTGCGCAGGGTGCTCCGCAAGCCCGTGCGCATGCCCGAATTCATCCAGGCGGTGACCGAGGTCGAGGCCGAGTAGACCGGTTCGGTCTTCCCGCGGTCAGGCCCCCTTCCGGAACGCGGTCGGCGTCATCCCCGCAACCTTCTTGAAGACCTTGCTGAAGTAGTAGACGTCTTCGAAGCCTGTGCGCACGGCGATCTCCTTGCAGAGCAGGTTGGTGTTGCGGAGCAGTGTCTTGGCCGCATTGACGCGCACGGTCTGCTGATAGGCGATGGGCGGCAGGCCGAAGCGCGCCTTGAACGCCCGGAGGAAGTAGCCGCGCGAGAGATGGGCTTCCGCAGCGAGGTCGTCCACGGACAGGCGCTCGGCAAAGCGCTGGTCGATCCGGCGCTTGGCTTCGTCCAGCGGCCCGAACGGACGATCCGCGGGCGCGGACTCGCCGCCGTACACGTCTTCGGCCAGGAAGAGGAGGAGTTCCAGGATCGTGCGGAAGGCAGGGAGCCACCGGATCCGGCCGCCCGGGGCGAGCTGGGTGAGGAGGAGCGCCAGCCGGCCGCTCAGCACGCGGCGCGGTTCGGGGCTGAGTTCGAGCGGCATCTCGAGTTCGGGAAGGTCCATGCCAGCGTACAGGCCGAGCACCCGGTGGAAAGGCAGCCGGCAGTCCTGTGCCGCGCCGCAGAGCGCAAAGGTGAGTTCCAGATACGTGAGCGTGCCGGGATCGCAGCACGAAAAGTTGTGGGCCATGCCGGGGCCGGTGAGGGCGAGCGTGCCGGGCCGCAACAGGCGCGGCACGCCCTCGAGCATGAAGCGGTTCTGGCCGCGCGTGAAGAGCACGATGTGGTAGACGTTGTGCGCGTGTTCGGACCGCCGTACGCGCGGGCCCGCCTCTCGCCGGTGCTCCTCGCGGCTCACGTGCAGCACGTTGAAACGATACGCCACGCCCCTGTCCACCAGGGTGAGGATCTGGGGCACGTCCGTGGGGGTCTCGATTTGGAGAAACGATCGCATGAGGTGACTTTAGTGCAACGTAATGGAATTATCAACCATTTTCCACGTATTGTTTGGCCGTTATAGTACAAACGACAGCTGGTCCAGAGAACCCCCTGAGGAGGGAGACCCCCATGACAGCTTTGGCAACCGAACCGCAGACCGATATCCCGCGCCGCATGGTCCGGGCCATGCGCGCGCACAACGGGCTCGCGCCCGTGGATGTGGAGCGTTTCTGGGCCGACCAGGAGGCGGCCATGGCCGACCCGTTCGGCGCCGACATCCCCCAGGTGCCCCTGGGCATGCTCATGAGCCGGGAGTGCGTGTTCGCTGAACTCGGACTCGACGAGGACTGGCACCGGCTGCGCCACGATCCCGCGTGGGCGGCCGAGGTCTCCAAGGCCTACAACGACGAGGCGGAGACCATCGTGGGCCGCCGGCTCCTGAACGAGTCGCAGCCGGACCCGGACAAACGCTACCCGCCGGTCAAGGGGCTGCACGATATCTTCGAGGCTGAGAATGTCTGGCACATCGATTCTTACTGGCTCCAGCAGGCGGCCGACAACGAGGACGAGCTCGCCGCCCTGCTCGACCGGGTGGACGAACGGCTCGCCGGCGACCTGCGCGCGTTTCTCCTCCCCGAGAATTGGGATGCCGAGAAGGAGCGGCTCATGGGCCTGGGCGTCAAGCCCCCGCTCTACCGCGGCCAGCGCGGGCCCGTGACCTTTGCGACCTCCATCTACGGCACCGAGAACCTGATCTTCCTGATCCACGACAACGAGGACCTGGCCGCCCGCTTCAGCGACACGATCCTGCGTGCCATGCTGGCGCGAGCCCGGGTGCTCGACGAGGAAGCCGGGTACACGCCCGAGACCGCGCCGCGGGGCTTTGGTTTTGCGGACGACAACTGCTGTTTGCTCACGCCCCCGATGTACGAGCTCTTCGCCTATCCCATTCTCAAGGGCATCTTCGAGCGTTACAGCCCCGACCCGGGCGACCGCCGTTTCCAGCATTCGGACTCGGCCATGGGTCACATCGTGCCCATCCTGGGCAAGCTCGACCTCACGGGCACGAACTTCGGGCCCACCGTGACCGTGGCCGAGATTCGCCAGCACCTGCCGCGCGCCGTGATCCAGGGCGAGCTCGCGCCTTTCACGCTCAGCCGCAACGAGGAGGAGAAGATCGTGGCCGAGTTCCTGCGCGATTTCAGCCAGACCCGGGAAGAACGCGGCCTGGTCTTCGCCACCGCCGGTTCCATCAACAACGGCTCCCGCCTGACCGCCATGCGGCTGCTCATGGCGACCATTCAGGAGTACGGGCGCTACGACCGGTAGGAGGAAACCCCGAGACGCCCCGCGAACGCATCGTGGCCGCGCTCCACCGCGAGGTCCCGGATCGCACGCCCACGGACGCCTGGATCCATCAGGAAGTGCAGAAGCGCTTGCTCGCGTAGTACGAGACCGAGGACGGGAGATCGGCTTCGACGTGGTGAATCCCATTCAGCCCGAATGCATGGCCCCGGCCGAGGTCAAGCGCCGGTGGGGCGACCGCATCGCCCTGCACGGCGGCGTCAGCCTCCAGCACACGCTGCCCAACGGCACGGTCGACGAGGTCCGGGCCGAAGTCGAGACCCTGATCCGCCAGTGCGGCTACAACGGCGGGCTGGTGATCTTTCCTTCCAACGTGATCCAGCCGGATACCCCTACCGAGAACATCCTCGCCTGCTTTCACGCCGCGCGCGACTTCGACGTAGCCAGCCTCCGCGGCCAGCCCGCGTGACGGGCGTGTGCGCGGCGGCGCCTGTTGTGTTCCCGGCTGCGATGGGCAGCCTGAAAGGCCTTGCTCGGCCGGGCGCATCCGATAGAATACCGGAATGTTGGGACATCCGAACGGCTCGCGAGAGGCCTCCGAGGAGCCCAGACGCATGACCGCGCACATCGACCTCCCCATAGACAAAATCGAAGCCTTCTGTCAGCGGTGGAAGATCGTGGAGTTCTCGCTCTTTGGCTCGGTGTTGCGGGACGACTTCCGACCTGACAGCGATGTAGACGTGCTGGTGACCTTTGCGGATGACGAGAGGTGGACCCTCCTCGATCTCGTGTCAATGCAGGACGAGCTCAGAGACATATTTGGCCGTGATGTGGATCTGACAGAGGAGAAGTGCCTGAAGAATCCCTATCGGCGCCGCGAGATCCTGCAAACCAAGGAGAGGGTCTATGCCGCCTGAGGAACGCGATACCAGCGCCTTGTGGGATATGGTCAGGGCGGCAGGGAATATCGAAGCCTTCCTTGCCGACATGGATGCCGAGGCGTTCCATGACGACAAGAAGACCCATTTCGCCGTGATCTATCAGATTCAGGTCATCGGGGAGGCGACCAAGCGATTGTCTGAGGCGTTCCGCGAGGCGCATGCCGAGATCCCGTGGCGGAAGATCGCCGGCATGAGAGATTTCGTTGTCCATGGGTATGATCAAGTGAATCTGAGGCGCGTATGGGACACGGCCACAATCTCCGTCCCCGAACTCATCGCCCAGATCAAGCGCCTTCTTCCGCCAGAGCCGCTGGAGGAGTAGCGGCGGCCGGCGTGTCCATAGCGGCGACATGGGCGGGACATGTAGGAGCATTTGCCGATTTGGGCGTTGGTGAGTGTTCCGCAGTTGGCTCGTAACAGACGATTGCTTCAGCCAGAAAGCTTCGGCGACGGGGCGTGGCCATCTATCCCGTGGCCGCAAGCGGCGTGGAGGACAAGGCCGAATACGTGATGCGCTTGTCGGCAATGCTGACGCAGGGGAACTACTGCTTTCTCACGGACGATTCGGGCGTGGGCAGCGCACATGCTGAGCCGCATATTCCCGACTATTTCGTGCAGCGCCTCAATCACCTCATGATCCGCCTGATCCGCTCCGAACTCGTGGGCCGTCGGATCCAGCCGGAGCCGGGGCGCATTCTTCGTACGGTTGGAGACCCTGGACGCGTGGAACCGCTGGCATCTGCGCCGGCCGGGGAGGACGGGGACGCCTGCGATGAAGGCGCCGCTCTTCCTCCGTTGATTGCGGTTTTTTGAGCGGCGGGTCAGCCGAGAAATTCCTGATTCACCACCGAGGGCGGCTCGTCGCCCTTGAGCACGGCCGCGATCTGGCGGGCTACCGCTTCCTGCATCTCGGCCACCGACTGTTCGGAGTACCAGGCGCAGTGGTCGGTCAGGATGCAGTTGTCGAGCTCGCGCAGGGGGCTTTCTGCGGGCAGGGGTTCGGTTTCGTAGACGTCCAGCGCCGCGCATGCGATGGCCTTGTCTCTGAGGGCTCTGGCGAGTCCGGCCTCGTCGATCAGGGCGCCACGGGAGGTGTTCACGAGTACGGCCGTGCGCTTCATCATGCGCACCTGCTCTTCGCCGATCATGTGGGTGGTCTCGGGCGTCACCGCTGCGTGGAGCGAGACGAAGTCCGACTCTTTGAGCACGGTCTCGAGATCGGCTTTCTCCACGCCCATGGCTTTCATGTCCGCTTCGTTCACGTACGGATCGCAAGCGAGGATCCGGAAATCGAAGCCCTTGACCTTCGCGACCAGCGAGCGCGGAATCTGGCCCAGTCCCACCAGGCCCAGGGTGCGGCCCTGGATGCGGAAGAGCTTCTCGCGGCTGCTCAGATCCCACTCGCCCGCGCGCACTGCGCGGTCGTGGAGGAGCACCTTGCGGGCCGCGGTCAGGAGAAGCGCCAGGGCCTGTTCGGCCACCTCGTGGTTGCAATAGCCCGTGATGTTCGTGACAAAGATGCCCTTCTGGCCCGCCGCTTCGAGGTCCACGTTGTCCACGCCCACGCCGTACCGCGCGATCAGCTTGCACGCCGTCATGCCCTCGATGACATCCCTGTCGATCACGCTCTGGCGCACGGCAATGGCGACCGCATCCTTGCAGGCATTCTTCACGTCTTCGGGGGTCTTGCAGTCCGCGAGCACGAGCTCGGCGTTGCCGCTCTTGGCGGCCGCTTCCTCGCGGTCGTAGTCGTCGTACCCCAGGTCGATGATGGCCACCTTCATGCTGAGGTCTCCTTGTGTCGATGCACGTCGAATGCTTGCGTCAGGCGAGCGCGCCCCAGGTTCTAGACCCCACTGAACGCATTGAATCCGCCGTCGATGGGAATCACCGTGCCGGTCACGAAGCTCGCCGACGGGCTGAGCAGCCACACGAGCGCGCCCACGAGCTCTGCGGGATCGCCGTAGCGCCTCATGGGCGTCTGACTGATGATGGTCTGGCCGCGCGGGGTGGGCTTGCCCGTCTCTTTGTCGGTCAAGAGGAAGCGGTTCTGCTCGGTCAGGAAGAAGCCGGGCGCGAGGGCATTGACGCGAATGCCCGCGGGCGCGAAATGTACGCAGAGCCACTCGGTGAAGTTGCTGACCGCCGCCTTGGCCGCGGAGTAGGCGCCCACCTTGGTGAGCGGGGCAAAGGCCGACATGCTCGAGACGTTGATGATGTTTCCGGCCTGGCGCTCGACCATGCCCTTGGCAAAGACCTGGGTGGGCAGCAGCGTGCCGATGAAGTTGAGGTTGAAGACGAATTGCACACCCGTCGGGTCCAGATCGAAGAAGGTCGGGTCGACCTGATCGGCCACGGTTTCGCCCCCGGTCGTGGCCTTGGGGTTGTTGCCGCCCGCGCCATTGATCAGTATGTCCACGGGGCCCAGTCCCTTCTCCACGCTGGCGCAGGCCTGCTGGAGGGACTCGACTTTGAGCACGTCGCACGCCACGCCTAGGGCTGTGCCGCCTTGGTCGCACACCTCCTTGGCCACTTTGTTGGCCGCGTCCTCGGCGAGGTCGAGGACCGCCACCTTGACGCCCAGGCGCCCCAGGGCCCGGCTCATCTCCCCGCAGAGAATCCCGCCGCCGCCCGTGATCGCGGCCACCTTGCCGGAGATGTCGAAGAGGGGCGTATACGCGTCAGCCATGGAAACCTTCCTTTCTGTAACGAGTTAGCGTTAGACCGGCCGGTGGGTACGCGGCAAGTGGTTTGCCCCCCGGCGTTCACGGCACCCGACTATACGCTCCGGCCCGGATTTGCACAAGGTTGAAAACGAAGATGAAAGCGGCATGGCCGCGTCTCGTGCCGCCTTCTGCTGTGCCAGGGCGAATCCGAAATGCCGCATCGTGACAGGCTCGAAACCGCACTCGGGCGAAGGCGGGATGTATGCCTGCATTTATCAAGCCATGAACAACATCCTCCAGGAGACGCAGGAAGAGAACGAGCTCACCGACATTGCGCTCACGGCCATGGCCACGGAGCCCAAGGATCGCTACGCGGGCGTCAAGGACTTGCAGCAGGCGATTCGGGACTACCAGAGCCATCTCGAGAGCGTGGTGCTTTGCGACAAGGCGGAACAGGATCTGAAGAAGGCC
>CAZBZG010000011.1:0-30847 GCA_964496245.1 uncultured Planctomycetaceae bacterium | reverse complement strand
GTAGCCATTGCTTCGGACAGGCGTGAGACGTACAATCACATGCAGATATGCCCGACGCGATGCGCGCGCGGCTGAACGAACATCCGGGGACACGCCATGGCCGGTCCGCTCGTCTCGATCCTCATGCTCGCCCACAACAAGTGCCGCCACACCGCGCGGGCGCTCGAGGGGCTGCTCGAATCCACCTGGCCCGCGGTCGAGTGCGTACTCGTGGACAACGGCTCGACCGACGAGACCCGCGCCATCTTCGAGGCCTTTGGCGCGCGGGCCGAAGCGCGCGACTGGCGCGTGCGCAAGCTGCTGCTGGATGAGAACGTGGGCGCCGTGGAAGGGCGCAATCGCGCGCTCGAGGAGATCACCGGCGACTACGTGGTGTTTCTCGACAACGACGTGGTGATCGGCGTGCGCTCGTGGCTCGAGCGCATGACCGAAGCCCTGGACAGCGATCCCTCGATCGGCGTGCTCGGCCCCAAGATCCTGTTCGCCGAGCCGCCGCACAACATCCAGTGCGCGGGGTGCGTGGTCTGCCAAGGCGGACGCGTGGACTTCCGCGGCCGGGGCGAGGCGTCGGATGCGCCGGCGTGGAACCGGCGCGAAGAGGTGCAGGCCCTGATCAGCGCCTGCTGGATCCTGCCGCGACGGGTCGTGGAGGAGACCGGCCCGCTCGACATGCAGTTCCATCCCGTGCAGTTCGAGGACATCGACTACTGCTACCGCATCCGCGCAGCCGGATACAAGGCGGTCTACGATCCGTCGATCTTCGTCTACCACTTCGAGAACGTGACCACCGGCGGCACGCCCAGCCTCAACTACCGGTATCTCACGGTCAAAAACGGCCTCAAGTTCAAGAAGAAGTGGCGGGAGGCGTTCGCGAAGGAAGGAGGCCCGGACGACGCCAGTATCGTGTGGAAAGACCTGCCCCACGTGCGCTTCGAGGACGTGGGCGCACTCGCTCTCATCGACTGACCGCGGGAGAAGCTTCCAATGGAGACCGACCCGAACGCTGCGGCGAAGAACGGGACAGACCTGCGCATTCCCGTCATCCTGGGGCTCCGCACCGCCTTCCTGCTGGCGATCGTGGTCGCGCTCCTCGTGCTGGCCCTCCGCCACGGGGGCGAGGACCCGGACCGGCGCATGCCCTCCGGCATTCCCACGGCCCAGCGCCTGGGCCTGCCCGAACGGCCGGGCGACGCCGCGGGCGGGCGGGACGCCCCGCCCTCGCATACGCCCGAGGGGGGGGCGACCGACCTCGCCGCCCACCCGTCCGACTCGTCCGACCCGTCCGACCCGGCCGCTGCCGGGAGGACGCCGGACAGCATCGCGCGCCCCGCCGACCGCCCCTTGTCACCGCATGACCCGTCCCGCACGACCGACACGCCCGCCCGGGACCCGGCACTACAGCCGGTCGAGACGCAGCCCGATCGTCCGCAGGAAGGCGAGCCCGCAACCGATGCGCCAGACAGGCCTGATGTGCAGACCCGAGGCGATGACAGCCGCGCGCACGAGGACACGCAAGCGTCCGACACGCCCGCGGACCGAGAGGCCGAGGCAACCGAACCCGAAAGCATCGACTGGTCGCAGTACGAGATCACCGGACCCGTCCCGCGCGCCAACATCGTGATCTATATCAAGGGGCGCGTGATCCTCCTGCGCTCGCACGCCGACCGCGTGCGCATCTACCGCCGCATCGGCGCGCCCGAAGACGCCTCAGCGCCCAAACACGAAGCAGGCGACAAGCGCGCGCCCATCGGCCAGTACCGGATCACGCGCCGCGAGAAGACAGCCGACGGGTTCCGCCTCTACCTCAACTACCCGGCCCTGCAGGACGCGAAACAGGCCAAGGGAGCCGGCCGCATCGACCAGGAGACCTTCGACCGGATCGCAGCCGCCGCGCGCGCGCACAAGCATCCCCCTCAGGATACACCCCTGGGCGGGGGCATCTGCATCGCCGGCGCCCCCGAGTCCGCGCGCACCACGGAGAAGCGCTTTCTCCTGCGACCCGGGGAAATCGAGGAACTCTGGCGGGCCACGCGCCTGGGCACGCCCGTGACCCTGGTGCCGTAGGGCTTGCGCCAGCACGTTCGCGTTCTCCCGTCGGCATCGTTGTCGGAATCGAAATCGGGATCGGAATCGAAACCGGAGGATCTGATCGAATGCATGCCGACTTCGATCCCGATTTCGATTTCGATTTCGATTTCGATCGCACGCGCCACATTGCCGCGTCTGATCGCCTTTGTGAATGCGAGGGCACCCCATGCCGAACCTTCTCGTCGTCGGCAGCGCGAACATGGACGTGATCACGCCGGTCACGCGCCTGCCGCGTCCCGGCGAGACCCTGCTCATCGACGACGTCCGGCTGGCCAACGGCGGCAAGGGCGCGAACGCAGCGGTGGCGGCCGCCCGCCTCGGCGCGCAACCCTCCCTGCCCCGGCGGGAAGCCGTGGACGCGTTTTTGGCTGCTCCAAACCGGACAGAGGGACCGGCGACGCATCCGGCATGAGAGAAGGGATGGGATGGCACGGCCCGCGTGGCGTCTTGGGGCAATCGGCGCGCTGCTCCTCCTGGGCGGCTGGCTCCGATTCGCCGACCTCGACCTCATGGAGTTCAAGCGCGACGAGGTCCAGGCCCTCCGCCTGGCCGAACGCGCTGTCAAAGACGGCACCCTCCCCCGCACCGGCCTCACCGCCAGCATCGGCATCCCCAACCCGCCCGTCTTCCTCTACCTGCTCGCGCCCTGGCACGCAGTCTTCGACGCGCCCGTAGGAGCGGCCGCGCTCATGGCCCTGGGGGGCGTGCTGGCCCTGCTCGGCCTCGCCTGGCTGACGGCAAAACACGTCTCCGGCCTCGCCGCTCTTGTGACCCTCGGCTGCGCCGCGGCCGCACCGTGGTTCGTGGCGTATTCGCGCAAGATCTGGTCGGTCGACCTCTCGCACCTCCTGGTGCTGCTCCTCATGCTCTGCCTCCTCCGCATGGCCCGCCGGCCCGACACCCGCTGGATCGCCGCCCTGCCCGCGCTGCTCGCAATCCACTTCGGCCTCCACTTTTCGGGCGTGCCCGTGTGCGTGGCCGCACTCGCCTTCGCGCTCCTGTGCATGGAAGGACGCCGCGTGCGCAAGGCCTGGCTGGCCGCGGGCGCGGTCTGCGGCGCGCTGGTGCTTCTGCCGTATCTCATCCATCTCCTGGGGGCGGGCGCCGGCGACTTGACCGGGGCCGCGGACGCCGTGGGGGCGGGCGGCTCGGTCGCTCGCAGCTTCGGCCAGAGCCTGATCGCGACCGGCTCGATCTTCTTCGGCGGCCGGATCCAGGAATGGGCTGGTCCGGCCTTTGCGACCGCGCATCCCACGCTGCACGCGAGCGCTGTCGCGCTCTCGTGGCTGGGCGGAGGCGTGGCAGCGGCGAGCGCGCTCGTGCTCCTTGTGTGCGTGGGCATCCAATGCCGGCGCGCACCCACCCTCCGGCAGGGACTCCGCGCACAGCCGCTCGCGGTTCTGACGCTGCTCTTTCTGCTCGCGCCCGTGTGTGTCTACGCCATCGGGCAGATCCAGGTCCACAACCACTACTTCATCATCTCCTTGCCCGCCCTGTTTCTGGCCGCCGGGCTGGCGGCCCAGCGCGTGGACGAGGCGCTGGCGTCCCGGCAGGCCGTACGCCGGATCGCCCGCGTCGGCGTTGCCCTCGTCACCTGCGCCTTGCTGGCCGGGGGCACGCTCTGGTGGACCGGCTTCACCGCGCATCTCGCGACCGCAGGCGGCACGACCGGCGACTACGGCGAAGCCTTTCGCTTTCAGCAGGCCGCGGCGCAGTACATTGCCGCACGGCTCGACGGGGAGACCGATGTCGTGCTGCAGGGATTGCGGGACAGCGGGGAGGGACTGCAATACCTGATCTGGCGGGAGCTCGAGAAGCCCGATGCTGCCGCGCGCGGGCCCGCGGCCGCGCGGATCGTGGTCACGAACCGCCTGACCCGTACGCCGCCCGCCCCCCCGCCCGGCTGGACGCAGGCGCCCTTCGGTCCGTACGTGGTCAGTTGTACGTCTGGACCTTCCGGGTCTCGGCATCCAGGCGGCTCTGCTCCTCGATCGCCACGAGGTCGCTGAGCGCGCAGGTGTCGAGGATGCCCTCCATGCTGCGGCCGACCCGGTCGAACATCTCAGCCAGCCGCTGGCGCAGGAGATCGTCGGGCGCGTCCGGCACGTCCAAAGAGTCCGAGGACACGGCCCGCACCACGTCGCCCACGGTGAGCGCGGTGATATCCTTGGCCGGCAGGTAGGCGTCCTCGCCCGCAGGCTCCACGCGGCGGAGCACGTTCTCCCGCACGAGCACGGTAATGATCGCGCGGATCATGTAGGGGGGCACCTCGAGCTCTTCGGCCACGCAATCGACCAGCCCGGCCGGGCTGGCGCCGCGGTGGAAGGCGACGCTCGCCGCGAGCACGGTGCGCACGGCCAGGTAGATGCGACTCGAGATGCCGCGCTTCTCGAGTTCGGCGCGCACGGCCAGGTCCCGGAAATTTTGAACCGTGAACGCGATCTCCGCGCCAAAGAGCACGATCAGCCAGACCAGCCAGATCCACAGGAGGAAGAGGGGCACGGCCAGCAGCGGCCCGTAGATCTGCGTGTAGTTGACCGCGAATCGGGCCGCGTAGAAGCGGAAGAGGAAGATGGCCGCTTCGAAGAACACGCCCGCGGCCACACCGCCGGTCAGGGCGGCGCGCACGCGCACCACGGTGTACGGCATGAGGTAGTAGAGCGCGGCCAGGGCCAGAGAGGTGGTGAAGAGCGACGTGAGTCCCAGGAAGATGCGCTTGATCAGCGACCCCCCTTCCCCTGCGGCTCGCGGCGACACGACCGTCGTTCCGGCCGTCCCTTCCTCCCCGGGTATCCTCTCCACATCACGGGAGGGGGCATCCGTCTGCCGCGCAGGTTCCGATGGGGTCGTCGGGCGTTCTCCGCTCTCCTGCACACCGAACGGCAGCCGCTCCTCGATGTCTTCGGCCACGCGCGCGACCCGGGTCGTGAGGTAGACCGTCAGGCTCATCAGGAGCGGCACGATGACGAGGGTGGCGAGAAAGGCGCTGCCCTTGGCAAGCAGACTCCGCCGCTCGCGCACCTGCCAGATGGCATTGAACGCGCCCTCGATCGAATTGAGCAGACTGAAGGCGGTGCCAAAGAGCAGAATGAACGCGAAGCTCGCCACCAGCCGGGCGTTGTCCGCAAAGTCCCGGATGGATTCGATGAGCCCATTCATGCCCGGGAAGTTGGGGATCCAGGCTTTGATGCCCTCGATGAAGCTCTCGGTATAGGGGACTTCTTCCGCTCCGGCAGCGCCCTCGGGCGTGTAGGAGCCGAAGATGGCGAGAAAGGCGAGACTGATGGCCATGACCGGAATGAGCGCGAGCAGGGTCTGGAAGGCCAGGCTCGAGGCGAGCGTGAGGGCGTTGTCCCGGCGGATCGAGCGCAGGGTCTCGCGCACGAGCAGGAGGAACGATCGCACGCGCACGCCCGCGCGATGCGAGTCGGTGAGCTCGGTGAAGCTCACCTCGCCCGAAAAGATGTCCTTGACCTCATTCCAGAAGGCCACGGGCCGTCCCTTTCTCGGCCTGGTTCCGTTGCGGGTAACACGCGGCGAGAGCGGTATGTAGCACAGGCACTCCTGCCTGCAGAGCGCCTCCGGGAATCCGCCCCAGGCCAGCCTTCGCCAAGGCTACGGCTCGGCAAGCAGGAGTGCCTGGGCTACAACCTGCTTCGTGTTCCGTGTGTCACCCAGATCCGCGCGTTTCTGAACCAGGCTCGTTCCTGAACCATGCCCCTCTCTTCTGTGATCACTGCGCGGAGAGTATACCAGAAACAGGCGGAGGAAGAAAACGGGAAACAGGGCGAGAGCGGAAGGCCGTTCGTTCGGGTGCCATGCCCATCCTTGGATGGGCATGCGAAGCGCGGCACGGCATGTCCACCACGAGGTGGACATGGCAGCCCAGTGCGGCGACGCTGCGCGCTAGATGAAGTCCACCAGGCTCAGCGGGATGATCTGGGCGGTGGTGCGCAGGGACGCTTCGAACACGTTCTGGTGGGCCTGGAACTGCACGATCGCCTCGGCGAAGTCGAGATCGATGCGGTCGGCGCGCACCTTGCCGAAGTTGATCTTCTCGTCTTCGTGCCGCTCCTCCACGAGATCCAGCCGATCCTGCCGGCTGCCTACCTCGGCGCGGGCGAGCAAGACCCGGTCGAGATCGGTCTTGAAGTCGCCCAGCAGGTTGTGGAGCGCCTCCGCATCATTGGCGTGCATGCCGTCGATCACGTCGTTGAACGTGGCGAAGATGTTCTGCTCGCGCTCCTGCCCGTTCATGCGCAGGCTGCCCGGCCGGATCACGATGTCGCTGTCGTCCTGGACGTAGTCGAGGTAGAGAGACGTACCCGACCCGGCCGCCCCGAGCCCGGAACTGTTCACCTCGGTCCAGTTCGTCACCAGCCCGGCCACCGCGTTGATCGACCCCACGGCGACCTCGCTGCTCGCCGTCCGCGACGCGCTCTTGTAGAGATGGACCTCGTAGTTGCCGGATCCCGCTGTATCGTCGATGATCGTGGCGTAGAGGTTGCCCTCGTAGTCGGCGTTCACGCCGGGGATGATGCCCGGGATGTTGAGCTGCGAAATCTGAGTATCCTCGTCGCCGGCCACACGCATGCCGCCGGGGTAGACGATGATGTCGCTGTCGTCGACCGTGTAGTCGATCTGCACCGACCCGTTCAGGCCCGATCCATTGGCTTCGCTCAGGGTGACCAGGCCCGTCGCAGTGGCGCGGGTGCCGGTGGCCACGAGGGCCTGGCGCGTGCGGTCGCTGTAAAGATTCACCTGGTAGCGATCGGGCGCGGCCGCGGCGCCGAGGTCGAGGACTTCGGCGTACAGGTTCCCCGCAGCATCGGTGTTCTCTCTCCGTGCGATCCCGTTGAGATGGAGTTGGCTCAGGCTCTCGTTCTCGTCGCCCAGCTGTTCGAACGACGTGCCCGCCTCCTCGACCGTCAGGTACGCGCCGGCCAGGTGGCCGATGATCTCCAGGCTCTTGCCGTTCTCGGCGATGCGCGCGCTCGTGTACGTGTTGGACCGCTTGACCTCGTTGATGAAGTCCTTGACCGTGGCAAAGGTGGCCTCCACATCGAACTGATAAGGCCCTCCGCCCGGCCACTCGATGTGCACGGTGCCGTCGATCTCTTCGAAGCCGTTGGCCGCATTCCCCACCAACCGCACCGTGCCTTCGGTGACTCCGCCGCGCAGCTGGCCCGACGCGATCAGGTCGCCCGCCCCCATGGCCGCGTCGTTGAACAGACCGACGTTGATGACGCCGCCGCCCAGATCCTGCACGTCGACGTAGAACTTGTCGTCCGCGTCCACGCTCACCCCCTTCTCCAGCCCCCGCACGTGCCATCCGTCGGCTACGTTGCTGGTATCGCCCGACTCCTTGAAGGCCGGCACGTTGATGACCGCCTCGAAGGGGGTATCGTAGATGCTCAGCATGTCGATGTCGTACTCGGTGCCGACCGGATCGCCGATCGGGAAGTTGAGCGAGACCGTGCCCGAGACGCCGGAGTCGTTGGCCTGCTGGAGCAGGATGCTGCCGCCGGGACTGGTGCGCGACCCGGTCGCGATGAGATCGCTCGACTGCGCCTGGTCGAGCGGCACCCGGTAGATGTCCACCTGCCATTGGCCGGCCGCAGGATGGCTGACCCGCGTGTACAGCTCGCCGTCCTCGCCCGTGTTCACGCCCTTGGTCAAGCCGAAGAGCGACCAGTTGTCGAGCAGATTGTTGGCGTCGTTGAACTCCTGAATCTTCACCTCGCCGTCCGGCGCGCCGTTCTTGATCGTGTAGACCGCGTCGTCGAACCCCTCGAGATCCGCGAGCAGCGTGTTCTCCGTGAGGATGGGGTCCACGTCGCCGCCGATGAGCGTCTCGCCGAGCGTGAGGTGCGTGCTGCTCGAGCCCAGGACGCCGAGGTCTTGGGCCACCGTGTTGCCGCCGACTTCGCGGACCGTGAAGCTGTTGCCCGTCGCGCCAGGAGCCGAGGCCCCCTCGGTCCCTCCGTCCACCTCGTAGAGCCGGATGCCGTTGTGGTCCGGATTGATCTCCACCGCGACATAGCGGTCCCGCACGTCGTTGCCGAGCGGGCCGGCGGGGTCCAGCGCCTGGCTGCCTTCCAGGGTCAGCCGCTCGATCAGATCCTTGACGTCCTCCAGGGTGTCGGCCGAGGAGAGGTCGACCTCGAGCCCCATGGTGGGATGGGACGAGTACTGGATGTTGATGGATCCGCTGGCCACGCCGTCGCCCAGATTGAGGTCCTCGAGCCGGGTGGACATGTCCACGGCCATGTTGACGTCGGGCGATACGTCCCGGGTCTTGAGCACGGTCTCCATGGAGCCGAAGGCCTGCTCGCCCGTGATGTTCATGGGCACGTAGTTGGCGTTGTCCGCCTGGATCTCGATCTGCTTCTCGTTGCCGCGGTAGTGCACGTACCGCGAAGCCACAATCTCGAACGGGCTCTGCTGGGTCTCGGTGCCCCCGAAGATGAAGCGCGTACCGTCCTTGCGGTTGCCCACGGACACGAGCTCCTTGAGCAGGTTGTTCATCTCGACCGCATTGGTGCGCCGCATCTCGTGCGTGGTGGTTTCGCTGGCCGCCCCGATGGTCAGGCTCTTGGCGGTATTCAGCAGTTCGTTGACGCTCCCCAGGGACGCGTCCGAGAGCGAGAGGAACGAATTGCCCACCTGGGTGTTGCGGTTGTACTGATCGATGCGCGAGAGGAGCGTGTCCAGGCGCATGCCCGCGTTCGTGGCCAGCGGGTCGTCGGACGGATTGATGACGCGCCGCCCCTTGCCCATCTGGTTCTGGAGCTTGATGACCCGGGCGTAGTTGTCCAGAATGTTGTCGAGCGCCAGATTGGATGAAATCTTGATCGTGGACCGCATGACGTCCCCTTCCGGCTTCCGGGTTCCTGCTGCTCGGCGTCCGGCAGCGAACGGCCTCCACCGCCCGCGCGCGGGCACCCCTCCTGCCTCCCCCTACATGTTGATCAGCGTCTCGTAGATGACGTTGGCCGTGCTGATGAAGCGCGCCGCGCTCTGGAACGAGCGCTGGTACTGGATCATCTTGGTGAGCTCCTCGTCGAGGTTGACGCCCGAGAGGTCTTCGCGCTGGTTCTTCATCCGGGTCAGCACGTCCTCCTGGGTCTCCATGAGCGAGTTGACCCGGTCGCCTTCGACCCCGAGGCGTCCCACGATGCCTTCGTAAAAGTCCTCGATGGTGGCCGTGTCGTTGTCGAAGACCCCCGTGTCCCGCAATTCCAGGAGGGCGAGCGCACCGGTGTTGTCGCCCGGGGTGAAGCTCTTCGCGCCGGCCACGAAGTCTGGATTGTCCTCGGCCACGCCGTTCATGGTGATGCTTCCCGCGTCGTAGCCGGAGAAGAAGGTGTTGAGCCCCAGGGCGGCCAGCGCACCCGAGGTGTCCCGGCCGAACGAGAGCGTGAACTCCTCGCTGTTCGACTGGATCTGGAGGCGGTTGGCGAGGTCCAGCCCCACGGTGAAGGCGCCGGGCTGGACCGTGTCGAGTGCGTTTTGGATCTTGTTCACGAGCGCGTTCGCGGCCGTGGGGTTGCTGGCGTCATAGAGGATGGTGTCCGGATCGGCCGTGTTGTCGTCCAGGTCCACCTCCACGTTGCGGATAATCTCCTCGTCGCTCATCGTGTCGTGGACCACGAGTTCGAAGTTGCCGTTCTGAATCTCGAACGTATCGCCCTTGGGCGTGAAGCTGTAGGTCAGTTCGTCCAGGGCGACCGCCGGATCGATCACGGCCGTGGTGCCGGTGAGATCGCTGAACCCCTCCAGGCCGATGTTCTGGCTGTGCACCCGGTTGAACTCCCAGATGAGCCCGGCTGCACACTCGTCCAGATCGTCCTTGAAGCTCTTGAGCACCCCGTCGCGGAGCTCGACCCGGGCCCAGAGCTTGCCGTCGCCCAGCTCCACCTCCTCCTCGTCCTCTTCGAAGACCACCTGGTCGATCAGCAGGTCTTCGCTTTGAATGGTGCGCGTGTCGAGCTCGAAGTACTCCTGCTCGAAGACGAGCAGCCGGCTGCGCTGGGTGACGATGACCGCGCCGTTGGACTCCTCGGTGACCTTGATGTCCATGAGGCTGGCCAGGTCCTTGAGCCGCTCGGTGCGCTGGTCCCGCAGGTCGTTGGCCACCACGCCCGTCACACCGCCCGACTCCATGTGGAGGATGTCCTCGTTCAGCTGGGCGATCTGGCGGATCAGGCTGTTGGCCTCGCCCACGGTCTCGACGACCTGGTCGTTCAGACGCCGGCGGTAGTCGAAGATCTTTTTCTCCATGTCCTGGAGCTTGCCGTTCAGGCTCTTGGCGCTTTCGATCATGGCCCGCCGCGTGGAAACGTCCTCCACGTTGTTGGCGAAGTCGCTGACCGCGTCGAAGAACGTGTTGATGGCCGACGAGACGTCGTTGTCGGTGAGCTCATTGAAATAGACCTGGAGGTTCTCGTAGCCGTCCTGCAGCACGTCCAGGCCGTCGTGCGTGCCCTGGGCGATGCGCACCTGCTTCTCGAGGAACTCGTCCGCGATGCGCCTGATCGATGCGATCTGCACGCCGTTGCCCAGGGCTCCGAAGGTCCGCTGGGACGGCGTGACGGCCTCGGTCGTGACCCGCTGACGCGCGTAGCTGTCGTTGCTCGCGTTGGCGATGTTGTGGCCGGTGATGTCGAGCGCATACTTCTGCGTGAGCAGCGCCGTCGCCCCGATGTTCAGCGTCTTGAAGCTCATGGTTCGCCTCCCTTCTCAGGGGTGAAGCCTGCGGGGCCGGGCTCGAGGACCTCATGCCTCATGCCGCAACGCGCATGCCTCACGCCTCAAGCCTCCTCCCTCATGCGCTCCGGTCGAGCAGGCTGAACTCGCCGGCCCGGCGACGGCCGTCGCGGCCGTAGACGGGATCGGGCGCGCTGGTCTCGGCCACCATGTGCAGAAAGCCGTCCACGTGCCGGATGCTGGCCTGGAGCAGGTTCGCGTTCTGCTCGGTGCGGAAGCGCAGTTGGTCGAGCACCCCCCGCAGCCGTGCCCGCACGTCGGCCAGGCGCTCGGCATGGGGCGCGGGCGCCTTGTCGATGATGCGGGCCATCTTGACCGGCGCCCCCAGCCCGAGCTGGCGGCAGGCGGCTTCGGCCAGAGGCTGGCGTCGCGCCTCCGCCGCCTCCACCTCGGCGATGAGCGCCTGCTCGCGCCGGAGGATCGTCTCGAGCGTATCCAGATCGCCCTCGATCACGGCGGTCCGCTTGCGTTCGGCTTCTTCGAGGAGCTGCCCGTTCTGCTCGGTTTCGCGCTCCAGCACCTCGGTCAATTCGGTCAATGTCGCGCTCATGGGTCGTCCTCCTTGTGCGCCGTAGGCGCTTCAGGCGTTCACGTCCACCCGGCGCGGTACAATCGCCGCGCCGGCCGGTCCCGATCCGGCGGCCTCGTAGGGGACGGTCGCAGCCAAGCGCCCTCCCCGCCGTCCGGTCAGGCTCTGATAGATCAAATCCGAGAGGCCGTAGCTGTTCGAGCGCGCGGCGTCTTCGGCCATCTGTGAATCCAGCATGGCCTGAAAGGTCTGTTCCTCGCTGCCACCGTGGCCGAACTCGCCCGTGTCCACTGTCTCGCGCATGGCCTTGAGGAACTGGCCGAGGAAGACGCCGGCGAATTGGCTGGCCACTTCCCGCAGGGCCCGGTCTTCGGCTAGCTGCTTGCGCGCTGCGCCGAGCGTCTCGCGCACGCGGGCCTCCAGCGTCGCCGGCGCGAGCGGGGTCTCGTCGGTCCGGTGGGCGGCAGCCAGGAGGTCTGCGATCTCCTGGTCGGACCAGCCGGCCTGGCCGGCGGCGAGCGCCAGGGTGCGGTCGCGCACCTCCCGCGAGTTCGCCCCCGTGGATCCGCCCGTGCGCGTCCAGGCCTGGCGCACGACCGGGTCCCGCGCGAGCAGGCGATCGAGCTTGCCGGCCGGCGGCGCGGCCGCGGGGTCGACCCGGATGGGATCGAGCGCCCCGGGCTTGCGCAGCCGGTTCACCACGCCCTTCGCGTGGGCGGCGTTGGCCAGGAACCGGTGGCGCCCGGCAGCGGCGGCATTGGGCAGGAACGAGCTGGCCTGGAGAGGATCCATCCGGTCACTCCACCTTGAGCTCGGCGTGCAGCGCGCCGATGCTCTTGAGCTTCTGCAGAATCACGATGATGTCGCGCGTGGTACACCCCATGGCGTTCAGGTTGTCGATCAGCTTCTGGAGGTTGGGCATCTCGCCGTAGCCCTCGAGCTCCACCAGGGGACGTTCGTCCTGGTCCCGCAGGGTGTGCCGGCGCTGGCGGCTGCCCTCGGGCGCGCCGGCCGCGGGCTGGAGCGTGACGGTCAGGTTCCGGTGGCTGATGGCCACGGGATCGACCCGGACTTCGCCGGTGAGGATCACCGTATTCGTCTGCCGGTTGATCAGCACGCGCGCGGGCTTTTCCACCGCCACGTTGAGATCCAGCACGCGGCTGATGAACTCCACCTGCTGGTCCATCTTCGCGTCCGGAATGCGGACCACCACCTGACCCGGAAGGGCCCAGGCGATGCGCGCGCCTTCCTGGGCGGCCTCGAACCCGAGCTGCGGCCCGACGCTGGGGTTCAGGCCCGGATCCCGGTTGATGGTGCGCGCGATCGCGGCCGCATCCGCCAGGCTGAAACGGTTGAGATTGAGGCGGAAGGTGTGGTCCGGCTCCACGATGTCCGCGGTCAGGGTCTTGACGACCTGGGCGCCGCCCTCGCTGTTCGCCGGGATGCGGCCGCTCGTGGCGTGCACGGTGTCGGCCGTGCCCCCGCCCACCACGATACGCCCCGAAGCCCAGGCATAGGACTCGCCCTCGGGCCTCACCGACAGGGGCGTCAACTGGAGCACGCCGCCTTCGAGGCTCGAGGCGTCGTTGATGGCGGTGACCCGCACGGCCACCTTCTGTCCGGGGCGCTTGAAGGCCGGGATCTCGGCGTCCACCTTGACGAGCGCGATGTTCTGCGAGTCCAGGTCCGCCAGGTCCAGAGCGAGCTGGTGCTTGTCGAGATAGACGCGCAGCGCCTTGTGGGCGGCCTTGGACTCGTCCCCCGTGCCGCGCAGGCCCGTGACAATGCCCACGCCCTCCACGTGCACGGGCTGGGCGCCGAGGATGGTCACGAGCGCGCCGATCTTCTCGGCCCGCACGCTCCCGCCCGCCAGGAGCAAGAGGCACAGGCTCGCGGCCAGGATCCGTCTCGCTGCCTTCATCGCACCACTCCCCTTTCGGCCGACCTAGAACGGATTCAGCTTGTCGAGGATCCTGGCGCCCCAGCCGCGCTTCTGCATGTCGCTGATGTCGCCCTTGCCCTCGAACTTGACCCGCAGGTCCATGACCTTGTTCGAGCTCACCTTGCTGTCCGCGGTGAGGTCCCGCGGATCGATCTTGCCGGTCAGGGTGAGCGACGTGTCCTCGCCGTCCACCTTGATCGCCTTGCGCGCCTGCACGATCAGGTGCTTGTTGGGCAGCACGTCCAGCACCTCGCCCGAGATCTCGTCGGTCAGGTTGGACGTGCGCTCGATCTCGCCCTCGGCCTCGTGTTCGCGCGTGCTGTTGAACTGGACTTCGGGCTTCTGCTGGCCGCTGACCGCACTCGTGTCCTCGTCGCCGGTCCCGGCTTGCAGGCGCGGCACGGCCTTGAGATTCCCCTCGCCGTCCACGCGCAGGGTGAACCACTTGAGCAGCTGCCAGTTGATGCTGCTCTCGCGGTCGAGTTCGGAGCTGGCTTCGTGCTTGGCCTCGGTGTTCTCGTTGATCACGATGGTGACCCGGTCGTGCTTCGCGTGCGCCTTGGGCTTGCTCAAAGGCCGCTGGGTCTTGCCGTCCCCGTACAGGGCGGCCAGTTTCTTCTCCACCTTCTTCTCGGGTTCGCTGGCCTCCTCGGCCCGCGCCGGGCCGGCAGCCATCCACAACAGCGCGAACGCGAGCAATCCGGTACGCATCCTCATCTCCTCGCCTCGCTCGGCCTGACGGCCTCTCCAACGCCCGTAACGCGCACCAGGAACCGGCGGCGCTCGGGCGCGCCATTGGGATTCTCCACGAACACCCTGTCGCCCAGGGCGGCGTCGGCCAGGGCGAGCACCTTCATGTGGATGCGGAATCCGCCGGCCCGGCTGGCCACCGTAATGCGCTGGCCTTTGAACACAGCGGCCGGCCGCTCCACATCGCCCTGTTCGAGCGGCTCCATGGCGCGCAGGCTGCGCGCGGCCTCGCAGTCGGCCACGGCCTGGGGCGCCAAGGGCAGATACGCGGTGCCGCTCTCGAGTGCGGCCTCCTGTACGATGAGGTCCGCGGGCGTCACCGTCTCGCCCCGGCGGAGCCGGCGGCGCAGCATGAGCACGCGCGCGAACGCCGCGACCTCCACGGACGCTTGGATCCATCCGCGCGCCTTCCCGTCCGCGTCGCGCAGGTCGAGCTCCACCTGCGCCCGGCCGGGCACCCGTCCGCGCACGACCCGCCGCATCCGGAGCTGCACAGCCTCCTGCGGCAGCGTGCCGTCCACGCTCTCCACGCGCACGCGCACGGAGAGATCCTTGCGCGGGAAGATGCGGGCCACGTGGTCCCGGACCGCGGCCGCGACCAGGGCCTGCAGGCGGGTGGGTTCGGCCTCGGCCGCGCCGTCCGGCTGCGCAGGCGCGGCGCGCCGTTCGGACGCGGTTGCGGCCTGACGGGCTGGCGCACGCGGCGCCTCCGCCCGTTCGATCAGCACCGTGCGCGCGCCCGCGAAGGTGACGTCGGTGGCCAGCCCCACTTCCTCCAGGCGGCCACGGATCTGCTCGCGCGACATGCGCCGGGCCCGCCCCTCGGCCGGGGCCGGTCCGAGGAAGAGCCGCGCGATGCGCGTCGAGGCGCGCTCCTGGCCGCGCACGTCCGCCACCTGGCCCAGCCGCACGTAGGCCTGGTGCACGGCCGCGCTCTCGCGGAGCTCGACCGTGACGCCGGCCGCCGCCAGGGAGGCGGCCAGAAGGGCGCCCGTGCAGGCAGGGAGGATGCGGCGGAATCGTCTCATGCTCGTCTCCGTGGCGCTATGCGCTCACGTATGCGGCCCCTATCGCTTCAGTGCGTTGACCGTCTGCAGCATCTCGTCCGAGGTCTGGATGCTGCGGGAGTTGAACTCGTACGACCGCTGGGCCGCGATCATGTTGACCATCTCGGTGATGGCGTCCACGTTCGAGGTCTCGAGCCATCCGCCCATGACCGCGCCGAAGCCGTCCTCGCCGGGCGTGCCGGCCGCAGCCGTGCCCGACGCCGGCGACTCCTTCCACATGTTGTCGCCCACGGGATCGAGCCCGGCCGGGTTGACGAACGTGTAGAGCTGGATCTGGCCCGCGTTGGTCCGGGCCGTGGACCCGGGCTGACGGTAGGAGACGATGCCGTTCTCGTTGACCTGGGGGTCCATGGCGTCTTCGGGCAGGCTGATGCCGTCGGTCAGATAGTAGCCCGTGCTCGTGACGAGGTCTCCGTTGTTGTCCACGCGGAAGGACCCGTCGCGTGTAGCGGGCTTCGCCCCCCACGTTCACCTCGAAGAAGCTGCGCACCTGCTTGCCGGTCTCCTTGATCATCATGTCCGACCAGATGCCGGTCTCCATGGCCCCGCCATGGGTGAAGATGGGGGTGGTGCCGGCCGGCCGCACGCCGTGGCCGACCTGGATGCCCTCGGGCAGGTTGACGCCGTTGGTGCCTTCCAAGCCGGAAGCGCGCAGGCTCTGGTAGAAGAGGTCCACGAAGTTGACGTGCTTCTTCTTGTACCCCGTGGTGTTCACGTTGGTGAGGTCGTGGGCGATCGAGTCGATGTGCAGCTGCTGGGCGCGCATGCCCGTGGCCGCACTCCACAACGCGCGAATCATCATGACTCAGTCCCTCCTTCAGGCGACGCGGCCGACGCGCGAGACCGTGCCCTCGAGCGTCTCGTCTTGGATCTTGATAAACCGCATGTTGGCTTCATACGTGCGGAAGCCTTCGATCATGTTGACCATTTCGAAGATGGGGTTGGCGGCCGAGCTCTCGAGCGTGGAGTGGCGCACGCCCGACGGGTCGTTCACGAGTTCCGCGTCGTCGCGGCGGAACAGGTTGTCCCCGACCTTGGTCATCTGGAGCGGTTGGGCCGTGCGCACCACGCCGATCTGGGCGAGGGGCGTGTTGTCGGTCTCGCTGCGGATCCAGCCGTCCGCGTTCACGCGCACACCGGCCGCGCCCTCCGGGATCTGGATGGGCCCGCCCTGGGGGTCGAGCACGAGCGCGCCCGTGGACGTGACGAGCTGTCCGCTCCCGTTCAACCGGAAGCTCCCGTCCCGCGTGTAGAGGACTTCGCCCGCCTCGCCGCCGGGCCGGACCATGAAGAAGCCCACGCGGCCGTCCGCAGCCTGGGCGTCGTCGATGGCGAGGTCGAAGGGATTGCCCGTATGCCGGAACGCGCCGGGGGTGAAGTCGGTGGCGGTCTCGTCGAGCCAGGCGCCGCCTCCGGTCTGCTCGAGGATCTCGTCGATCTCCCGGCGGTGGCCGGGCTGGAGCAGGCTCTCGGCTGGAATGGCGCGGAACCGGGTGTAGTCCGGTTTGAAGCCCGTGGTGTTCGAGTTGGCCAGGTTGTTGGCCGTGACCCCGTGTCGCGCGTTCTGCACCATGGCGCCCATGGTCGAGAGGTAGATGCCGTTGATCATCGCGTGGTCTCCTGGGGGGTCTCGGTCTCGGCGCGCGGGGTGCGTTCGCGGCCGGCTTCGCGGGCCACGTCCCGGCAGAGCGCGAGAATGGCTTCGTCCAGCCGGCCGGGCTTGAGCGCCCGGAAGCTGTCGGCAAAGACGTCGGCCAGGTCCTGCGTTTGGGCTCGGTCGCTCATGAAGCGCTCTCCTGACGCCAAGCAGCCCACATGTCTTGCCACACGACCGCAGCGCGCACACGCCGCAGCTGGGGACCCAAGTCCAACCCGCGTGCCAGCCTTGGCCCGCAATCGGATTTGCAACAGACTAACTCGCAAGAGGTTGTCGAACAGCGCCTTGCGCATCCGGTAGCGGTTGATCCCAGCCCGCATGGTCCTGGCGCCTCAACCCTCAGCGGGCAGGACATTCCGCCGCCCCACCCACCCAGCGGCAGAATCTGCCGGGGTTGTGGGGGGGGAGAAATGAGAGCGCAGCAGGTGACAATGCCGGGGACGCGGGGGCTTCACGCGTCGGTTGGGGTGGGATCGAAGGGGTCCTCGTAGCCGAGGAGGTCGAGGGTTCGTGTGTAGTTGGGGTCGGCCCGCATGGTAGGGAGCAACCCTTCGGGCACGGGTCTGCGCATCCACGGGCGAATACGGCGTTGCCCGCTCGTCTGCGAAGCGTTGGCGACATCTCCTGTGATATACGTATAATCGGCCCAGCGGTCCACGAACGAAGGATCAAACGAAGAGTCCAGGGCTTCGCATAGACGCTGCATCTCCTGCTCGGGCCTGCACGTGAAATCCTCATACCGCACGAAGCCGATCCGCGCCGCCTGCTCGGCAAAGGCTGCGCAGCTCTCCAGGAAGATGGGCAGCGTCAACGCGCCCTGCATCAAGTCCAGGCGGGCCAGACTCAGGAACTGCTCCAGAGGATGGCGTACCACGCAGAAGGAGACGATCTCGAAGTGTAGCGCCAGGGATTCCACCAGCATCATCCGTCCTGTGGGCTCCTTTCGAAAGGGCACGCCAACGAAATCGAGGTGCGACCAGTCGCGAACGACCAAGCGCTCGCCCCGGGCTTCCGCACGCTCGTGAACAAGCCGGATCACCTCCTCGAACGGAATGATGCCGCGCGTCTTGAGCGTCTCAATGTCTTTGGGCGAAAACAGCCCGTGCCACTCGTGGGCCTGCTTGAGCGGGTGGAAGAGGCGTGTCGCCAATGGGTGGATCTCGCTCAGGAGGACGACGCCCTGCATGCATCCCAGGCAGCGACTCACGAGGGTTCCGCCCACGCGCGCCAGATTGTGCAGCAGCCGGATCTTCGGCTTGGGCATTGCGGCTCCCGTGGCCGGGCCTCGCAGCCGTTGGTGGGCGTATTGACATGCCCTCGGCCCTGCGGGTATGCTCACAGGCAGTATAGGGAAACCCGCCCCATCGAACAAGAGCACGAGAGGCGGGCGGAAGGCGACACGGCTCCCCTCTCCGCCCGCTGTACGGAAGGATGATCCTCCATGCCTGCGCGCAGCACGAAGCCGGCGGCGCCCGGAACGCCGCGCGGATACGCCCACCCCGCCTATGCGCAGAGCCTGGCCGCCTTCGGCGAGCCGTTCGCCCTCGACCGCAGCCGCGGCTGGCTGCTGCGCCGGCCGATTCCGGGCGCGGGGGCCGCGGATGCCATGGGATGCTATCCGCTCTTCTCGTGCCCGCACTGGGAGGGCCTGTCCGCCGATCTGCAAGCGATGGAGGACAGGAGCGACCTGGTGAGCGTCACGCTCGTCGTCCATCCCTTCCACCCGCTTTCGGCTGCAGACCTGGCCGAGGCCTTCCCCGACGCGTGCCGCCCTTTCAAGGCGCACCACATCGTCTCGCTTGCGGAGTATTCAGAAGCCTCGGTCGACCGGCACCACCGCCGCAACGCCCGCTGGGCCGGCCGCTGCGTGGCGGTCGAGCGCGTGTCCGATCCC
Organism: uncultured Planctomycetaceae bacterium; assembly: GCA_964496245.1. Lineage (GTDB taxonomy): Bacteria > Planctomycetota > SZUA-567 > SZUA-567 > SZUA-567 > CAZBZG01. The sequence goes on along the minus strand of CAZBZG010000011.1, from coordinate 12,151 downwards.
GAGGAATGCCTTGAAACGTGGGTGTCGCTTTACGACAATCTGATCCATCGGCACGATATCCGCGGCATCGCGCGCTTCAGCCGGGACAGCTTCGCCCAGCAGTTCGCCGTGCCCGGCCTGACGGTCTTTCGCGCGGTCCGCCACGGCCAAACGGTCGGCATGGCGCTCTGGTACCGGGAAGGGGCGGACGCGTTTTACCACCTCGCGGCCTACAGCGAGGCCGGCTACCAGGCGAAAGCGAGTTTCGCGATCTTTCAGGAAGCACTGGCGCACCTGCGGGCGGAAGGGGTCGAGCGGGTCGATCTGGGCGGAGGCGCGGGCCGGCGGGCCGACGACGACCACGGGCTCAACCGCTTCAAGCGCGGCTGGGCCAACGCCACGCGCCCGGCATGGCTCTTCGGCCGGGTCCTGGACGCGGACCGCTATGCGCGCCTGGCCGCCGGCCGCGAAACCACCTACTTCCCCGCCTATCGCGAGGGCGAATTCGCATGAACGCAGACAGACCCAAGCCGCTGGAGTCGATCGAGGACCTCGCCGCCTTCGGGGCGCCGCCGTTCTTCGCTGAGCCGGTGCACGTGGGGCAGCCCAACATCGGGGACCGCGCACGCCTCTTTGAGCGCCTGAACGAAATCCTCGACCATCGGCGGCTGACCAACATGGGGCCGTACGAACGGGAGTTCGAGGAGCGCCTGGCCGGCTTCCTGGGGGTCCGGCACGCCGTCGCGACCTGCAACGGCACGCTGGCGCTGCAGCTCGCGGTCCGGGCGCTGGGGCTGACCGGCGAGGTGCTGATGCCGTCGTTCACCTTCATTGCGACCGCGCATGCGGTGCGGTTCCAGGAGATCACGCCCGTTTTCTGCGACGTCATCCCCGGCACCTTCCTCATCGACCCGGAAGACGCGGCGCGCCGGATTACGCCGCGCACCAGCGCGATCATGGGGGTGCATGTCTTTGGCCGTCCGTGCGACGCCGACGCCCTGGCCGCCCTGGCGGAACGGCACAACCTCCACCTCCTCTTCGACGCCGCGCACGCCTTCGGCTGCACGCACGGGGGGCGGCCGGTGGGCGCGTTCGGGGACGCGGAGGTCTTCAGCTTTCACGCGACCAAGTTCATCAACGCCTTCGAGGGCGGGGCCGTGACCACCGACGACGACGCCCTCGCCGAGCGGCTGCGCCTGCTGCGGAACTTCGGTTTCGTCGACTACGACACCGTCATCGGCGTCGGTACCAACGGCAAGATGAGCGAGATCAGCGCCGCGATGGGCCTGACGAGCCTCGAGGCGATGGACAGCATCATGGCGCACAACTACGCCAACTACCAGCGCTACAAGCACCAGTTGCGCAACCTGGAGGGGTTGACGCTCCTGGCCTACGACGAGGACGAAAAGCGGAACTACCAGTACATCATCCTCGACGTCGACGCAGACGCCTACGGCCTGACGCGCGACCAGATCCTCTGCCTCTGCCACGAAGAGAACGTGCTGGCCCGACGGTACTTCTACCCCGGCTGCCACCGGATGGCCCCGTACGGCGCCATCGGCGACGCCGACGGCGCACTGCCGCACACCGAGGCGATGTGCGGCCGCGTCCTGGCCCTCCCCACCGGGACGGGGGTGAGCCTGGACACCATCGACGCAATCTGCCGCCTCCTCGCGTTCTGGGGGGAGAATGCCTCGGAGGTTTCGCACCGGCTCCGGTTGCGTGCGAAGAAAGGGCACCCGGATGGTTGAGCCGCAGAGAGATCTGGTTTTCACTGGCGAGACGCTTTCTTTGCGACCGGTGACGCTTGAAGACGCCGACGCACTGCACGTTCACATGCGCTGCGAAGAACTGACCGCATTTCTCGCCTGGGCCCCGCACGAAAGTCCGGCTCAGACCGCCGAGGTGATCGCGGCACTGGTGACGGGGATGGAACAAGATACTGGATACCACTGGGTGATCCGTTCCGGCGAAGCAGTCGCCGGGCTGATTTCCCTGATCGATCTGCGACGTCGTCACCGGGAATGGACGCTGAACCGGGCGGAACTGGCGTATTGGATCGGCTTGCCGTTCCAGGGGCAGGGCCTGGCAACCGCCGCGGGACGGGAGGTGCTGCGCATGGGGTTCGCATCGCTCGGACTGCACAAGGTGATCCTCATGCATGCAAAGGACAACCCGGCGTCCGGAAAAGTCGCCGAAAAGCTGGGGTTCCGTTACGTGGGCGAAGAGCGGGATGCGTTCTGCAAAGCCGGAACCTGGCACAATCTGAAACGCTACGAATTGCTGGCACGTGAGCACGCCAGCCAACGGGGACCGGGAAAGGGGACCGATGCATAGCCAGGAAGCAGACCAGTACCGTTGTCCAGGCACCGGAGCCCCTTTGCGATTGGACGTGTCGGAACGGGTGGGGGACGAGATCCGTTCCGGGATGCTGGTGAGCGATGCGGGCATCGCCTACCCCATCCGGGACGGCATCCCCGACCTGACCTATCCTCGCACCCTCGGCGACCAGGACGGCGAAGCGCGCGACTATTACGAAAACAGCGCGGAGACCTACGACCGGTACGCCTACCTCACCTACACCACCTATGGCGAGGAGGAGGAGGCCGTGCTGGACACGCTGATCGACCGGCTCCGCCTGGCGCCGCACCATGCCGTGCTGGAGGTCGGGTGCGGCACGGGGCGCTCGTCGGTGCGCATCGCCGAACGTCTCGGAACGGACGGAAAGATGTACCTGCAGGAACTCAGCCCCCGCTGCCTGGCCCTGGCCGTCGAGAAGCTCCGCGATTGCCCGGTGCCCCGCGAGTTTGCCGTCGCCAACGGATGCTACCTGCCGCTGCCGGACAACAGCGTCGACGCCGCCTACCACTACGGCGGCTTGAACGTCTTCTCCGACATCGGCCGCGCACTCGGCGAGATGGCGCGCGTCACCAAGACAGGCGGACGCGTGGTGGTGAGCGATGAGAGCATGCCGGTCTGGCTGCGCGAAACCGAGTTCGCGAAGATCATGATGAACAGCAATCCGTTGCTTCGGTACGAGGTGCCTCTCCGGCACCTGCCGGTCTGTGCGCGCGATGTGAAGGTGGAGTGGATCCTCGGCGGTGTCTTTTACGTCATCGAGTTCAGCGTGGGAGAGGGGGAACCGACGGCGAACCTGGACTTCGAGATCCCCACGCCGCGCGGCGGCACGCACCGGACACGCTACTGCGGCAACCTCGAAGGCGTGACCCCCGAAGCCAAGGAATTGGCCCACAAGGCCCGCAACAAGACCGGCAAGAGCATGTTCCGCTGGTTGGACGATGTCGTGCGCGAAGCGGCCCGGCGGGATCTCGACTCGGACGCGACGGGAGAATGATGGCACCGACCGCATTACACTGGCGCAAGCTGGGGCGCATCCTGAACCCGGAAGGCCGGCATCCCTGGATGCGCTCGCACGCGCAGAATCCGACCCCCTTGCTCCTGGAGGACCGGATCCGCGTCTACTTCAACACGCGTCCCGAACCGGAGAACGGGCTCACCACAAGCCACCCCGTCTACGTGGATGTGGCCCGTGACGACCCGACCCGTGTGCTGGGCGTTGCGGAAGCGCCGGTGCTGACGCTCGGCGGAACGGGATGCTTCGACGAGCACGGCTGCATGGGCTGCAGCGTTGTCCGGCAGGGCGCCGAGGTCTGGCTGTATTACGTCGGCTGGAAGCGTTGCGTCGCCGCGCCGTACGACTGGGCCATCGGCCTGGCGATCAGTCGGGACGGCGGGGAACGATTCGAGCGCGCCTTCCCCGGCCCCGTGATCGGCTCTTCGAAGAACGAGCCCTACCTGCAGAACGGCTGCGATGTCGTCCGCGAACGTGACGACGCCTGGCGTATCTGGTACAGCACCGGCAAGGAATGGCTCCGGGACGGCGACAAGCTGGAGTCGCGCTACGTCATCACCAGCGCGCATTCGACGGATGGCCTCGACTGGTGGCGGACCGGAGAGCCGATCCTCCCCGAACGCGTCCCCGGCGAAACGCAGACCACGCCGACCCTGTTCCGTGCCGACGGGGTGGACTGGATGCTCTTTTCCTGGCGGCACAGCACCGGCTTTCGCAACCCGGAACGCGGCTACCGGATTGGTTGCGCCTGGACCGAAGACGGGGTGCACTGGCAGCGCGACGACGCGCTGACCGGCATCGACGTTTCCAAAGAAGGGTGGGATGCGGAGATGGTCTGCTATCCGCGTGTGGTCACCGTCGACGGACGGGACCTGCTCTTCTATTGCGGCAACGACTTCGGCCGGGCTGGACTGGGTGTGGCCGTACGGGAAACGGAGCCGGCATGAGTCGCGCGCAACCCGACATCTGGGTCATGGTCATTACCTACAACCAGGCCGACTACATCGGCCAGTGCCTGGAGAGTCTCGTCGCGCAGACGCTCCGGCCGGCATGCATCTTCGTCTGCGACGACTGCTCCACCGACGGAACCTGGGAGATCGTCCGCGACTGGATGGATCGCCACCCCGGCCTCGTGGACGGATACCGTCAGCCGGAAAACCTTGGCGCCGCCCGGCACAGCGTCTTCCTCTTCGATCGGATCGCGGGCGCGCAGTATGCCGTCATTGAAGGTGACGACTGGTGGGCGCCGCAGAAACTCGAGAAGGAGTGGGAGGCGCTGCAGGCCCACCCCGACGCCCGCATCGCCTATTCGAACGTCATGACCACCGACGCACAGGGCAAGCCCATCGATGTCTGGCACGACCCGAAGACGCCGCTCCCGAGCGGGAACGTCTTCTACCGCATCGCGATGCGGCAGATCTTCAATCGCTCCGGCAACTGCTGCCGCAACTACCTGGTCGAGACCGCCTGCCTGCGCGAGATCGGGTACCGGCACGACACCTCCCTCCCGTCGTTGAACGACTACGACATTCACCTGACCCTGAGCAGCCGCTTCCCGTTCGCCGGCAGCGCGACCAGCGAACCGATGATCTTCTACCGCCGCCACGGCAGCGGGATGAGCGCGGATCGGGAAGCGGTCGGGCAGGCAGGCGAAATGGTGTATGCCAAGCACGACGCCGAATTCGCGGCGCTCCCGCCGGCACAGGAAATCCTGGCGCGGCTGCAGCAGGAAGCCGGCATTGTCGGCAGTCGCGACCTGCTGCCTGTGGCAAAACAAAAGCGGTACGCGCCCGGCGCGGTGCTGGGCCGGCTGAAGCAGCGACTGATGGACCTGCCGGACCGCGAACGCATCGAGGTCTGGAAGGGGGGGCTCCCCCTCTTCCGGCGGCTGGCGCTGCAGCAGGCTGCCGACGCGCTCGCCGAAGGGCGCGACGCCGATGCGCTGCAGGCCTGGCTGGAGCACTACCGGAACGATCCGCACCCGCTGGACGCCTGGTTTGCCCTGCCGCCGGAGCTGTATGCACGGCTCCAGCGCGCTTACGCAACCTGGAAACAAGCGCAAGGACAAAACGCATGAGCCCGGAAGACGCGAACGCGCGCATGGCCCGCTGCCAGAGCGAGTATGGCCTGTCCTACCACGTTCCCTATGCGTTTCAGGCGGAGGCGGCGGTGGGACTGAAGGGCATGGACGTGCTCGAGGTGGGCGGCAGCCTGCCCGAAGGCTTTGTCCTCGGCGAGCTGGGCGCGAAGAGCTGGACCGGCATCGAATCTCCCGACTTCGACCGGCTCACCAGCGACGAACGCGAAGCTGGCGCCCGGGAGATGGACCTCGGCTCCACGTTGCCCGGCGTGCACGACGCCGGCGAGGGGTGGCGGGCTCCCAGCCTGGACGAGGGCGCCTACACCGTCTTCTATGCCGACATCGAAGATCTGCCCGAGGCGCATGCGGGCTGTTACGACCGCATCTTCTCCATCGCGTGTTTCGAGCACATCCTGCGCTTTCCGCAGGCCCTTCACAAGATGCATGCCGCGCTCAAGCCGGGCGGGAAGCTCTTCACCATGTTCTCCCCCATCTGGTCGGCCCACAACGGGCACCACCTGCCGCCGACCACGGACGCGGCCGGCAACCGCTATACCTTCAACCAGTCGCCCATCCCCCCCTGGGGGCACCTCTCCATGCGGCCGGCGCAACTGGGGCAGTTCCTGCGCAAGCACATGGACGAGGAGGCGGCGGACCAGATTGTCTACCTCGTGCACACCTCGCCGCACATCAACCGCTTCTTCACCGAGGACTACGCCCAGTTCGTCGAACAGTCGCCCTTCAGCGTGGTCAAGCTGGAGGGCAGCTTCCCGGCCCAGCTCGACTCGGCCGGGCAGAAACAGCTCGAACAGCTCTGCCCCGGGCGAAAGCATTTCGCCAACAACGGCATCCTGATGGTCCTGCAGCGTCCGGCCTGACAGGCCACGGAGATCGAGGATTGGCGCCATGCATGCCCGCCCGCTGAATCTCGCCACCGCCTTCGCCGACCTCGCCGCGGCCGCGCCGGACCGCACGGCGCTCCGCCTCGCCAATGGAGAGACGGTCACCTACGGCGCGCTGGACGCGCTCGCCAACCGCACCGCGCACGTCCTTTCGGCCCACGGGTTGGAGCGCGGCGCGGTGCTCGGCATTCTGCACGACAAGTCGCCCGTTGCCTACGCCGGCATGCTGGCGGCGCACCGCCTGGGCGCACCGTACGTCAACCTCGACCCCAGCAGCCCCCCGGCGCGGCTGGACCGCATCCTGGACCGCTGCCAGCCGCGGCTCTGCTGGGCAGCCGGAGCGCACAGCCCGCTCCTCGGGTCGCTTCACCTGCCCGACGGAGCGTCGGTGCTGACCTACGACGATCCGGAGACGGCTGCCGCGGTCGCCGCCGCGCCGGCCGACCCGCCCCCCGGCCGCGAGACCATCCACGGCGACACGCCCGCGTACATCATGTTCACCTCCGGGTCGACGGGCTTCCCCAAGGGCGCGACCATGACGCACGCCAACGTGCTCAACTTCGTCGAATGGGTGCGCCAGACCTTCCAGCCCGGCCCGGAAGACGTCTTCACCGGCCTCAATCCCATGCACTTCGACAACAGCGTCTTCGACTTCTACGGCGCGCTCTTCGGCGGGGCGGCGCTTGCGCCGATCGGGGAGGAGCTGCTCCGGCAGCCACTGGAGACAGTGCGGACCGTGGAGGCGGCGGGGTGCACGGTCTGGTTCTCCGTGCCGTCGCTCTTGGTATATGCGCTGCGGATGAAGGCACTCACCGCGGGCAGCCTCCCGGCGCTGCGAACCATGGCTTTCGGGGGCGAAGGCTTCCCCAAGAACCAGCTGCGCCGACTGCACGAACTGCTCGGCGGGCGCGTGCGACTGGTCAACGTCTACGGCCCCACCGAGTGCACGTGCATCTGCTCGTCCTACGAGGTGGCTCCGGACGACCTTGGACCGGACGAACTGCTGCCCCTCGGCCGCATGGCCCCCAATTTCGACGCCATTGTTTTGGACGCCGCGGACCGAGCCACGCCCCGCGGCCAAGTCGGAGAGCTCTGCCTTCTCGGGCCCAACGTGGGCAAGGGCTACTGGCGCGATCCTGAGCGCACGGCCGCTGCATTCGTGCAGAATCCCCTGAACGATCGTTGCCGTGAGATCGTCTACCACACCGGCGATCTGGTGACCGAGGATCCGCACACGGGGCTCTTCCGCTTCCGGGGCCGCAAGGACAACCAGATCAAACACATGGGCTATCGCATCGAACTCGAGGAGGTCGAGAGCGCCCTGGGAGGGCTTGCCGAGGTAGACGAGTGCGGCGTGGTATACAGCAAACCCGAGGCGGGCCCGGGACGGATCGTCGCCTTTGTCGCCACCGCCGGGACGGTCGCATCCGAGGATCTTGTCGCCCGCTTGCGCGAGCGCCTTCCCCCGTATATGATCCCCAGTGAACTGGTACGCCTCGAAGCGCTGCCGAAGAATCGCAACGGCAAGATCGACCGCCTGGCGCTCCTGCAGCGCTGGGAGGAAGACGAGCAGGAGGACCGTTCCGCATGAAACCCATTGTTCTCTTCGGCGCAGGCAAGATCGCCGAGGTCTTCTCCGCGTGCATCGAACGGGATGAAGCGTTCGAAATCATCGGCTATACCTGCGACGCCGAATACGCCGACGAACAATCCTTCCGCGGAAAGCCTCTGCTGCCGTTCGAGGAGGCGCCAAACGCCTTCCCGCCGGATCAAACCGACATGCTGATCGCAGTGGGCTATCACGACTGCAATCGCCTGCGTGCACAGCGGACAGAAGCTGCTCGCGAAGCGGGCTACCGGCTCGTCTCATACATCAGCAACCGCGCACTGCTCCATCCGGGCGTAACCTGCGGAGAGAACACCGTGGTCCTGGACGGAGCCATGATCCAGGAAGGAAGCCGGTTGGGCGACGGCGTCTTTTTGTGGGACGGCGCGCTCGTCGGACACCACAGCGACGTGGGCGACTTCTGCTGGATCACGGGATCCGCCGCCGTCGGCGGCTCGGTGCGTATGGGGCCGCGCTGTTTTCTGGGCCTCCACGCCACCGTGGGGCACGGCATCGCCGTGGGAGAGGCGTGCATGCTCGGCGCGGGCACGCTCCTCACGCGCGACCTGGCCGCAGGAAACGTGCTCGTGCGGCGGGATACCGAGACACACCGCTTGAACAGCGACGAGTTCTTCCGGCTCACACAGGCGCTGGTCTGACCGGCCGGCACAGGAGTGCGGCATGGAATCCCTGGACGATCTTCTCAAGGGACTCTTCCGCGCGGAGGCGCTTCCGGAAGACGCCACCATGCAGACGGTGGCCGGCTGGGACTCCCTGACCCACATGGACCTCGTCGCCAAGATCGAGCAGACCTACGAAATCGAACTCACGGGCAACGAAATCGCAGACATGCAGGACGTGGCGAGCATTCGTCGGATCCTCGCGCAGCACGGAGTAACGTAGCATGGAGATCAACGGCAAGACAGCCCTTGTCACCGGTGCGGCAGGCTGCCTCGGCCGCGCGTTGACGTCCGCTCTGGAGACGGAAGGAGCGCAGGTCATCGCCATCGACCGGGATGACCAAGGCCTGGAGCAGCTCCGGGCAGAGCACCCGCGCGTTCGTCCGGTGACGTGTGACCTCACCGATGCGCACGCCGTGGAATCGATGATATCCGGCCTATACGAGGAAGGCCACGCGGGGGACATCCTCGTCAACAATGCGGGCTCGATTCGCAGTTGCCCTTTGGTCAATCTGCTTCAGAAGGAACATCGCGCGCATCCCGTGGACCTGTGGCAGGAGGTGCTCGGGCTCAACCTGGACACCGTGTTCTTCGCGACGCGGGCCGTGGCTGACGGCATGCTCCGCCGCCGGCGCAAAGGGGTCATCGTCAACATCAGCTCCGTAGCGGCCGGCGGCAATGCCGGGCAGAGCGCCTATGCTGCGGCCAAAGCGGGTGTGAACGCCCTGACCGCCGTGTGGGGACGGGAGCTCGGGCCGCTCGGCATTCGCTGCGTGGCTGTCGCGCCAGGCTTCATGGATACCGCGAGCACACGATCCGCCCTGTCGGACGAAGCGATCGACGCGCTCTCCGGGGAGATCCCCCTGCGTCGTCTCGGCAGAGCGGAGGATGTCGCAAACGCGGTACTGCATGCGATCCAGAACGACTACATCAACGGCAAGACGCTCCCGGTCGACGGCGGGATGGTGATCTGATCCGCAGGCGCCATCGGTCGTGGGCTGCCGCGCGCGGCCGCCGCCTTCGCCACATAGGATCTCGACTCCTGCGGATCCCCTCAGCGCCGCCTCCGCTCCCTGGACCGCCCATGGCCAAGCGCAACCGACGCAGCCGCAAACAGAAGCAGCGCGATCGCAGGAAGAAGAAGGGCGCTTCGCCGCCTGCGGCAGACGCCAGAACCGCGCGCCGCCTGCGCGAGCAGGGCGAGGCAGCGTTGCGGGAGGGGCGGCTGCAGGAAGGCGTCGGCCTGCTGCAGCGCGCGGCAAAGGCCAATCCCCAGGACGCGGCAAGCCTGCGCCTGCTCGCGAGCGGCCTGCGCCTGCTCGGAGCGCTCCCCGAAGCCCTGGCCGCCTGCCGGCGGGCGCAGCGTCTCCGATCCAAGGACGTGGACGTCCTGAACGAGCTCTGTGCGATCCTCTTCCTGTCCGGCGAGTACCCGGAAGCCCTGGCCGTGGCCGAAGAGGGCCTGGCCCAGGCCCCTGCACACGTGCTGCTCCTCAACAACCTCGGCATGATCCAAAGCGAACTCTACCAGCACGAAGACGCGGCCCGGACGTTTGAGCGCGTCCTCGAACAGTCGCCGGATCACGTGCACGCCCGCCGCAACCTGGCCCGGGTGCTGCACAGTCTCGGACGCGACGAAGAAGCCATCGACGCGTTTCGCGAGGCCCTGCGCCAACAACCCGATTTCGCCCGGGCGCATCACGACCTCGCGGTGACGCTCATCGCAAGGGAACGGTACGCAGAAGCGCTTGCGCATCTGGAAGAGACGCTGCGGCTGCGGCCGGATTTCGCGCAGGCCCGGCAGAATCTCGCCATCGCCCTGATCGCGGAAGGCAAAGAAGCAGAGGCCCAGCAACACATGGAAGAGGCCCTGCGGCTGCAGCCGGCCGACCTTGCCTACCTGGAAGTGTGGATGAAGGTGGCCCCCCTGGCCGAGACCCTCCGCGCGTGCGAACGAGCCGCCCAGGCGGTTGCAGCTACTCAGAAGGGGCAGTTGCTTCAGGCGACTGCGGAAGCCTATCTCCTGCATGGACGGGTGGAGGAGGCGCTGGCCTGCTGCCGGAGGGGGCTGGAATTGCCCGGCGCTACACCCGTTCTGCATTCCCACCTGTTGCTCAACCTGCATTACATTTCGGAGCCGAGTCATGCCGAGATCTTCCAGGCTCACGAGCAGTGGGCCGAACAGCACGGGACGGGACAGCCGGTCACGCTCAGCCCCAACCGGCGCGGCGGACGAGGCAAGCGCCCCCTGCGCGTGGGATACCTGAGCTCCGATTTCCGCCGGCACAGCGTGGCGTACTTCATCGAGCCGATCCTGGCCGCACACGACCGGGCGGAAGTCCAGCCGGTCTGCTACTACGACCGCCGCCGTGCGGATGCGGTCACCTGCCGCATCCATCAACAGGTCGAGTCGTGGCGTGACATCTGGACATTGTCGGACAGGCAGGTCGCCGATCAGATTGAACGCGACCAAATCGATATCCTCGTCGACCTCGAGGGGCATACGGGGCGTCGCTTGACGCTCTTCGCCCGGAAGCCGGCGCCGGTACAGGTCACCTATCTCGGCTACCCGGATACGACGGGCCTGCCCGCCATGGACTACCGCCTGACCGACGGCTTGGCCGACCCCAAGGGGCAGACCGAACCGTGGCACACCGAGACCCTGGTCCGCCTGGCTCCGTGCTTTCTGGCGTTCGAACCGCCGGATGCGGTTCCGATCGAGCCCGCCTGCCCTCTGCGCACGGGCGAGCCCGTCACATTCGGGTCTCTCAACAACATCGCCAAAATCTCCAACGCCTGCTTGGACCTCTGGGCCCAGTTGCTCAGGCATGCGGCCAGTTCCCGTCTGCTGCTGAAGGCCCGCGGATTCCGCGACCCGGACACCCGGGAGTACTTCTGCGAGCGCTTTGCGGCCCGGGACGTCGATCCCGCGCGCCTGCTGCTTGTGGCCGATCTTCCGTCTCTGTCCGAGCACCTGGAGGTCTACAACCGGATCGACGTCGCGCTCGACACATTCCCCTACCACGGGACCACCACGACCTGCGAAGCCGCCTGGATGGGCGTGCCCACGGTCTCGCTCGCGAGCACGACGCATGCGTCCCGCGTGGGCGTCAGCCTGCTCTCGGTGCTCGGACTCGAGGCAAATGTCGCCAACACACCCGACGCATTCGCGGAGAAAGCCTGCGCTCTCGCCGAGGATCCTGCCCGGTTGGAGGACCTTCGCGCCGGCCTGCGCCAGCGCATGCGGGATTCAGCCCTCCTCGACCACGCCGGCTTCACCCGCCGGCTCGAGGCAGCCTACCGGGAGATGTGGGAACGGTCTGTCGCCTCCAGCGGGTGACATGCGCATACCGTTCCTACCCGTACCCGTACTGCGCGTCCGCAGTGCCACTGCCGGGGCGGGCGGTTTGCCGACTACAGACCCGACGGTCCAATGGGAAGTCGGAGGGACGCGCTCCTGCGCGTCCGCTACGTTCGACGTGACGCGCGGTCCGGCAGGAGCCGGACCCTCCGATGAACCTTTGGTTCGCG
>CAZBZG010000010.1:18634-30984 GCA_964496245.1 uncultured Planctomycetaceae bacterium | reverse complement strand
GGACAGCTGGGAACGCTCCGCTGGGTGGGTCGGGGTCGAGGGGCGGGGTCGAGGGGTCGGACCACGATAACCGCATGCAACCAAGAACATTAAGCGCAGATCTGCCGCCTGAAACATCCCTTAGCGGGCGTTTTGGACCGCAAAAATCGGGCCCATCCGCCAAGGACAGAAAGGAACTCCATGGAAGGACTTACCCTTACCGTCTCTTTCCTGCCCCAAAAAGCGCGTGTAAGGCGCTTCCGAACCGCTGGATAACGCTCAATCTACGTAGAGGCAAGATGTTACCGTGGTCCGACCCCGCGTCACCCCCCCGCGTCACCCCCCCGCGTCACCCCGCGTCCCGGCACCGCGTCCCGGCTTCGTCCCGCAGCGCGCGTCCCGCGCGTCCGTGCTTTGCCGCCAGGCGGAGGAACGTGGAGGGAAGCAGAACCTCGTACGGCTCTGTATCCAGGTGTTCCACGATTTCGGCGACCTTGTCCAGGCCCATGGCGTAGCAGTTGACGTGCACGGGGATGAAGCAGGGCGTGCGCTCCACCGCGCGGATGCGGCGCAGGGCTTCGCGGGTCTGCTCCGGCGACTGGGCCAGGACCTTGCCCGGGAAGTAGGGCCGGTCGTTGATGACGCGCTCGTGTTCGTGCGGGATGGCGTGCCAACCCTGGAAGAAGCCGGCGCTCGCAGGCATGTGCGTGCAGAAGTCCCGGATGACCTCGTCATCCATGAAGTCCACGCCATAGGTGTCCGGCGCTGCGTCCGGGTTGATGCCCCAGACCGCGGGCCCGGCCAGGCGCCGGGACAGGCGGCCGTCCGGGAGCCACTCGACCACGCGGTTGATGGGCCAGGCGCAGCTGAGATCGAGTGCGCGCATCAGATCGTTGCTGCGGGTGAGATACTCTTTCCGCGCGGCCGCAGGGTCGGGCGTGTCCGCGCGCGCGGTCGCCCAGCGGGAGAGATAGGTGTAGCCCAGTCCCGACGGCCCGCACAACAGCTCGTCCCGGGGCGTGCGCGTGGCATAATAGTACTCGAGCATGGCCGGACCGAACACGGTCTGCTGCAGCGGAAGGGCCCAGCCAAAGGGAAAGCGCCCCCGCTCGGGCCGGGTCCACTGCCGCTTCTGCAGATCGGCCATGGAGTGCGGGGCATCGCCGTCGGAGAAGACGATCGTGACATACGCCTTGTCCGGATCCACGGCCGGCACGTCGGTCGGAAGGTCCTGGCGGAAAGGCTCACGCGCGGCTACGTGGCGATGGAAGCTGAAGTTGAGGTTGCGCGTCATGCAGAAGGGCACGAGCCCGTAGCGGCTCGCGAAATCCACGTGCGAACACTCGCCGTCGTCCTTCTGGTGCCAGCCGAGCACGTGCGCGTACAGGGGCGCGGCCTGGAAGAGCTCGCCCAGGAGCGCGGCTTCGCCCGGCCGCGTGCGGGGATTGGTCGTGAGGCGGTAGCTGAAACCGCGTTCAGCCACGATCCAGTCCACGATGTCGATGTTGTCGACCTGGCGGGACCAGGAGTTGGCGTGGAGCACCGCGGGTCGCGTGTCGGGCCGCAGGTGCGCGACAGCCCAGCACATGGCTTCCAGGCGGTTGACGAATGCGGGCACGGGCAGGGGATCGACCGGCACGTTGTTCGCGCGCAGTTGTTCGGCCTGTGCGGGCGTGACAATCACCCGGTCGTGCAGTCCGGCCAGGGTGACGGCGAGCGGCACCTCCCAGTCCGCATCCTGCCCGCCCAGCACGTACGCGCCGTTCGTCCGGGGCAGCAGCCGGTCGAGCGCTGCGTCGAGCGAGAGGCGTTCGGGTTCGAGCCCGTAGCCGGCGTACCACTCGCCCCAGTGCCCGTCGGTCTGCTGGTCTGCCACGAGGTAGAGCGCGGGCCCGTCGCGGTTGGCGGTCCCCTGGAGCGTGACCAGGAGCAGCCGGTCGCGCTTCTCCGGCACCTCGTCGATCAGGATGTACTTGCGCGGAGCACTCATGTGTGGTTCCTTTCTCGCCTGCAAAGGTCTCGGGCTGCAAAGGAATCCGCTCGGACGCATCCGGCCCGCTACCGTCCGGCCGGCTTCAGCCGGTGGCTGGTTCGTTGGTCTCCGCTTGCCGATCGAACGGTCCCTTGCCGATCACGGCCGTGCGGTAGCCCGCGCCCTGGAGGGCGTGGCCGACGCTCGGCAGGTGCTGGGGCCACTGCCCGTCGAAGTCGCCCCACGCACCGCTCGCCTGGCTCGCCCGCAAGCCGTACCACCAGGTGAAGCGCGTGGGCACGCAGAGCGGGCAGGCGCTGTAGGCGTGAGTGAGTGTGGTCCCCTCCCGCCGGAGCCGCGCGATGGCGGGCGTGCGCAGCCCCGGGATGCATCCGCCCTCGACAAAGTCGAACCTGTGCTGATCATCGGTGATGAGGAGAATGTTCGGAGGGCGCATGCAGGCGCTCCCCTCCGCTCCGGCCGGCTGATCTCCGCCCCCCGGGGCGTCCGCGTGCGTTTCCGTGTCCGCGGCCTCTGTCTCGCCGGCGTGCAGACCGCTGCACGCGAAAAACAGCGCCCACGCCATGAACGCCGCCGTTTGGTTCCGCGTTCGCATGGTCCCGCCTCCCTGGGCCGGGCTGCCCGGTCGGAAATCCTTCACACGACCACGCCCGGCCCGAGCGTACCCTGAGGATCGAACGCCCGGCGCACCGCGCGCATGGCCTCGAGCGCGTCGGCCGGGTACTGGAGTTCCAGCATGGACTTCTTGATGCGGCCGATCCCGTGCTCGGCCGAAACCGCACCGCCCATGTCCACCACAGCCGCCGCCCATGTCTGGTAGAGCGCCTTGGCCCGGCCGAGTTCGTCCAGGTCGCGGGGCAGGATGTTGACGTGCGCGTGGTTGTTGCCGATGTGGCCGAAGATCACGGACGCGAGGCCGGCCTCGGCCAGGCCTTCGCGGTAGAGGCGGAAGACGTCCCGCAACTTGTCGTCCGGCACAGCCATGTCCGTGCCCACCTTGTGGAGACCGGGGTGCTGGGTCGCGCGCTGGCCGATCAGGGTGTTGACCGCTTCGGGCACGGCGTGGCGGAAGGCCTTCTGCTCTTCGAGTTCGGCCGGCTCCATGGCCGCCCAGGTCTCGTCGATCGAGGAGCCCACGGACGCGAGCAGCTCTTCGAGCGTCTCGCAGGCCGCCTCGGTCTCGTCGTCCGTGCCGCTGAGTTCCAGGTAGACCGCCGCCCCGTCCCACGAGGGGATCTCGGGGATCTCGCTCGTGGCGCCCTCGTTCTCCTTCTTGTCCTTGAGAAGCGCCAGGGCGTCGTGGTCGAAGTACTCGATCGCGTCGAACGTCACGGCCTCATGCGCACGCGCCGCTTCCACGAGCGCAAGCGCCTTGTCTTCGTCGGGCACCACGGCGAGCACGCCGAGCGCGGCCGGGGGCCGGGGCGCGAGGCGCAGCTCCACCTCGGCGAAGGCGCCCAGCGTGCCTTCGCTTCCGACCAGCAGATCCACCAGATCCATGCCCGGCGCCATGAAGTAGCCGGCCGTGCACTTGGTCTGCGGCATCTCGATCTCCGGGAGCTCGATCGTCGCCTCGCCGCCGTCTGCGTTGACGAGCGCGAAGGTCCTGCCGTCGGTCGCGACCTCGCCCCGCCGGACGGTGAGCACCCGGCCGTCAGCCAGCACCACGGTCAGCCCGCGCACCCACGCGCGCGTGGACCCGTAGCGGAGCGTACGCGCGCCCGACGCATTGGTGGCCGCCATGCCGCCGAGGTGCGCGGTGGTCTCCGTGGGATCGACCGGGAACCAGAGCGCCTCGTCGCCGTTGGCGAACGCCTTGGCCGCCTCGGCCTCTGCGTCGGTGGCGCCGGGCAGGCCTTCGACCTTCTTCTTGGCCAGCGCCTCGTTCAGCTCGCTCAGCGTGAGGCCGCTTTCCACGCGCACGTAAGCCTCGTCGCTATCGCGGCCGAACGCGAGCAGGCGCTTCATCTGCACGAGGCTGACCACCACGTCTGCGTCGATGGGTGCGGCCGCGCCCGTGATGCCGGTACGGCCACCCGAAACTACGCAGGTGCGGCCCTCGGCGCTGATGGCCGCGAGCGCGCCGGCGAGCTGCCCCACGCTCTCGGGCAGGTAGATGGCGGAGACCGTGTCCGCGCGCAGACGCGATTCGTCGGCGAGCATCTCCTGAAAGCGTTCGGCGATCTGGGTGGGGTCGGTCACGCGCGGGCAGCCTTCGCAGCCCACGGACACGGGTTGGATGCGATTCATGCAGCCTCCTTTCGGGTGTGCGTCCTTTGCCAAAGATACCCGAGAATGCCTGCAAGGCAAGCGGCGAAGAGCTGAGAGCCGTGGAGGAAGAAGCCGATGGCGATGGCTTCGCCCTTGGCCACGCCCAGGAGCACGGCCAGGCCGAAGGCCCAGCTCCCTTCGATCACGCCCAAACCCGCGATCGAGAGCGGCAGAACGCCCGCGGCCATGACAAAGCTGATGACCGCCAAAAGCGGGACAAACCCCACCTCCACCCCAGCCAGCCGCAGGAGGACCAGGTTGAAGACTACGCTCGCGAGATACGTGCCCATGGAGACGAAGACCATGGCCGAAAACCGCCGGGGCTGGCGCATGTCGTCCAGCTGCGCAGCCACACGGCCCATGCGATCGGTCAGCCGCCGGGCGAACGGCCAGGTTTGCAGGAACGAGTTGCGGCAAACCCACGCCACCAGGCGCGTCAGCACCGTGGTGACCGTGCCGCTGCGGTAGATGGCCCAGAGCGAGGCGAGAAAGCCGATGGCCAGGGCCCCGCAGACCAACGCGAAGTGCTCGCGCAGACGGCCACTCAGGCTCATCACCCCCACCAGGCCGCCGGCCACGACCATGAGCATCTCGAAAAGCTTGCTGCCGACCAGGCTGCTCGCGCCCTGGCTCGTCAAGCCCGGCCGGTGCCGGCGCAGGAGTACGATGTAGGAGAGTTCGCCCGACCGGAACGGGAAGGTCTGGGCGAGAAAGTTGTAGTAGAGCGTCACCGGGACCAGCAGCCCCAGGGGCACCGGCTGTGCGATCATGATGCGGAAGCGCACCGCGCGCAAAAGATTCAGCCCCAGGTAGATCCCGAGCGGCAGGAGCAGGCTGAACGTCGGAATCCGCCGCCAGATGGAGAAGAACGCCGCCAGATCCATGCGCGAGAAGAGGTAGGCGGTGAGCCCGAGAAACGCGCTCACGCTGAGCACCGCCAGCACGGACGCCAGACCCCGCCTGGGCGGAGCCGAAGGCGCCCCGGAGTCCGGGACAGGTGTCGGAGCCGAAGGCGGCGGGGATTCCATGGCGGTCCTTGGGAGTCCTCAGCCCATGGCGCGGCGCAGGCTCTCGATCACGTGGGCCTGTTCGGCGTCGGTCATGTCCGGATACATGGGCAGCGTCACGATCTCGCGGCAGAGGCGTTCGGTGGCGGGGAGCGCCCCCCCGGTTCCGCTGTAGGCGGGCTGCAGGTGCACGGGCGGGTCGAAGTGGACGCTCGCGCCCACCTTGTCCGCGCGCAGGGCGTTCACCACCTGGTCCCGCAACGCCTCTTCCATGCGCACGGTATAGAGCTGATAGACGTGCGTGGCCTGAGCCGCCACGTGCGGAGTGCTGAGCCGCGGCGCGAGATCGGCGAACGCTTCGTTGTACGCGGCTGCGCGCGCCACGCGGGCGCTATTCATCTCTTCCAGGCGCTGGAGCTGCGTCCAGCCGAGCGCAGCCAGGGGATTGGGCATGCGGAAGTTGTGCCCCGGCGCCTCGGCCGCGCGCAGCCACGGACGGGCCTCCTTCTCGCGCGCGAGCGTGGTGCTCGTGACGCCGTGGGCGATGCGCGCGCGCACGCGCGCTGCATATTCGTCGTCCGAGCAGGTCAGCATGCCGCCCTCGCCCGTGGTGATGTTCTTGGTCGGGAAGAAGCTGAAGGCGCCCACGCCGAAGGAACCCGCGAGCCGGCCGTTCCAGGTCGCGCCAATGGTCTCGGCGCTGTCTTCGAGGAGAAACAGCCCCTTGCGCGCGCAGAGCGCGCGGATCGCCTCCATGTCGCACGGCTGGCCGCCGTAGTGCACGGGCATGACCGCTTCGGTGCGCTCGGTGAGGCAGGCTTCGATGGTGGCGGCCGTGGCGTTGCGCGTCTCGGGGTCGACCTCGCAGAAGACGGGGGTCGCGCCCACGTTCGCAATGGCGTTGGCCGTGGCCACCCACGTGAAACTCGGGCAGATCACCTCGCCCCGGATCCCCGCGACCTCGAGGGCCACCTCCAGGGCGGAGGTGCAGGAGTTCATGCTGATCGCATGCGGCACACCAATGGTCTCGGCAAAGAGCGCCTCGAACTTGTGGTTGTACTCGCCGTGCGCGAGCCAGCCGGAGGCCAGCACCTCGGAGACCGCCTCGATCTCGTGCGGCCGGATCGAGGGCTTGCACAGGGGTACGGAGGGTCCGCTCATGCGCGCTCCTTCGTCTGTTTGAGGGGCTGCGGCGCAGCGGATCCGTGTTCGCGTACGCACGCCACGTACTTGGCCACGCCGTCGGCCAGCGAGGTCTCCGGCGCATAGCCGAGCACGTCCCGCGCCTTGGTGATGTCCAGGGTCCCGCGCTTGGGCCGGCGACCGTCCCGCTCTTCGATCGTGTAGGTCAATCCCGGGATGTGTTTCTTGAGTTCCGCGGCGAACTCGACCAGCGTGTGCGCGTGCCCGCTCGTGATGTTGAAGACTTCGCCCGCGCCCGCCGGATGCGTAGCCGCACGCACGAACCCACTGGCCGTGTCTTCCACGTAGGTGAAGTCGAGGCGTTCATCCTGCCCGCGGATCACGAGCGGCTCGCCGGCGAGCGCGTTCTCCACAAAGATCTGAGTGACCCTACGGTTCATGTCCGTAGGCCCGTAGACCGCAGACGGCCGGATCACGGTGCTCGGGATCTCGTAGAGCCGCCCCAGCCCCAGGGCCACGTGCTCGCCCGCCAGTTTCATGGTCCCGTAGATGCCCTTGGGCCGCGTGGGATGGGCCTCGTCCGCGGGGTCGTATTCAAAGTCGCCGTAGACCATGCTCGAGGAGGTGTAGACGAACCGCTCGGGCCGGTACCCCGTCTCCTCGCCGAGCATGTGGCAGCTCTCGAGCAGGAACGAGGTGGAGAGCACGCTCCCCTCCACCGCTTCCTCGGTGTGGATGTTGTCGGGCTGGGCCAGCGGCAGGGCGGCCAGATGAAAGATGTAGACCGGCTCGTACTTTCGGATCAGGCGCTGGGTCATCTGGCCGTGTTCGATCTGCGCACGCTCGATCACGATTTGGTCTTCGATGCCGGCCACGCGCAGACGGCGGTAGTCGGTGAAGCCCTTGCGCGTGGGGGAGACGAACCCGCCGTAGTGGTCGACGAGCACGACCTTGTCCACGTGCCCGTCGGCGAGCAGCCGCCGGGCGATGTGCGACCCGATGAACCCGAGCCCGCCCGTGATGATCGCATGTCGCAGATCGCTCATGTTGCTCCCTTTCGCCAACGGTTGCCTCAAGCGGGCGTCGGTCTGAGCCGGTCTCCCGTGCGCAGCCGATCGCGCGCGGGCACGAGGCTTTCGCCCTCGCGCACTTCGGTCACGAGCAGTCCCCGGTCCCGCGCGCAGAGCACCACGCCGTCCGGTCGCTTGAGCGGCACATGTCCCGGTACGCCGATCACGGTCTCCTCCAGCAGTCGCGCGCGCTGGAGTACGATCTGTTCGTTCCCGCGCCAGGCGAACGCACCCGGATAGGGACTGCGCAGCGCCCGGATCAGATGGAAGATCTCCTCCGCGGTCTGCAGGCAGCAGTCGATCGCCCCGTCTTCGGGATGCCGGCGCGTGTAATACGCCCCGGCCGACAGGTCCTGCGGCCGGCCCTGAAGCGTGCCCGCCTCCAGTCCGCGCAGCACGTTGACGAGCATGACCGGAAACCGCTCGAGCGTGCGGGCCACCGCTTCGGTCGCGCCCTCTTCCGGCGCGAGTTCGTACGTCTCTTCCGCCAGCACGTCGCCCGTATCGATGCCCGCATCCGCGTAGAGCACGGTCAGGCCCAGCGTGGTCTCGCCGCGCAGGATCTGCCAGGGAATGGGCGCGCACCCGCGGTAGTCCGGGATGCGGCCGCCGTGGAGGTTGACCACGCCCCGGCGCGGCATCTCGATGAGCGCAGGCGGCAGGATGCGCGTGTAGCCGGCCAGCACAAAGAGGTCGGCGTCGAACGCGCGCACACGCTCGAGGGTCTCGGGCTTGCGCGGGCGATCGTTCACTTCGTGCGCTGCGCCCGCCTCAGCCGCGAGCGCGGCGAGCGCGTTGGTTTCCCCCGGGGGCTCCTCGGCCTCGGAGATCACCCCGCAGAGGTCGAAGTCTTCATCGACCAGCGCCCGGAGCGTGGCCCGCGCTCTGGCGCCCTTGCCCCAGAACAGGATCCGCATCAGGTTCGTTCCCTTCGTCCTCACGGGCGGCCGGCAGATCGTACACCCCGCGATGCAGACGCCACAGCACGCCCAGCAGTTCGGGCAGCCCCAGAAAGAGTTTGCGCACCGGATGGTACTTGCTCCGGCCGTACTGCCGCTCGCCGTGGCGCACGAGCACTTCGGACGGCTTCTGCGCCCCGCGGCGCAGGGCGATGAGCGGCAGGTAGCGGTGGTCGTTCGGCCGCCAGGGGATGTGCTGCACGAGTGCGGTCTTGAATGCGATGAAGCTCCCCGAGTTGCTATGCAGCGGCGTGTCAAAGAGGATCAGAATGATCAGATCGTAGACCGCCGAGGCCACGCGCAGGAACTTCTTGTGCTTGCGCCGGTGGCGCAGCCCCATGACGAGCTCGGCCCCTGCCTCGATCCGTTCGAGAAACCGCGGCAGGTCGCGCGGATCGTCCTGGCCGTCAGCATCCATGCGGATGATGTACGCGCCCCGGGCTTCGGCGAACGCAGCGGCAAAGGCCCCGGTCTGCCCGCCGCGCCGGGGGAGCCGGATCAGGCGGAAACGCGGGTGGTCCGCGCAGAACGCGTCAGCCACGTTTTCGCTTCTGTCCGTGGAGCAGTCGTCCACGAGCAGGACCTCGCTCGCGATCGACTGCGCGGCCAGCACGTCCTCCAGCGCCGCCAGGAGCGACGGCAACGCGCCCTCCTCATTGTGAAAGGGAATCACTACGGTGATGCGGGGGATGACGTCCTTCATGCCGCGCCTCCTGCGGAGATCTCGCCCGCGCCCGTGTTCGGCAAAGAGGAGGCGTCGGGTTCGAGCGTGGCGAGCGCATAGCGCGCAGCAAAGAAGAGCACAAGGCACCCGGCGAGCACCACGCCATACGCGTTCATGGCGTAGTAGACATAGGTATCCCCCCAGATACCGCGGCTCGAGAGGCTCGTGAGGGCAAAGGCCGCGGCCAGGACGAGGGCCATCGTCTTCGGTCGGCCGGCCACCATGCCGTACCGCGCCAGGGGCGCTGCCACGATCATCATGGTGATGAAATGTGCCCGCCGCGACTCGGGACTGATCATGAGCAGCACCAGGAACATGAGGCCCACCTCCAAGCCGATGCGCACGGACGGCGCATCCGGATCGCCCCGCACGCCGGTCAGGACACACGCGAGGGTGGCGAGGACGAGGAGGATGGCCGCCACCTTGGCCGCCGGGGGACTGTCCATGACGTTGACGAAGAGCGGCGTTCCCCGGCGCGGCGTGACCGCATTGACCCTGCGCAGCAGGCGGTTGGCCATGCTGGAGAGGCTCTGGCCCGGCGACTGGCTGTCCGGGAGTTCGGTCACGAGTTCGTGGCGCGCCTCGATCCATTCCCAGGTCTTGCCCGCGCCTCCCCGCACGCCCCAGGTCAGCATGGGCGCGACCCAGAGGAAGAGCAGGCCGGTCGCTGCCATGGCAAGGACCGCGGGCCAGTTCCGGCGCCACGCGATCCAGAAGAAGAGGCCGCCCGGGATGATCTTGAGCGCGGTGGCGAACGCCAGGCTGATCCCGCCCCAGACCGCGCGCTTCCGCGCCACCAGCCAGCAGCCCAGCACGGCCCAGAACATGACGATCATGTTGATCTGCCCGAGGCGCAGATTCATGACGAGGAAGCGCCCGCTGATCACGAGCGCGGCCACGGTCATCCACAGGACCTCCCGGCTGCTGGCTGGCCGGCCCAGGTGCACCGCGAGCACCAGCGTGCCGAGGTACGACAGGCAGAGCAGCACGTACCAGGCAGACGCGCCGATGTAGAGCCCTTCCACGGTCGCCACTTCGGGCCGGGGCGCGCCGCCAGGCGCGAGCCATCGCTGGCTGACGTGGGTCTTCTCGTAGAAGGTCGCAGCCGCCCATTCCGAAGGGCCGGTGAGCAGGGCCATGAGCTGGGCCATGACCGGCAGGTACCCGCAGCGGAGCGTACCCCGCGTATCGTAGATCTCCCCGGCCTCCTCGGCCCGGCAGCCGGAGGTGTAGTAGCGGCCGAAGTCGCTCGAGACCGCCTCCTCCACCGCCTTGGGCGCATACCCGATCAGGCCGAGCACCAGGAAGCCCCCCAAGGCGAAGAGGATCCTGCGATCCCGGCGCGACCAGAACGGGCTCGGCGTCGTGTCTTCAGGCATCTCTGGCTCGCATCGATCCAGCAACGAACGCGCAAGATTGCGGCCCTGTTCGTACACGATGACCGCCGTTTCCGCAAGCAAAACCGTGCGTGCACGCAGACCTCACCAGACAAGCGCCGCAGCCCGCCGCTCCTTCTCCGGAAAAGGTTGAAGCCGCCCGCGCCCGTGGGTCGATACGACAGGTGGTGCATCCGCGTCTCCCAGGAGGAATGTCACCCATGCCCCAGCCATCTGCCGCGAGCCAACCGCGCCTCGGCGCGTTCTTGACCATGACCGTGGGCCTGCTCCTCTTCTTCGGGCTGGTCAGCCGCATCCATGAGGTGCCCAACCGCATGCTCGCCGTCACTCGTTCCAAGCCGGCCCAGGACCCCCAGGAGATCCTGGACGCTCAGCAGCACCACGTGAGCGTGGTCGTGGGCACCCAGGAAGGCGCGGACGCCGCTCCGCCAGACAGGACAGATTTCTTCCCGCCAACGCCGCAGGAAGGGCCCGGCTCCCGCCAGGAGGGCGTTCAGCCCGCGCCCGAAGCCCCCCAGCCCCGGACACCCGCGCCTCCAAAGCCGCCCGAGACCTCGCGCAAGCGCTACTACGCGATCCAGGACGGTGACACGCTCTGGCGTATCGCCCAGCGGGAATACGGCGACGGCAACCTCCACTACCTCATCCAGCACGCCAACCCCTGGATCGATCCGGACAACCTGCCCCTGGGGTTCGAATTGCTCATCCCGCCGCGGGAAGCCGCCCAGCACGTGCAGCAACCGCAGATCCATTGACGCGGTGCGCCACGGCCGGGCGACCGTCCCGCCCGCTTTCGACTTGCGCGCATCCGCCGCGTGCCATACGATGATGTGTTGCGCGTCGTTGCTGTCGCGCACGTGCACCACACGCTCACGCACCAGACAAAGGAGGCCCAACCCACGTGATCACTTCACGCATCAAGGAAAAGCTCTACCGCCGCGAGCCCACGTTCTCCTTCGAGTTCTTCCCGCCCAAGACCGAGAAGGGCGAGGCGTCCCTGCGCCAAGCCCTCGAGGCGCTGGCGCCGCTCAATCCCACGTTCGTAAGCGTGACCTACGGCGCGGGCGGATCGACCCGCAGCCGCACGCGCGAGATCGTGCGCAACATGAAGCGCGAGCACGGGCTCCACGTCATGGCCCACGTGACCTGCGTGGGGCACTCCCACCACGAAACCCGCGAGATCCTCCAGGACTACGCGGCCCACGGCATCACCGACATCCTCGCCTTGCGCGGCGATCCTCCGGGTGCGGACGCCGACTGGGAGGCCGTGCCCGACGGCCCGCAATACGCCATCGAAGTGGTGCGTATGGCCGAGGAAATCGGCGCGTTTTCGGTCGGTGTAGCCGGTTTTCCGGAGAAGCACCCCGAGGCGCCGAACCTGCATACAGACCTCAAGCATCTCAAACAGAAGGTGGAAGCAGGCGCCGACTTCGTAATCACCCAACTCTTCTTCAACAATGAGGCCTATTTCGAGTTCGTCCGCCGGGCACGGCGCATGGGCATCACCATCCCCATCATCCCGGGCATCATGCCGGTCACCCGCGCCGGGCAGATCGAACGCTTCCACGAGCTCTCGGGGTGCAACCTGCCGAAGAAACTGATGCGCCACATCGCCGCGTGCGAAGAGGACAACGCCCACATCCAATCCACGGGCCTCGCCTTTTGCGCAGCCCAGTGCGTGGACCTGCTCCGCCGGGGGGCACCGGGCATCCACTTCTACACGCTGAACAAGTCCCGCGCCTGCCACACCATCTTCGCCGCACTCCACGCCATGGGGTTCTGGGAGCCGTAGGTCACGGTCGATACC
>CAZBZG010000010.1:0-18624 GCA_964496245.1 uncultured Planctomycetaceae bacterium | reverse complement strand
GTTGCAGATCACACCCGAGGCAAAGGGCCCGAAGCGGCGCACCTCGCCCTCGTCGATACCGCGCCCGCACGAACGCCTGCGCCTCTTCGGGCGTGCTGAGTGCGCCTTCGAGGCGCGCGTCCGCCACAACGCGCAGGATTTCGCCCATCTGCGGGCCCGGCGCAAACCCCATGGCCAACAGGTCCTTGCCCGTGAGCAGCGGCGCGCGTTCGGGCGGGCGGGCGCGTTCGACCTGCCAAGCTGCGTACCCGAACGCGTAATTGGCGAGCATGCGGTGGGAGCTCTCGCAGTCGAGCCGGTGGAGCTCCAGGTGCAGGGGAAAGAGCGGGTCCTGCAGCCACCGGCGGAGCTTGGCCTGCCGCATCTTGCGCAGGTTGGCCAGGTGGATGTGCCGGCCGATGAGCCCTTCGACCGCCTCGATCAGCTGTCGCGGCCGCTTGAGACGCTCGAGAATCTTCACAGCCATGTCCGCGCCCATCTTGTCGTGCTCGTTGAAGCGAATCCGGTCCGAGCGGGTGAACGTCGGAGGCTTGCCCACGTCGTGGAGGAGCACGGCAAAACCGAGGACCGGCCGTCCGACAGCCTCTACGCCTTCCCACGTGGCCTTCACGGCCGCGAGCCGTTCCTCCGGTGTCATGGGACTCGGACACATGCCGCGCTTCCGGTCGTCCTTGGACGGCACGGATGCCGGCAGGTCGCGCAGCCCTTCCTCGAACGCGCCCCGCATGCACCCGTCCATGAGTTCGAGCATGATGAACGTATGCGTGAGCACGTCTCCTTCCGGATGAAACCGCGGAGGCTGCTCCACGCCGCGCATGGCCGCGACTTCGGGGAGCAGCCGGGCGAGCAGGCCGGTTTCCTCCAGCAACTCGAACGCCGCGCGCGCATACCCCTCGGTCAGCATGCGCACGAGTTCCTCGGCGATGCGTTCCGAAGCTACGGTCCTCACGCGGTCGGCCAGCCGTTCGAGCGCCTGGCGCGTCCCGGCCTCCAGGCGGAATCCCGTGCGGCCCGCAAAGCGCACGGCGCGCACCAGGCGCAGGTGGTCCTCGCCGAACCGCTCGGCCGGATCGCCGACCGTGCGCAGGCGCCCCTCCCGAATGTCCGCCTGCCCGCCTACGTAGTCGATCACCCGATCAGCATCCGGATCGTAGAAGAGCGCGTTGATGGTGAAGTCCCGGCGGGCTGCATCCTCGCGGGCGGACGCGAACCGGACGTCCCGCGGCCGGCGGCCGTCGTCGTAGCCGAGATCCGTGCGGAAGGTCGCCACCTCGAAGGTCGTGTCGTCCACGACCACCAGAATCACGCCAAAGGTCTTGCCCACGGGGATGGTATGATCGAAGAGGGCTTCGACCGCGTCGGGGGGGGCGCTTGTAGCGATGTCCCAGTCCTTGGGCGGCCGGCCCATGAGCGCGTCGCGCACGCAACCGCCGCAGAAGTAGGCTTCGAAGCCGGCTTCGCGCAGGCTGCGGAGCACGGCGAGCGCTGCGGGCGGAGGCGCCATCAGGGGCATGGGGGCTCATCCTCCGGCGCAACCGGCACGAGGCCGCGTTCGACAAGAGCCGTTCGAATGGCCTCGGCGGCCAACCGGCAGCCCAGGGGCGAGAGATGGCAGTGATCGGCGTACAGGGCAAAGGGGGCCAGGATGGAATCGTTGCCCTTGCAGTAGCCGTCGACCAGTTCGGGCCAATCGAGATAGGTGAAGCCCTTCTCGCGGCTCAGGCGCGCCACATCCCGGCGCAGCACCTCGGTCTGCTCGTAGGTGTCGCCCGTCCACCCGTCGGCGAGCAGCACATCCCGCGCCTCGCGCTCGAGATACGTATGAAAGAGCACCACCACGCGGTCCTGAAACCGCGGGGCGAGCTTCTCCAGCTGCGCCAGAGTCTTCTCCGCCTTGGCCGACCACTGGTCGTGCCGCCGGCTCATGAAATCGTTCTGGCAGGCGACATACACGAGCCCGCTGAACCGCGTCTCCGCGGCCAGCTGCCGCGCCATGCGGCAGGCCTGCAGGCCATCGTAGCTGCCCACGCCCGCGTTCCACACCTCCAGCCGCGCGCCCACGCGCTTCTGCAGGTGGCTCGCAATGGTCTCGCTGTCGTCCACGCCCAGACCGAAAGCCACGCTGTCGCCGACGATGAGCAGCTTCCGGTCGGCGCGCGTTTCAGGCATGGTGCGGCGCAGCCCCTGCGCGGTCGTGGCGATGCTGTACGTGCCCCGGCTCTGCGAACGCAGGTAGCTGGCGAGAGGGTCGGAAACTGTCGCGCTCGTCGGCAGATAGAGCACAGGCGGGTCGAGGTTGACCGGCTGGATGCTCTTCAGGACATGGGCCCGCAGCCGCACGTCCGGCCGCAGGCACCAGCCCAGATCGGAATCGGGCGCCACGAGCAAGGTATCGTGCTTCTTCTGATTCGTGGGATTGCCGGCGTTCCCGACGACCGCATGCAGGCCCATCAGCTCCGCCCGGATGCCCTCCGGGAGTACCATGACCTTTTCGTGCTTCTCTCGCCAGAAGGCGAGCACCTTCCACGCATCCCTGGCGAAGCGTTCGTAGCCGAGTTCGTGGCCGGCCCGCAGCAGGGGAACCGCAGCCACGAGCAGCACGGTACATGCGCCCAGTCCATACGAGAACTTGCACACCTTGCGTGCCTTGGGCGGAGCGGCTTGAGCGGAGTCGGATCCAGAGGTCACGCCTCACCTACCCTCCCGCCTGCTTCGGCTTGGAGGCCCCGAACTTCACGGGCCGGGTCCACGCATCGAGGAGGGGCACACACGTGTTCATGATGAGAATGGAGTAGCAGACGCCCTCGGGGTACCCCGCGTACAGGCGGATGACCACGGTCAGCACGCCGCAGCCGAGCGCGAACCAGACGCGGGCCTTGACCGTGAGGGGCGTGGTGACCATGTCGGTGGCCATGAAGAAGGCGCCGATCATGAGCCCTCCGCCCATGAGGTGGACGAGCCACGGCCCCGTGCACCACCATGTATAGCCCGCGCCCCCGGGCAGCGGCTGGGGCAGCACCCAGGAGAGCAGGCCCACGCTCGCGAGGTAGACGACCGGAATCTCCCACGTGATGATCCGTTTGTAGAGGAGGTACAAACCCCCGACCAGGAGCGCCAGGGCCGAGACCTCGGCGATGCAGCCGCCTTCCACGCCCAGGAGACTGTTCCAGATCGCGTCGGGCGAACGCGCTGTGGCCTGCACGTCCGCGAGCACGGTGGCGCCGGTCACCACGTCGGCGTTCTCCACAAAGGACGCGGCCGTGCCCGCCACGCTCTGGCTGACGTCGGGCAGAGCGTCCGGCGGATCGGCCAGACGCACCCATTCGCCCTGGAAGATCCAGGAGGCGAAGCAGGCCCCGAGAAACGCGCGCGCCAAGAGCGCTGGATTCCAGATGTTGGTCCCGAGCCCGCCGAACGCGTGCTTGGCCACGGCCATGGCAAAGACCCCGCCCGCCACGGGCAGGTACCAGGGGACGTTGGGCGGGAGCACAGCCGCGAGAAGCAAGCCGCTCACCACGGCGCTGCCGTCGTACAGGGTTACCGGCCGGCTGCGCAGCCTCTGGCACGCCGCTTCGGTCGCCAGGCAGGCCCCCACGGCAAGCGCGGTCACAAAGAGCGCGTACCACCCGAATGCGTAGAATCCTACGGCAAAGGCGGGCACCAGCGCCAGGCAGACCCGCCACATGATCGCGGCCGTGTCTTCCCGGGTCTTGAGGTGGGGCGGGGCGGAGACGGTGAGATCCATGGAGGTCCTTCGTCAGCTCTTGTTCTCGCGCTCGGCCCGGGCCTGGGCGATGCGCGCCTTGCAGGTCTTGATCCAATGTACGATGGGGCGCCGGGCCGGGCACGCGTAGGTGCAGGCCCCGCATTCCATGCAGTCCAGAATGTCGATCGCTTCCGTATCGACCAACCGGCCGCTCTCGGCCAGGATCGAGTATTCGCTCGGTACAAGGCCCATGGGACAGACGTCCACGCAGCGACCGCACCGGATGCAGTTCTGAAAGCCCGCATCCGTCTCATGTGTGAGCGCGAGGATGCCGCTGGTGCCCTTGTTGACGGGGACCTCGAGGTCGTAGTGGGCCAAGCCCATCATGGGCCCGCCCAGCACGATCTTCCGGGTCTCCTCGGTCCGCAGGCCGCAGGCCTCGAGCAGCACGCGGATGGGCGTACCCAGGCGCACGCGGAAGTTGGCCGGTCGCTCCACGCCGGGCCCCGAGACCGTGGTGACGCGTTCGGTCAGGGGGCGGCTGCGCGCGCACGCCTCGTAGATGGCGTGGGCGGTTCCCACGTTCTGCACGACCACGCCCACGTCCATGGGAAGTCCGCCCGAGGGCACCTCGCGGTGGAGACACGCAGAGATGAGCTGCTTCTCCGCGCCCTGGGGGTACTGCATCGGCAGCATCCGGCTCTCCAGATCGCCACCGGCCTCGGCCAGAGCTTTCTGTAGGATCGCAAGGGCGTCGGGCTTGTTCGCCTCCACAGCCACAATGCCGCGCCGGGCGCCCACGGCCCGCATGACGAGGCGGAGGCCCCCGACGATGGTCTGGGGGCTTTCGAGCATGAGGCGGTAGTCGGCCGTGAGGAACGGTTCGCACTCGATGCCGTTCAGGATGATGGTGTCGATCGGTTTGTTGTCGGGCGGAGAGAGCTTGACGTGGGTGGGAAAGGTGGCCCCGCCCATGCCGACGATGCCCGCTGAGGCAATGGCGTCCCGGATCGCGTCGGCATCCCACGCGCGCGCGTCGCGTTCCGCGTCCACGCCCTCGGCCCACGCATCCTGATGGTCGTTCTCGATCAGCGCGGCTTCGCAGGTCGACCCCAGCGGGTGCGGCGCGGTCACCAGCTTCTTGACCCGGCCCGAGACCGGGCTGTGGACCGACGCGGACACGAACCCGGTCGACGCGGCCAGGAGCTGGCCCCGCTTGACTTCATCCTTGGGTTTGACTGCCGCCGCGGCCGGCCGGCCCATGTGCTGGACAAAGGGCACCACCAGTTCGTCCGGCACGGGCGCGTCCATGATGGGCGCGTCCTTGGCGTACTCCTTGTGGTCGTGGGGATGGACGCCGCCGCGAAACGCTTTTGCCACGTTCACGCTCCTCGCCAGACCGCCGGGATGGCGCGGCCATCGAATCACTTGCGCAAATTCACGAACTCCACCACATACCGGATCTCCACATCCTCCCCGTCCGAGGCCTTGACCCCGTCCACCTCGACCCAGTAGCGGTTCCCATGGCGGACCTGAATGCCATCGGGCCGGAAGATGATGGCCCAGTTGTGTCCGTATCCGCCTGTGTCCACGTTGAAATAGTTCAGGTTGAGCGGCTCCTCCTGCCGGTGGAACCGCTTGTCCATGGCGTAGACTCGCGCCTTGATCGCCGTTTTGCTCGGCTTGGTATGCTTTTTCGGGTGAAGCAGGACGCACCAGGCGTGCTGATTGCTGAAGTACGCCACCGGCATGTAGCCGCGAGCGGGGTAGGTGATGCGCAGCCAGTCGCACTTGGGATCGCGGGTGTTGTCGTGCGCCATCATGGCTGAGTAATGCCCGTGCGCGCCGAAGCCGACCTTGGCCATGTTTGGATTGAGACACCACCGGCGGTGACCCACGCGGCTGATGTTCCTGCTGTCCGAGTCGTTCATGTACCCGTCCACTGAGGAGACGAGCAATGCGCCACCGGAGTGGCTGGAATGAGTGTGGAGGTTCGAGTGGGTGGTCGCGTGATAGGCGTATTTGTAGCGTTCCTCGGGCCAGCCGGGATTCTTGGGATGGTGGGTGAGCTTGCCGACCGCATCGCAGATTTCCCCGCCTGCAGCGCCGTACTCGTTCAGCTCCTTGTCGAGGACCACGTCCTCATACGGGACGTCACACAGGAAACGGTAGGCCTTGAGACGCTGCAGGGCCTGTACGTGTCCGGCGGAGAAGCCTTCGTCTCCGTCCTTCCCTCGCTGGCCCTTGTCGCCCCGCGGCGGCGGGCGGCGCGCGCTTCGCCCCGGGCGCGGAGCGTTCGGATCGATCTCGGCCATGTGCTTCTGGATGTACCTGAGCGGCTTGGGATAGGCGAGTGCGCCGCGCACGAACATGAGGTCTTCGGCCGCCACAGCCTGCTCGGGCACTACCTTCTTGGGTTCGCTGAGCTTGTACGGCCCGTGGAGCTTCCCATCCTCGTAGCGGGCCTGGAGGATCGTGCGGCCCTTCTCGTTCTTCTCCTGGTACTTGCCCTCGAGCTTGCCCTCCTTGTAGTACGCCCGTACATGTTCGCGGCCGGATTCGTAGTAGGTGATGTGCCGACCGTGCAACTGGCCGTCGCGGTAGCGGGCCTTGAGCTTGGTCTTTCCGTTGGCGTAGTACTCGGTGTAGTTGCCGTCCTTCTGGCCCTCGTCGTTGACGAAGCACTCGACCTTGACCGTGCCGTCGTCGTACGTCTCGACCTTCTTGTCGGCCGCCCGGGACGAAAGAGCGACCCCAGTCAGCAGTAGAACCGCGATCCACGCACGCAAATGTTTGATCGCATGATCTCTTCGTTCCATGTCAGGCTCCTTTTCCTGTCTGCGTCTCCGCGGCTGACGCCTCCCGCTGCTTCTCGCGCTCCCGGCGTTCCTTCCGAAGATTGACGATCACGCCCTTGGGACAGACCTTGACGCACTTGCCGCATTGCTTGCACTTGTCATAGTCGATCACCGCCAGGTTGTCGATCACGTGGATCGCGTCGAACGGGCACTCCTTCTCGCACTTGCGACACGCGATGCACGCGTGTTCACAGAGCTTGTTGGCCTCGGCGCCCTTGTCGCGGTTGGTGCACCGTACGAAGATGACCCGGCTCTCCGGATCCACCCGCATGAGCCCCCGCGGGCAGGCGGCCACGCACCGTTTGCACCCGGTGCAGGCCTTTTCGTCCACGTGCGGTAGGCCGTCGGCGCCCATGTGGATCGCGTCGAACGGGCAGGCTGCCGCGCAGTCGCCGAAACCCAGGCATCCGTAGGCGCACGCGAGCGGTCCGCCGGCCAGGCCCGGGGCAGACGCGTCCAGGCAGGTGGCCGGCCCCTGATAGTCGTAGCTGCGGGCTACGCCTTCTTTCTGGCACGCGCAGATCGCGAACTCCGGTTCTGCCGCGCCCGCATCCTCCACCCCCATGATCCCAGCGACCGTGGACGCGACCTCCCGGCCGCCGGGCGCGCAAAGGGTGGTGCGCTCCTCCTCACGCACCACAGCCTCGGCATAGCTCTCGCATCCGGCGTACCCGCAGGCGCCACAGTTGATCCCGGGCAGAGCCTCGAGCACCTGCTCCACGCGCGGGTCGACCTCCACGCGAAATTTGCGCGAGGCAACAGCCAGAATGAGACCGAGGGCCAATCCAAGGACGGCCATGGATGCTAGAGCCGGAAGCATGCGCGCTCCTCTGGACCCCTAGACAATGCCCGCGAAGCCGAAAAACGCCAGCGCCATGCACGCGGCTGCGATGAACGCGATGGGCGCACCGGCCAGGCACTTGGGCACGGGCGCCTGTTCGAGCCGTTCGCGGATGCCGGCCATGAGAAAGATGGCCAGGGTGAAACCCATGCCGGCGAAAAGGCCCAGCGCCGTGTTCTTCAGCACCGCTTCCCCCAGCGGCAGGTCGCCGTAGCCGGTGAGCCGCATCTGGGTGGCCCCGAGAATGGCGCAATTGGTGGTGATGAGCGGCAGATAAATGCCCAGGGTCTGGTAGAGGCCCGGCGCGATCTTGCGCATCACGATCTCCACGAACTGCACGAGCGACGCGATGACCAGGATGAAGCTGACGATGTCCAGATACTCCTTCATGTGGTAGGTGTCAGCTTTGTACAGCAGAACCCCCTTGTAAAACAGCATGGTCACCGCGCAGGCCAGGGTCATGACGAAGATCACGGCCAAGCCCATGCCCAGGGCGCTGTCCCGGCGCTTGGACACGCCGATGAAGGGGCAGAGGCCCAGGAACTGGGCGAGCACGAAGTTCTGCACGAAGACGAGCGCGAAGAGGAGCTCGAGGTACTCGATCACGTGGGATCCTCACCTGCCGGTCCGTCCGGACCGTGTGTGGTGCCGATCAGGGCTGCGGACCGCTCGGCGCGGGCCTGCTCCCGGCGGCGATCGGCGAGCCAGTTGAAGAGGCCCAAAAGCAGACCCATGGTCAGGAATCCGCCGGGCGCGATGATGAAAATCGTGAAGGTGTACGGGTCGAGTCCCCGGGCCAGGGGAATCCCCCACAACTGGCCCGCGCCGAGGAGTTCGCGCACGATGGCGATGAGGCTCAGCGCACCGGTGAAGCCCACCCCCACGCCCAACCCGTCGACCACGCTCACCAGCGGGCCGTGCCTGCTGGCAAACGCCTCGGCGCGGCCGAGGATCATGCAATTGACCACGATCAGCGGCAGGAAGATGCCGAGGGCTTCCTTGAGCACGGGAAAGTGGGCGGCCATGGTGAGTTTGACCATGGTGACGAAGGTCGCAATCACCACGATGTAGCAGGGAATGCGAATCTCTTTGGGGATCCAAGTCTTGAGCAGGCTGATCAAGAGATTGGAGGCCACCACCACAAAGGTGGAAGCCAAGCCCATGCCGATCGCGTTCTTGAGACCGGTGGTGACCGCCAGGGTGGGACACAGCCCGAGCAGCATGACGAAGACCGGGTTCTCGCGCACGAGTCCCTTGGTGAATTCCTCGTCGAGTCTCACGACAGGCGATTCTCCGGCGAGCGGTCAAAACCGTAGCCTATGGCAGATCCGGATGAGTGTCAAGACTTCCCCCGGCCTTGACAAACGGTCCGGTCCGTGGTCTCCTGGCTGGCGGCGAGTGGTGGATCGCGCCGCGTCGCCGACCGTTCTCCTTGATGCAGGACCGCCTCATGCGTGCTCCGACCGCTCCCGCTTTCCCGGTCGTTCTTCCCGTTCGTGCGGGCGTGCGGTTTCTGAAAGGAGCGGTGCTCGGCTGCATGCTCGCGCACCTGCTGTCAGCCTTTGCCGGGGCGTCGGACGCGTTGCTTGCGGCTACCGACAAGCCCGATCCGCAACTCACGATCGAGCTCGGCGGCCTGCCGAACTTCGTGTTCGCGGATGAGCGCATCTGCCTGAGCCTCGGGATAAGCGCGGTGCGCGAACGGCCGGCCCAGAACGGACGGCATGCGGCCGAGACCCGCAAAGCCCAGGTCCACCTGACCGGCCCGGCCCCCTTCCAGGCACGCACTCGGGACGTGCTCGTGCCGCCGTACAACGACCGGAGCGCGCAGGCCCCCTTCCTGATCGGCGGCCAGGAGGTCGCGCACGACAGCATCCTCACCGTGGAAGCCGCCTTTGCGGACAGCCCGACAGGCCGGACCGAGATCCGTGCGCTCCGGCCTGAACGCGCTCCCCCGGATATCCGGCTCATGTTCGACCACTTTGAGGATGCCGCAGGCCGGCGCATCCTCTTTCTCGTGCCGCGCGTGAGCGCCTCGGCCCGCCGGCGTTGGTACCCGATCAAGGCGACCCTGCAGGGCCGAAGCGACAGGGACGCGGCCCTGCTGGTGGGAAGCCGGTACGGAAGCGGGGACTACGCCCGCTCGCTCCAAAAGCTCTGGGGGCCCGAGCGATTCCTCCCGCCCGCCCTCATCGGGGCGGACAAGGCCCTGCCCGTGTATCAGCTGCTGGAAGCGGCGATACAAAAGCGCACGGCCGAAGCCGAAACGGTCTTCGTCTTTCCCGGGGCTGAGGATGTGCGCCGGGGCACGCCGCTGGAGGACTACCGCATGGCGCTTCATGCCGCACTCGCCGTGTTCGACCGGCGGTTGGGTCCTCTTTCGCGCCTGGTGCTCGCCACCCCCCCTCCCTACCCGTCCGACCCGGGCCGGGCAGCCGCCTACCACGACGCTGCCCTGGCTGTTGCGCGGGAGCGCTGCTGGATCGCAGCCGACCTGGGCGCCCTGCTCGGCACAGCCGCCACCGGTCCGGCGACCGCGAACCTCCTCCCCCGCTATCCCGGCCCAGCCGAGCACGAGCGCATCGCCCGTTGCCTCGTTCGCGCAGCCATGCCCGGCCTCGGCGGCTGGGTAGCGCTTTTGGCTCCGTGCGTGGTCTTTCTGCTCGTATCCGGCGCCCTACTCTGGCTGCGCGTGCGCATTCGATACAAACGGCCGAAACAGCGCGCGGTCCGCGAGCCGGTGAACAGGAGCGCGTAAGCGCCCCTCAGAATACCCCCTCTTCGGGTACCGGCTCGTCGGGCGCGTTCGGCTTCTCGGCCGGGAATGCTTCCGGATCGGCTACCTCGCGGCGTACGCGCTCGGCGTAGGCCTCAGCCACGGGCCGGCTGATCACGCATTCTTCGATCTCGACCACGCTCCGGTAGACGTAGAAGCCCCCGGCGCGCGCGGGGGTTTTCGATGGGATGCGGATCTTTGACGAGAAAGACGGGATCGCCGTCCACCACCATGGAGAACCACGGCCCGGTGCGTTGGACGATCACGGTGTGCCATTTGCCTGGTTCGATCCGCACCTTGCGATTGCGGGCGAGGCGCCGGCCGCCGCTGCGCGAGAGTCCGCTCACTCGCCCCCCAGGGCGGGCTGGGCGTTCTGGTCCTGGGCAGCCAGACCGTGCTGGGTCTTCTCCCAGTAGAAGGGCCGGCTGAAGAGTTGCAGAAGGCCCTTCCAGGCCCCCACCGAGATCAGCATCCAGTAGAGCGGGCTGAGCACCGCCTGGGGCAGGAGACGCCAGAGCCCGCGCCGCAGGCAGGCGAGCACATTCACCAGCACGAAGATGACATTCGCCAGCGCCAGCACCACGGCCGCCCCCCAGAAGATCCAGGAGAGCTGGCTCCACACGGTGAAAGGCGCACCCGGCAAGTCGGCGATCCGGTCGTAGTAGCGCATCTGCCACCCGAGCTCCCACGGCGGCGCAACCAGACCGACCGCGCTCACGCTCCACAGAACTGCATACGCCAGCCCCATAATCCAGAAGAACGGATTGAGGAGCAGACTCAACGCCAGCCCGCCCACGGTCAGCAGGAAGCTCGCAAAATCCTTGGGGCCCAGGTCGGCGCAGGTGGCGAGGTTACTGCGGGTGTGCACGAAGTGGGTCTGGATGTAACCCTTGACCCAGCGGGATCGCTGGCGGATCCAGTTGCCGAGCTGGGAATTCGCCTCCTCCCAGGTGGTGGAATCGAGCACCAGGGTCCGCCACCGGCGGCGGTGCAAGCGAACCCCCAGATCGCAGTCCTCGGTCAGGTTGAACGGATCCCAGCCGGCCAGATCCCGAAGCACGGCCACGCGGAAGTGATTGCTCGTGCCGCCCAGGGGAATGGGGACGTCCAGCGCATGCAGCCCCGGCAGGTACAGGTCGAACCATGCCGTGTATTCGATGGTGAACCACTGGGTGAGCAGATTCTGATGCGGATTGTAGTAATTGAGCTTGGCCTGCAGACACGCCACGGTCTTGGGGACCTGGCGGAAGGCTAGCACCGCCTTCTTGAGCTGGTCGCGTTCGGGCCGGTCTTCGGCGTCGTAGATGACCAGGTACTCGCCGCGCGCGCGGTCGAGCCCGTGGTTGCACGCCTTGGGCTTGGTCTTCGGCCGGGCGTGCGGCACGACCACGATCTCGACGCAGGCGGGCAGCTCCAGCGCGCGGCAGGCCGCGATGGTCGCGCGGTCGTCCTCTTCGAGCAGGACCTTGACGTCGAGCTTGTCCTGGGGGTAGTCCAGGCTGGAGACGGCCCGCATCACCTTCTCGGCCACCGCCTTCTCTTTGTACATGGGGACCAGCACCGTGTAGACCGGCATCTCCTCGTCCGCCAGGCCTGCGAGGTCGCGGGCGTGGATGCGGATCTCGGGCCGGAAGACGATGCCGATCAGGATGGTCAGGAACTTGTAGCCGATCACGAGCACGTAGAAGGCCGCACATGCGAAGAGCAGCCCGGACATGAAGATCTTCCAGTCGTAGAGAAAAAGCGCGAGCAGCCCGGCGGCCCCGAGCTGGTACCGGAGGTACTGGCCGGTCGTAAGGGTGGTGGCCGCGCACAGGGTCCCGTGCCGGTCGAGAAACCGCTGGACCGTGGGGTCCCGCTTCAGCTTGATCCGAATCTTGGCCACAAAGGCTCCGTACGCGTCAGCGTCGGCGTCTTCCTGACCGACGAAGAGAGCCAGTCTACCGGATGCGGAAGAGCCGCGCCACCCGAAACTCGGGCGGGACAAGAAGAGCAAAACGGGCGGGTCGCTCGCTCAGCCCCGCGCCTGGTCCGCCAGCCGCCCGAGCAGAGCGTGGGCTTCCACCGGCGAGAGCCGGTCGGTGTCCGTGGCGGCGAGCTCCTTGACCAGCTCACTGTGGTCGGGGCCCTGCGGGGCAAAGAGATCGCCCTGCACCGCCCGCGCGGCCGAACGCAGGGCTTCGCCCTCGTGCAGCAGGTTCCAGTCGCGCTCGGCCGCCTGCGCCTCGAGCCCCCGCAGGATCTCCCGCGCCCGGTCGATCACGCCCTGCGGAATGCCGGCCAGCCGTCCGACCTGAATGCCATAGGACCGGTCGCAACTGCCGGGCTCGATCTTGTGGAGGAAGACCACCTCGCCCTCCCAGTCGCGGACCGCCACGTTGCAGTTGGCCGCCCGCTCCAGGATGCCGCCGAGTTCGGCCACTTCGTGGTAGTGGGTGGCGAAGAGCGTGCGCGCTTCGACCTCGTTGTGGAGATACTCGGTGATGGCCCACGCGAGCGAGACCCCGTCGAAGGTGCTCGTGCCCCGGCCCACCTCGTCGAGGATCACGAGCGACCGCTCGGTGGCGTTGTTGAGGATGTTCGCCGTCTCGGTCATCTCCACCATGAACGTGGACTGGCCGCGGGCCAAATCGTCGGCCGCGCCCACGCGCGTGAAGATGCGGTCGGTCAGGCCGACGCTCGCGGTGCGCGCGGGCACGGCGCTTCCCATGTGCGCGAGCACGGTGATGAGCGCGGTCTGCCGGATGTAGGTGCTCTTTCCGGCCATATTGGGTCCGGTGATGATGAGGAGCCGGCTCTCGGCCGGGTCGAGGATCGTGTCGTTCGCCACATATTCGCCCGGCGGCAGCAGCGCCTCCAGCACGGGATGCCGCCCGTCCTCGATGCGCGTTGCCAGGCCCTCGTCGACCGCGGGCATGACGTAGTGCCGTTCGGCCGCCACCTCGGCCAGGGACGCGAGGCAGTCGAGCGCGGCCAGGCTGCGGGCCACCGCCTGCACGCGTTCGACCTCGCCAGCCACCGCTTCCCGCAGGTCCACGAAGAGCTGGTACTCGAGCGCGACGATCCGCTCTTCGGCACCCAGCACCCGGCTCTCGTATTCCTTGAGCTGGGGGGTGATGTACCGCTCGGCGTTGACCAGGGTCTGCTTGCGTTCGTAATCGGCGGGCGCCTTGTCCTTGTGGGTCTTGGTGATCTCGATGTAGTAACCGAAGACCTTGTTGAAACTGACCTTGAGCGAAGGGATGCCCGTGCGCTCCTGCTCCGCGGTCTGGAAACGCGCGATCCAGTCCTTGCCGCCATGGGCCACGGCGCGGAGTTCGTCGAGCTCTTCGTGGACACCGTCGCGGATCATGCGCCCCTCGCGCAGGTGCGGCGGCGGCTCGTCCTGCAGGGTTTTGGAGATGGTCTCCTCCAGATCGGTCAGGCAGTCCATGTGCGCCGCGTGCTCGACGAGGAGGGGCGCAGACAGGTTCCCCGCGAGCTCGACGAGCCCCGGCAGCAGGCGCGCGCTCGTTGCGAGCGCCACGAGGTCCCGGGCGTTGGCCCGCGCCGTTGTGACCCGGGCCATGATGCGTTCGAGGTCGGCCATGCCCGAGAGGAGTTCGCGGAGTTCCGCGCGCAGGAGCGCATCGGCCTGGAGCTCGGCCACCGCCTGCTGGCGCGCCCGGATCGGTGCGAGGCGGCCGAGCGGCCGCAGCAGCCAGGCCTTGAGCATGCGGCCGCCCGGCGCCGTGCGGGTGCGGTTGATCACGTCCAGCAGAGCCCCCGGCTTGGCGCCCTCCCGCAGCGGCCGTACGAGCTCGAGATTCCGTTGCGTGGTGGCGTCCAGGACCAGATGATCGCTGCGTTCGAGCCGGCGGATCCCCCGGATGTGCGCCAGAGGCGTCTGCTGGGTCTCTTCGAGGTAGTCGAGCACCGCGCCGGCCGCGCCCACTGCAGCGGACGCCTCACCGAGTCCGAACCCGTCCAGGTTCTGGACCTTGAACTGCTCCTTCAGCCGGCGCGCGGCGCGATCCGGATCAAACGGGAAATCTTCGCGCTCCGTAACGACCCCCACGCCACGGTGACGAAGCGCACGCGTCAGGGGGCCGTCCGCGCGCCTGTCGCTCCCGGGCAGTAGGGTCTCAGCCGGGGCGAGGCGCTCCAGTTCATCGGCCAGGTCTTCGTGCCTCAACTCGGCGGCCAGAAACTCGCCCGTGGAGAGATCCACCCAGGCGAGCCCCGCATGCGCGCCGTTGCCGCTGACAGCCGCCAGGAAGTTATTGGTCTGCGCTTGAAGGCAATTGTCCTCGAGCACGGTGCCCGGCGTGACCACCCGCGTGATGCCACGCTTGACCACGCCCTTGGCCTGGGCCGGATCCTCGAGTTGATCGACCAGGGCTACCTTCTGCCCCTGATCGACGAGCTCCTTGACATAGCGGTCGCACTGGTGGTGGGGCACGCCCGCCATGGGGGTCTCGCCCTTGTCGCGGCTCGTCAGGGTGAGCCCGAGCCTACGGGCCGCAGCCTTGGCGTCGTCGTAGAAGAGCTCGTAGAAGTCCCCCATGCGGAAGAAGATCAGCTTGTCCGGATGGGCCTCCTTGGCCTCCTGCCACTGCTGCATGGCGGGCGTCAGTTTCTTGGACTTGGCCATGGGGTTTCACCTTGCTCGCGGAGGCCTCACTCTACGAGATCCGGTACAGGTTGTAAACCCTGAAACCGCGGCGGCAGCGGCACGGCTGCACACAGGCTCTCCATCCGCCATGCTGCGACCGCCACCGGGATTTCGCCCCGCCGCATCTTGACAAATGTCAACCAGAAGGTAGGATTCCGTTGGGCCACAAGGGAAAACGGGCCCGGGCATTCAAACATTCAAGGCGTTGCGATGCGCGCATCTTCCCGCACCCGGTGGCTGATCCCACTCTTTCTGCTCGCGTGTCTAAAGAGCGCCTTGGCCCAAGACGCTTCGCCGATCCCCGCGCGCCGGAGCGTGCTGATCCTCCACTCCTACCACCATGGCTTCACCTGGTCGGACAACATCTCGGCAGGCATCCGGGAGGCGTTCTCCGGACACACCGAGGACGTGGAGCTTCTGTTCGAATTCATGGACACCCGCCACATCTCTTCAGGGCCCTACTTCGACGCTCTGGAGCGTCTCCTCGGCATCAAGTACGCCGACCGGACGATCGAGGTCATCGTGGCCGCAGACGACCATGCCCTCAACTTCATGCTGACCCGCGGAGAGCGACTGTTCCCGGGCGTGCCGCTCGTCTTCTGCAGCGTGACTGGATACCAGCCCAGCATGCGCGAAGGACGCCAGCTTACGGGGCTGCAGGAAACCCTGGCCATCGAGGAGACGCTCGCCACCGCGCTCGCGCTCCACCCCGGCACCCGGGAAGTCGCGGTCATCACCGACCTGACACGTACGGGCCAGGCCCTCAAGGCCAAGGCAGAGGCCGCGTTCGCCCCGTACCGCTCGCGGGTGAGCTTCCGGTATCTGGAGGACCTCACCGTCGACGGCCTCGAGGAAGAGGTCGCCGAGCTGCCGCCCGGCACCATCGTCTTTCTCTTCATCTTCAGTCGCGACCGCGAAGGCCGAGTCTTCTCCCACGAACAGAACCTCCACCTCCTCGCCCGCCATTGCCGGGTCCCCATCTACAGCGTTTGGGAGTTCTACCTGGGCCACGGCATCGTGGGCGGCAAACTCTGCAGCGGCCGGGCTGAAGGCCGGATGGTCGGCGAATTGGCTCTGCGCATCCTGAACGGGGCGTCCGCTTCCGCCATCCCGCTCGGTCGCAGCCCCACGCTGTATCTCTTCGACCACCGGGAGCTCGAGCGGTTCGGCATCTCCCGCGACCGGTTGCCCGACGGAAGCACGGTCAAATTCGCGCCCTTCTCCGCTTACGAAGCATACAAGCCGCTGATCTGGGGGGCGATCGCAATATTCGCCGTCTTGCTGGGCCTGGTCGGGATGCTCATTGCGAACATCCTCCGCCGGCGGCGGGTTCAGCATGCGCTGCGCGACCGGGAGGAGGACCTCCGCATCACCCTGGACTCCATCGGAGACGCGGTCATCGCGACCGACGACGCGGGGCGCGTCACGCGCATGAATCCCGTGGCCCAGGAACTGACCGGCTGGCCGCGGGTCGAAGCGGCCGGGCGGCCGCTGGAAGAGATCTTCAAGATCTTGAGCGCCCGGACCCGGGGACCGACCGAGAATCCCCTCCAGCGCATCCTGCGCGAGGGCGATGTCGTCGGCCTGGCCAACGACACGCTGCTCGTCGCCCGGGACGGGACCGAACGGCAGATCGCAGACAGCGGGGCCCCCATCCGCGACCCGGACGGAAAGATCACCGGGGTCGTCCTCGTCTTCCGGGATGTAACCGAACGATACCGGCTCGAGGAGCAGCTGCGGCATGCCCAGAAGATGGACTCGATCGGACAGCTGGCCGGCGGGATCGCGCACGACTTCAACAACATGCTCGGCGGCGTCCTCGGCTACGCCGACCTCTTGGCCACGCGCCTCTCCGACAACAAGAAGCTCCGGTCCCACGCCGAGAACATCATCGACACGGCCGAGCGCGCGGCCGACCTGACCGACAAGCTCCTGGCCTTCTCGCGCAAGGGCCAGCTCGAGATCGTGCCCGTGGACGTCCATGCCTGCATCCGGAACGCCCTGGCCATCCTGGGGCGCAGCATCGACCGGCGCATCACGCTGCACACCGATTTCCAGGCCCGGCGCACCGTGGTGAACGGCGACTCCGGGCAGCTCCAGAACGCCATCCTGAACCTCGGCGTGAACGCGCGCGATGCCATGCCCCGAGGCGGGACGGCGACGTTTCGAACCGAGAACGCGTACCTGGACGAGCCAGCGTGCGCCAGCAGTCCCTTCGATGTCGTGCCTGGCGAATACGTCGCGATCCACGTGATCGACACGGGCATCGGCATGACCCCCGAAGTGGCGGAGCGCATCTTCGAGCCGTTCTTCACCACCAAGGGCGTGGGGGAAGGCACCGGGCTGGGCCTCGCCACCGTCTACGGCACGGTCAAGGATCACACTGGCTGCCTCACGGTCTACAGCGAGCCCGGCCGGGGCACGGCCTTCCATCTCTACCTGCCGCTCTCGCAGGCGGACACCATGCCCGCCGCCGAGAGGCAGGAGGAAATCGTGCGCGGGACCGGCTGCATCCTCGTGGTCGACGACGAGGAGACCATTCGAAACATGGCCGTGGAGACGCTGCAGGGACTCGGCTACGAAGTGATCGCAGCCGCCGACGGGGAGGAGGGACTCGATCTCTACAAACGACATCAGGACCGCGTCGACGCCGTTCTCCTGGACGTGGTCATGCCCCGGATGAGCGGGCGGGAGTGCTTCCGCGCCATCCGGGCGGTCGACCCTGCGGCCAAGGTGCTCCTCTCCTCGGGATTCACGCCCGACGCGAGCCTGGAGGCTCTCCAGGACGAGGGGGTGTCCGGATTCATCAAGAAGCCCTACCGGCGCGAACGACTCAGCCAGGTGCTGGCCGAGGTCATGGGCCGATCGGATGCATGAAAACGCCCGGCAGCAAGCAACCCGGCGGCCGGCTCATCCGCCCTCGCTCGCGAGCAGCTCCAGCATGACCTTGAGCTTGGGTTCGCTGTCAAGGTACGCGTAGCAACCGCCCGGAAACGCACCCGTCTGGATGGCCGGGAGTCCCTTGTCGGAAGCGTGGGCCAGCGCGCGGTCCATGTCGGGCACCCGGAAAGCAATGTGGTGCACACCTTCTCCGTGGCTCTTGAGATGCCGGAGCCAGACGCTCGGGCCACTGACCGGCTCGATCAGTTCCAGCCGGACCGAGCCCGTGTCGAAAAACGCGAGGCGGGCCCGTCCTTCCGTAGGCGCACCCGTGTACCGGATGCCTGTCTCGTCCTCCGGACCGGTCACCCGGATCTCGGGCATGGGCAGTCCGAGCACCTCAGCATACGCCGCCGCCGTCTTCTCGACGTCCTTGACGACCAGGGCGACTTGGCAAATTGCGGTCGTTCCGAGCGCCGTCTCGGTCATGCGCCTCCTCCTTGCCGCTTTGGGACAGCGCGGAGCCCCGCGGCAGGACCCCGCTGGGCGTCAGCTCACGAGCAGGTTGTCTGCCGTCATGGCCTCGGGCTTCTCGAGACCGAGGAGCGCCAGGATCGTAGGCGCCAGATCGGAGAGCTTCCCGCGTTTGATCATCTGCTTGCCCGGGGCCTCCTTGGCGATGTAGATGCATTCGACCGGACTGAGCGAATGGCTCGTCTTGACCGAGCCCGTTTCCGGATCGACCATCTGTTCGGAATTCCCGTGGTCCGCGGTGACGAGCACGTGCGCGTCC
Organism: uncultured Planctomycetaceae bacterium; assembly: GCA_964496245.1. Classification (GTDB taxonomy): domain Bacteria; phylum Planctomycetota; class SZUA-567; order SZUA-567; family SZUA-567; genus CAZBZG01. The sequence goes on along the minus strand of CAZBZG010000010.1, from coordinate 116 downwards.
AGTTCGAGCAGGCGGGTCACGATCTTGCCCACGCACTCGTCCACCACCTCGATGGCCTTCTTGGCCGCCTCGAACTGGCCGGTGTGGCCGACCATGTCGCCGTTGGCGTAGTTCAC
>CAZBZG010000009.1:0-32466 GCA_964496245.1 uncultured Planctomycetaceae bacterium | reverse complement strand
GCTCCCGCTGGACGGGCTCCAGTTGTCCTTGCGGGCGCGATACATGTTGCCGACCGAACGCACGTAATTGCTGTCAAATTGCAGGCTGTTGTTGCAGCCGACATAGAGGTCGGAATTCGTGTGCACGCGGCCCGTAAGCGTCATGTTGGGGCCGGGGTTGATCTCGAGGTCGTCGTTGTAGAAGGCCACGAATTGGAAGAGAGGCGTGATGGCCACCATCAGAAGGCGATGGGTGGTCTTCTCGTACGTGTCGCCCGCGGCATTGAAGACCTTGGATGCGGTCGCACTCAGCTTCCAGACCTGGATCGAGGTCACGATCCCGTCCGCATCGGTCTCGACGTAGTCGAGTCCCTGGATGTGCGAGAGGGTGGTCTGGGCCGACACGTCGCCGAGCGTCGTGTTGATGGTGGCGGGTGGCGTGCCCCAGTTGGCGATGGACTGGTTGACCTGCTTCTCCGCTTGGTCGAGTGCGCTCTCCGTGGCGATGAACAGTTCGGTCTCGTCGTAGTGTATGGTGGCCTGCGAGCTGTTGACCTGGGCCAAGGTGAAGATGATGCCCGAGAGTCCCATCACCATGACGATGATCACCATGGCCATGATCAAGGCCGTTCCGCGTTCAGGATCCCGCGTGCGTGGTGCAGTGGGCGCATTCATGATCGTTCCTCCCGTCTCGCGGTTCTATTCGGCGTTGATGCTTCGCATGGCCACGACGGCCGAGACATCCGCGCTGATCCAGTGACCGTGACCATCCCGGTTGCGCAGGTAGAGCTTCATGCTGATCTGACTCTGTTGGGCGATGCCGCCACGCATGTAGTAGGCAAACTCGATCCGTTCCACATGGCGGCAGAGGATCTCGGTCCGGCCAGTGGCGCTCTCGCGCCGCTGCAGAACATTGAAGTCGCCGCCTCCCGGGTCGCGCACGAGCAGGTAAGCGATCTCGTTGTTGGTGACGCCGTCGGTCGCTATCCCGTGCGTACTCAGGGGATCGTCCGTTCGCACGCGCCCCCCCCACCGGATCTGGAGCTCGCCGCCGCTCTGCACCAGGGGGATCGGATTGCCCCCGCCATCGGTCAGCGTGGTCCCGTCGGTAATTGGCGTCTTGAAGACGATGCCGGAGTTGGGGCCGACGGCCGCATCGTTGGGATCATAGCTGTCGATGGTGTCCAACGGCAGTTCCCCGCTGCTGAGAGCGTAGCCTGTATAGGGCCCCACCGGATTGTTGTTGGTCCAGACATACGGATAAGCATAGTCCGGATTTCCCGGGTGGGAGGGATGATCCGTGATGCCAGCGGTCCGGATCTCCTTGACCATGCGGTTGAGAGCGGACCGGCCGCGATCCTCGAGTCCGAGCGCGGTCGAGCTGGTACTGTAGATCCGCATCATCTGTTCGGCAGAGGCGTAGATCACGAACATGACGACGCTGAAGATCGCCAGGGAGACCAGGAGTTCCAGCAGGGTCGTGCCCTGTTGGTCACGTACGGGTTCGCTTGGCCGGGGCCTGTTCATGGCGTCTCCATTCTGGCTAAGTACAGCCCATTGCAAATAGGTGAACACATGCCGGAGCGCCGGCGGTTCGGATGCCAGGCGCGTCGAGGAGGCGATATTCCCGATACGCTTTCTCCTCGCTCCTTGCCTGGCGGCGAAATAGCCGCGCCAAAACGGCTCAGATATTTCCTCGCGGACCCTAACGTGTTCGGACCGCCGTAATGCGCTCCATCCGGGAGTCCCCGTTCGCGCCCGTCCACGTGCATTCGATCGCGAACGTCAACGGATCAGGCGTCTCAAAGGGCGCACTGATCTGACTCGTTGCCAGCGGATCCCACTTGTCCGTGGGAAGCGGGAGGGTCGCGCCGCTGGCGCCCATATAGTAGGCGATGATCTCTTGGTTGGTCAGATGCGTAGTCGTGCCCGAATCGCCATAACAGTAGAGCGTCCGGTCCACGACCCCGCCATGCGGAACGCGTGCGCCGCCTTCCGAGTCTAGATAGGTGGGGTCCATGACAGCCTCGAACGGTTGTTCACGTATGTGGCTGATGACGGTGTTCATGTCGAAGACGGCCACGTTCGTGCCGTGAGACATGTCTCCCAGGCGAACGCTTTGGATAACAAGAATCTGGGCGCCGAGGAGTGCGACGGCCAGAATGGCCAACGAGACGATCATCTCGACCAGCGTGACACCTTGCTGTCGTCGAATGTCCATGGGTTGCTCCCTGCGATTCCAAGCGCCAGGTTTCAAGGATTCAAGCAATCAACCCCAACGCGTCTCCCGATTGGTCGCGTGCAGCCTGCGTGCGGCAGGCGCTGCACCATCGTATCATATACTACAAACCGCGGGCTAAAAAGGGAATTCTGCGCTACGTTTCTTCGCGATCCTTCAAGGGCATTGCTTCGCATAACGTTATGAAGTTGGCCGCGGTCAAGATTCCCTTGCCGATGGCGCGATGGCTCCTGCTTTCGTGTAACTTTCTGTTGCTAATTTGCGGGCATGGCGTAACGTATCGTTGCGGCTGTGCATCGAATTTCCGGACGTCTTCTCGCCCTTCCGCGGTGAGTACTGCGAAGACCGGTGGAACGGGATAAAGCTGGGGCTGTGGCTCGTCCTGGACGTGATCGCCGCCGTGTGCGTGTCCGTGGCTCTCATGGAGGCGCTGGGCTGAGGCAGCCCTTGCCCGCCGTTTGCGCTTCGATTCCTGACTTGACTTGCGCCAGAAGACCCGGTAGCGTTGGGACCCCTTCACGCTTTGTCGGCCTCATGCGCCAAGCCTGGCCGACCGCGGGCGCGAAGGGGCGATGCAGCGAGCGTTCCTGTCTTTGGGGCCATTCGTCACATGACCAGCTCTGATCTGAACGATGCAACCGATTCCCAGGTTGGCTCCGGGGCGTCAACGTCCTCTGCAGACGGCGTGCCCCGGCCCACGGCAGCCAGGGCCCTGGCCTGGGAGGCGCTCGGGCTGGTCGCGGTCGCGTTGGTAGGGCTCGCCCTCATCGGCGGTCTCCTGCTGCTCGTGCGGGCCAAGCTGGCGGTTCTGGAAGAGGAGCGCAAGGAAGCCGCTGCCGCGCGCGAAGAACCGGTCACTCCCGTGATCGTTCGCCACCTGAAGTCCAGGACCGTGGTGGACCGCGTGCGTCTGCCCGGCATGATCCAGGCCTGGGCCGAGATCGAGGTGGCGGCCGAGGTGGCCGGCAAGGTCGTGCGCACCAATGCCACGCCAATCGAGGATGGTACGCTTGTGGATGCGAACAAGCCCATCCTGCATATCGATCCCAGCGATTACGAGATTGCGCGCAAGCGGGCCGAGGCCGAGCTCGTGCTCGCCCACCAGACCTTTTCCCGCACCGACAATCTGGTACGCGAACACGTGAAGACGCCCTCGGATCTCGACCGGGACCGCACCGCGCTCCAGCGGGCGGAGGCCCAGGCCGCAGCCGTGCGCCTGGCGCTGGCGCGGTGCACCATCCGGAGCCCGGTCGCGGGACTGGTGGACGACGTGCTGCCCGAGGTGGGCGAGTACGTCCGGCCGGGCGCGGCCGTGGCGCACCTGCTCCAGCTGGATCCGGTCAAGGTCGAGGTCGGGGTGCCCGAAAAGGATGTGGCCGCGCTGCGGCGTCTGACCCGCCGGCGGGCCAAGGTCGCAGTGACCATCGATGCGATCCGCAAGGGCTACACCGTTGAAGCCACGTGTATCTATCTCAGCCGCAAACCCCTGCGCGAGGCCCTGGTCTACCGCCTGCGCCTGCGCCTGCCGAATGCGGACGGACTGCTGCAGCCGGGCATGTTCGTAAAGGCCGACATCGTCAGGGCCGAGCGCCCCGGTTCGCTGATCGTCCCGCTGTTCGCCGTGCTCGCCAAGGACGAAGAGCGCTTCGTCTACGTGGTGGAAGCGGCCGAAGACGGGGAAGCGGAGGCGGGCGCTTTGTCGGAGGACGCTTCCGCATCCCTCGTGGCCCGTCGCCGTCCCGTGGAACTCGGCATCATGCAGGGCCGGGAGGTCGAGATCGTCAGCGGCCTCAAGGCCGGCGACCGCCTGGTCGTCATGGGGCAGCGGTCCGTGAGCGACGGCAGCCCGGTCACGGTGACGCGCACGGCCGGGGATCTCTCGGAGTTCCTGCGATGATCCTCTCCGATTACGCCGTCCGGAAACGCGTCACGGTCTTCGTTCTCATCGTCGCCATCGTGGCCAGCGGCATCACGGCCTACCGGGGCCTGCCCCTCGAGGCCGCGCCCGACGTCAACTGGCCGCACGTCTTCGTGCAGACGGCGTATCGAGGCGTCTCCCCGGAAGACATCGAGCAGTCGATCACGATCGAGATCGAGAAGAAGCTGAAGGGGCTCGAGGGCGTCGAGAAGATCAAGAGCATCTCCTCCGAGGGCATGAGCTCGATCGACGTCGAGTTCACCACTGACACGGATATCGATGACGCGCTCATCAAGGTCAAGGACAAGGTGGACCTGGCCAAGCGCGAGTTGCCGCTGGACCTCGAGAACGAACCGTCGGTCTTCGAAGTCAACCTCTCCGAACTCCCGATCCTCGTACTCTCGCTCGCCAGTCCGAGCGGGCTGCGCCAGCTGACCGAGACCGCCGAGGACCTGGAGACCGAGATCGAAGCCATCCCGGGCGTACTCGAGGTGGACGTGGTGGGCGGGGTGACCCGCGAGATCCAGATCGAGGTCGATCCCGAACGCATGGCGCTCTACGGCATCCCGTTCGCCTCGCTCCAGGCCACGGTGCGCGGGGAGAACGCGAACGTCTCGGGCGGTGCCATTCGCACGCAGGACGGGCGGTATCAGCTTCGCGTGCCCGCGGAATTCGAGACCGTGAAAGACGTCGAGGCCATTGTCGTGGGCCAACGGGGAGGCGAACCCGTCTACCTGAGCGACGTGGCCACTGTGATCGACGGCCTGAAGGACCGCACGAGCCATGCGCGCACCAACGGCGATCCCGCGGTCAGCCTCTACATCAAGAAGCGCACGGGCGAGAACATCGTCACCATCGTCGAGCGCGTCGACGCTGTGCTCGAGCGCATGCGGCACACCTGGCCCGCGGGCACCGTGGTTACGCGCGTCGCCGACCGGGCCGAAGACATCCGGCTCATGGTGGAGGACTTGGAGAACAATATCGTGACCGGCTTCGTGCTGGTGATCGTGGTCGTGATGCTGGCCATGGGCTTTCGCAACGCCCTGCTCGTGAGCGTGAGCATTCCGTTCTCGCTGCTGCTCAGCTTCAGCATCCTGAGCGCGCTCGGGATCACGCTCAACATGGTGGTACTCTTCAGCCTCACGCTCGCCCTGGGCATGCTCGTCGACAACGCAATCGTCATCATCGAGAACATCTACCGGTTCATGCAGCAGGGCGTGGAGCGCACCGAGGCGGCCATGCGCGCCACGAGCGAGGTGGCCTGGCCCATCATCGGCTCGTCGCTGACCACGATCGGCGCGTTCGTGCCGCTGCTCTTCTGGGATGGCGTCATGGGTGGGTTCATGGCTTTTCTGCCCAAGACCGTGATCATCACGCTCGGCAGCTGCCTCTTCGTGGCGCTCGTGATCAATCCGGCCCTGGCCTCGGTCTTTCTGAAAGCCGACGGCAACGGCAACCACGCGACCGCCGACGAGGTGATGAGCGGCGGGGAGCATCCCATGCTCGCGGGCGGCGGCCGGATTCTCTCGGCGTACCGCTGGCTCGTGCGCCGCGCGCTCTCGTGCCGGGTGGCGGTGGTGGCTCTGGGCGCGGTCGTGCTTGCGGCGGCCGTCTGCCTCTGGCTGGTCGCGGTGGGCTTGCGCACGCCCACCAAGTTCTTCCCCACGCCGGAGCCGGGCATGGCCTGGGTTGCGGTCAAGCCGCCCGAAGGAGCGGACCTGACGTACGTGGATCAGCGGATTCGTGAGGTGGCGTGCCGGATCTTCGATCCGCGCGCCGGATCGGAGGCCGAACGCACGGGCCGCATCGCGCAGCTCTCCTACGAAGACTGCCTCCAGCCCCGGCAGGCGCACAAGTACATCTCAAACGAGGACTACACGACCTGCACGGATCTGCCGAACGTGGAGCACATCTACGAGCGGGCTACGATCGAGTCGGGCACCGCGGCCTTCCGCATGGGCGGCAGCGACAACCAGGTGAGCGTGCAGTTCGTGGACCTGGCCGACCGCCGCGATCCCGAGCACCCCGAGAAGCACCTGCCCTCGACGGAGATCATCAAGCGGATCGAAGCGCGCGTCAAAGACGTGCCCGGTGCGGAGGTCACCGTGGAGCAGGAACGGGCCGGGCCGCCGACCGGGGCCCCCATCAACATCGAGATCGCAGGAGACGATTTCGACACGCTCGGCCGGCTCGCCGACAAGGTCGAGGGGCTGGTCAAGGAGATCCCGCATGTGCGCAACGTGCGTTCGGACTTCGAGACGGGGTCGCCCACCCTCGAAATCCGGGTGGACCGCCGGCTTGCCGGCTCGCTCGGCCTCACGGCCAATGCCATCGGCTATGCGATCAAGGCCGCCATCAACGGCATCGAAGTCTCGACCTACCGCGAGCGGGATGAGGACTACGACATCGTGGTCCGGTTCCTCAACGTGGAGCGCAAGGACCTCAGCGCGCTCGAGCGGATCTTCCTGCCTACCGCTGCCCACGGCCTGGTCCCGCTGACCACGGTGGCGGACATCGCCTACACCGGCGGGCTCGGCCGCATCACCCGGATCGACCACCGCCGCGTGGTCACGGTCAAGGCCGACGTGGACCAGACCCAGACCACCGGTCCCACAGCGCGGCGCAAGGCCGAGGGGCTCATGGAGAGCGTCGAACTGCCCCCCGGCGTGAACGTCCGGTTCACCGGAGAGATGGAATTCCAGCAGGACGCGGAGTCCTTTCTCTCCTGGGCCGCCATGGCGGCGCTCATGATCATCCTTCTGGTGCTCGTCAGCCAGTTCAACTCCCTCACCCGTCCGCTCGTGATCATGAGCGCAGTGGTGCTCTCCCTCGGCGGGGTCTTCCTCGGGCTCGCGGTCTTCCGCATGCCCTTCAACATCATCATGACGGGCGTGGGCGTGATCAGTCTCGCCGGCGTGGTGGTCAACAACGGCATCGTGCTCGTGGACTACACCGATCAGCTCGTCGACCGCGGCCTGTCGCTTCCGGATGCCATTGTGGCCGCCGGAGCCACGCGTCTGCGTCCCGTGGTGCTCACCGCGGCGAGCACCATCCTGGCGCTGCTGCCCATGGTCACGGGCGTGAGCTTCAATTTCCACAAGCTGCGCATGGAGTGGTTCAGCGAGTCCTCGCAGTTCTGGGGCGGCATGGCCGCGGCCGTGATCTTCGGCCTCTTGCTCGCCACCTTGCTGACCCTCTTCGTGGTGCCGGTGCTCTACAGCCTCATGTTCTCGCTGCGGGAATGGGGATCGGCCGGACCGCGCTGGCTGGCATGCCGTGCGGCCCGCAGCTGGTGGTCGGTCTTCGACCGGCGCTATGGTACGCGTTACGCGGAGCGATGGGCGCTGGGTTGGGGCGAGGCCCGTCAGAGGATGGAACCTGAAGAGCCGGAATGAGCCGCGCCTGCGCACCCGTCGAGAAGGTCACACGCGTTTTCGCTGATGCGTCTCGATCACGCGGGTGGGTGTGAGCACGACGTCCACGGGCCGGTCATGCTCGTTCGTGGGCACGTGGTCGACCACCTGGCAGTCGTAGGCGATGCCCACGGTCAGTCCGCCCAGGGTCTGGAGGGCACGGTCGTAGTGCGCGGCGCCGCGCCCGAGCCGGTCGCCGGCCGGGCTGAAGGCGCGGCCCGGAATCAGAGCCAGGTTCACCCGCGGAAACGGCACCAGGGGTAGCGTACCTTTGGGCTCGAGCACCCCGTAGCCGCTCTTTTCAAGATCCCTCTCGAAATCCGTGACGCGGTGGAGTAGCAGGAGCCCCTCCGGTCCCAGGCGGGGGAGCGCCAGGCAGAGGTCGAGTTCTACGGCCTCGGCCAGCACGTGACCGATATCGACTTCGTCGCGCAGCGGCATGTAGGCGAGAAGCACGGAGTCGATGTGGAAGTAGCGGCCGAGGGATTCGAAGACGTTGTCCACCAGCGCGCGGTCCTGGCTTGCCCGCTCGGCTGGGGAAAGCGCGCGGATCGTCTCAGCCATCTGCTTGCGCAGCACGGCCTTTTGCTCGTGGAGATCCATGTCAATGTTCCTGCGATCGGCGCGGACCCCCGGTGCGTTCACGCCACCCCCAGGTATGCCCGCACCCTGGCATCCACCACTATGGCCTCCTGCGGCAGACTGTCAAGGTTGAAACGTTGCAACACATCGGTCGGCCAGCATGCCTCCCCCCAGGCCGCCCATCCGCAGGTGTGCGCCAGCCATCCGACCACGCGTTCGGGGGGGACGCCCGCGGCCCGCAGGGAGGCGATCCGCGTGTCTCCGTGTCGCTTGGCCAGGCGGCGGCCGTCGGGGCCGACCACCAGGGGAACGTGGAGAAACGCCGGGGGCGTCCATCCCAGCGCTTCGTAGAGCACGAGCTGCCGGTGGGTGCTTGCGAGCAGGTCGTCTCCGCGGACCACCTCGGTGATGCCCATGGCGTGGTCGTCCACCACCACGGCCAGCTGGTAGCTGGCCATGGGCAGCGGACGGCCGGTTTCGTCGGGGGTTGCCTTGGCGATCACGAAGTCGCCGCTCCAGTCCGCCACGCGGCTGCGCTGCGGGCCGTGGAAGCGGTCATCAAAGGTGGTTTCGCGTTCGTCATCCACGCGCATGCGCCAGGCCCGCACAGTCGCGTCAGGGGCAGGGAGGCGCCCGCTCCGCGCTGCCGGCCGGCAGGTGCCCGGGTACCGCATCTCGTCGTTTGCATGCGGCGCCGACTGCGCGGCCTGGATGTCCCGGCGGGTACAGGAGCAGGGATAGACCCGGCCGAAGGCCTGGAGGCGCCTGAAGGCCTCCTGGTAGAGGGGGCCTCGCTCGGACTGCACATAGGGATCGGGCCCCTGTGCGGGAGGCGCGTCCGCTCGGCTGCCGGCCTGCGGTCCCTCGTCCCAGTCCAGGCCCAGCCATCGCAGATCTTCGTACGCCTGCTGCGCAGCTCCGGGCTTGACCTTGGGATGATCGAGGTCTTCCATGCGCAGGACGAGTCGTCCGTCCCGGCTCCGGCAGCGGAGCCAGGTGATGAGGAACGTGCGGGCGTTGCCCAGATGCAGGGCGCCCGTGGGGGCGGGTGCCAGACGGGTGCGGTAGGGGGTGGACGTCGGGCCATTCATGTCATGCGCGACCGAACTCGCGTTCCGACAGAGACATCGGGAATCCGTGCTCTTTGGGACCGTTTTCCCTTGACTTCCGAATGTCGTTGGCGCACACTGTGCTTCCTTTTGTGGGAAGGGCGGTTCGCTTGCGATGCGGACCGCACCGGATTGCTGGATATGGTTGAGCGATGGCTGTCCGAAGTCGTCTCAGCAGTAGGGCGCAGGAACTTCGCGTCCTGACCGTCTCTTTGTGCATCCACTCCAGGAGCATCTCATGGCCAAGAAGACTATACGGGATATCGACGTGGCGGACAAGCGCGTTCTCATGCGCGTGGATTTCAACGTGCCCATCGAAGAAGGCAAGGTGGCCGACGACACCCGGATCCGCGCGGCGTTGCCGAGCATTCAGCACGTGCTGGACGCCGGCGGCAAGCTGATCCTCATGAGCCATCTCGGCCGACCCAAGGGCGAGACGAAGCCGGAGTTCTCCCTCAAGCCGGCCGCCCTCAAGCTCGCCGAGATCCTGGGCCAGCCCGTGCCGCTCGCGCCCGACTGCGTGGGACCGGCGGTCAAGAAGCTGGTGAGCGGCATGAAGGCCGGGGAGGTCGTGCTGCTCGAAAACGTGCGTTTCCATCCCGAGGAAGAGCTCCTCGACAAGTACGACAAGCAGGATGCTGCTGCCCAGAAGGAGATCGACGCCTTTTGCGAGGAACTGGCCTCTTTCGGCGATGTCTACGTGAACGACGCGTTCGGCTCGGCCCACCGGGCGCATGTCAGCACCGCCGGCGTCTGCAAGCACATCGACGCGTGCGTGGCCGGATTCCTCATGGAGAAGGAGGTCCAGTACTTCGGCGATGCCCTGGCCGACCCGGCGCGTCCCTTCGTGGCCATCCTGGGCGGCGCCAAGGTTTCGGACAAGGTCATGGTGATCGAAAACCTGCTGGACAAGGTGGACACGCTGATGATCGGCGGCGCCATGGCCTACACCCTGATGAAGGCCAAGGGTGAGCCCGTGGGCACCTCCTTGGTCGAGCAGGAGAAGCTGGACGTGGCCAAGAAGGTCTTCCAGAAGGCCGAGGCCAAGCAGGTCCGCATCCTGCTTCCGGTCGATCATCTCGTGGCCGCCGACTTCAAGGCCGAGGACCCGGAGGACACGGTTGAGACCATTCCCGACGGGATGATGGGCCTGGACATCGGCCCGAAGACCAGCGACGCGTACAAGGCGGAGATCGCCAACGCCAAGACCGTGGTCTGGAACGGTCCCATGGGCGTGTTCGAGAAGCCCGGTTTCTCGGGTGGCACCTTTGCGATCGCCGAGGCGTTGGCTGCTACCGACTGCGTCTCCATCATCGGCGGGGGCGACTCGGTGAGCGCGGTCAAGAAGTCGGGCGTGGCCGACAAGATGTCGCACATCTCCACCGGTGGCGGTGCCTCGCTCGAGTTCCTGGAAGGCAAGACCCTGCCCGGCGTGGCTGCACTCGACGAGGCGTGAAGCGGCCGGGGCGATCCTTGCATCGACGCATCACACGTCGCGGGCCCGGATGCATCCGGGCTCGCGTGCGTTTCCGCCGGCGACTTCGGGGGATTTGGGTCTTGACCCACCGAGGCCCGCAATCGCCGCGTCTTCATCGAACCCGATCCCGATTTCGATCCGGGCAGGTCGCCATGCAGCTTCCGTTGTGCAGTTTGGGCGCTTGGGTCTTGACCCATGCGGGCCCACAATCCATACGGGGCGGTGCAGGCGTTGCCGCGTGCGTGCGCCGGCACGGGACGCCTGCGGGTCGTGCTTCAGCGGGCCACGTACGCCGCCCACTGCTCGTCCTCGCTCGACAGAAGGGTCTTGGCGTTGAGGCCGCCCATGAGCACGTTGAACCGGCCGTTGTGGTGCTCGCCGATGTTGCGGACCGCGGCGTAGCCGCTCCCCATCATGGGCGGGCCGTGGTCGGTCTGCTTGTAGCGGTCGACGTAACGGCCGGCGTTGGCCTTGGAGAGGACGCTGAGCCCGACGAACTGGCGCGTGCTCTCGCTCACCAGGATGCGGTTGGTGCGCTGTCGTACGCGCGTATAGCGCAGGGGGCGCGCATACCGCGCGTGACCGGTGAATCCCGTGGTCCAGCCGTAGGTGCTGTTCTTGTGGGGGAGCGTGCTTCCCTGCCAGCCCGTGCTGCCCGCTCCGGCGTTGCACGCATTCATCAGGTAAGAGGTGCCGACCGAGACGTCGTACCGATCCTTGCCGCCTGGTGGATTGAACCGTGCTTCCGGCGGTATCCGCGGGCAGAAGAGGATGTCCTCCTGGCAGTCGAAGAGGTCGGCGTAGAAGTAGTTCAGCCAGCTGCCTACGCGGTTGCGCGCATAGGCCGAAATCACCCAGTCCTTGTTCGCCTGCACGTACTCCAGATGGCCGTGTCCGATCTGCCTGAGATTGTTGAGACAGTGAGCCCGCTGTGCGGCTTCATGAACCTGGAGCAGGGCGGGCAAAAGAATGCCGAAGAGAATGCTGAGCACGGTCATGACGACCAAGAGCTCGATCAAAGTAAACCCGGTGGAATCGCGCGTCCGCGTATCGCAGCGCGTTCTGCCCGTGCGACGGTTGCGGGCGTGCCTTGGCGCTGCGTTTGCACGGGATCCGGGACAGACAATCGAACGATGAATCACCGTTCTCTTCCCCTTCAACCTGGGCCCAGCAGGTCCGATCAGCGCCGACTGTATGCAGCAACGGACGTCTGTCCAGCGAGAAATCCGCAAAAGAGGAAGGTTATAACGTTGTAATTGAGGTTGGGGCGGATGTCGGGCTGGGCAGGACTGTTGCTGGTTTGTTCGACCCTATCGGTGGACCTTCGGCAAAACGTCCCAGCCAGCTTTTGGTTGCGATCTCTGGCGGCGCGCGTGGCTTCGACGCGACTTTCCGGTCGGCGTTGAGGGGATGCGCGGCGTCTGGAACAGCTACGCCTGATGATCCGCCGCCTCGTCCCGCTCCACCAAGCGCTGCAGCCGCTTGGACTCCATCCTGACCAGCACGGTCTGATGCTGCTGGAGCGTGACTTCGCCGGGCGGGGCGCGTCTGGACTTGCGCAGGTGCTTGGCTTGCGTGTAATGGACTTCGGCCTTGGAGGCGCCGCGCGCCTTGGAGAAGTGGACGGCCAAGGTAGCGGCGTCGAGCAGGGTCTCCTGCGGCAGGAAATGGGCCTCTTTCTTTCCTCTGCCCTTCTGGCGGGGTGTGAGCCCCGAGACGTCGGTGCCCTTGACGACGACGTGGCTGCCACTGGTGTGGGCGGCGTGGAACCACCAGTCGTTCCCGCATGCGATGTCGAAACTGAGCCGGTCGTTGTCGGTCGCACCCTTGCCCACGAGGATGCGCATGCCGTCGCGCGAGGTGAAGCGCCGCACCTCCGGCATGGCCGATCGTTGGGGACCTTTGCGCACGGGCGGGGAGAGGCCCTGGACGTGCACCCGCACGTCCGCGGCCTGCTCGGTCAGGTCCTGGGGCGGAAGGTCCTCGGGCGCGGCGGTCTCGGCCCACGCGCGGAAGCGTTCGAGCAACGCGTCGAGTTGGCTCCCGCGCTGCGTGCAGCGCTCGAGTTGCTCGGCGATGCGTTCCCGCCCGCGCACGAGTTTGCGGTACTTCTTGAAGTAGCGTCGGGCATTGTCCATGGGTCGCAGGGCCGGATCGATCTGGATGCGCCGCGTACGGCCGGGGCGGTAGAGATCGGGGAGTTCCACCACCTCCTCGCCGCGGGGCACCGCATCCAGGTGGGCCTTGAGGAGTTCCCCGCACTCCCGCAAGGTCTCCGCGTCGTCGGCAGCCTGCAGCTCGTCGCCAAGCTTGCCGCCCTTGCGACGGTTGCGCCTGCACGCAGCTGCGAGCGCGCGGCGGAACGAACGGGCCAGGGGATGGAGGGGGCGGATCTCGTCAGGCATGGCCACCCGCATGCAGAAGAGTGCCCCCGGCGGAGCGCCGATTCTGCCGCAGCCCTTACTCTCCGGATTGCTTCCCGAGGTGCCGGCCGGAGCGTTCCTTGCGTGCCTTGTCGGCTTTGGGGGCGGCCGTGGCAGCCGCGGCCGTGACTTTCTCCGGTGTGAGGGTGCGGGCCTGGCGCTTGGCTTCGGCGTGTTCCTGGCGGATCTGTTCGCGCGTCTTCTTGGACCTGATGATCTCGCCCTCCATCCGCTCTTGCTCCTGCGGCGCCACGTCACCGAACGGTTTGGGCGTGACCGGGTGGAACTCGTGGATGTGGTGCCGGACGACCACGCCTTCTTCCATGAAGATGACCTCTTCGGCCACATTGGCGGCCTGGTCGGCCACGCGATGCAGCAGCTGCTGAATGGCGAGAATGTGGCAGCATCGCTCGATCGTACGCGGATCTCGTTTCATGATGTCCAGGGTTTCGCGGAAGATCACGTGCGCTTCGTCGTCCACGATCTGCTGTTCATCGATGATCTTCCAGGCCAGCTGGGTATCCATCTCGAGGAGGGCTTGGATGCTCTCGCGCATCATGAGGCCGGTCTGTTCGAGCAGGTCCTGGAAATCGATGATGTGCGTCAGCACCGAGCGCTCGCGGACCAGGAAGAGGACGTGATTGCAGATGCCGCTGGCGAGGTCTCCGACCCGTTCGAGATCGTTGTTGATCTTGGCCGCGGCCGCGACGAAGCGTAGGTCCGTGCCCGAGAGCATGCAGCCCTGCATGAGGTCGAGGCAGTCACGGTCCACGCTGAGTTCCATCTCGTCGATCTCGCTGTCGTAGTCGATGACGTAACACGCCAGATCGGGGTCGCGGTCGATCAGCGCCATGAGGGCGCTGGCTACAGCGTGTTCGCACATCTCTCCCATGGTGAGGAGATCGCGGCGCAGTTTTTCGAGTGCCATGCGGGTCGGCACGGGAGCTCCTTTGTCCTGTTCGTTTCAGCGTCTTGCCGCGGGCGCCGGATCGTCTCGGGTTCGCGCCGCTGCGCCGGGCGGGTGCCCGGCCTCAGTCCCGGGCTTTGATGCGCGGCAAGATCCGTCTCTGAAACTCGTCTTCGGTGTAGGCGCGAATCGTGCCGTCCAGTTGAAGCACGAGCCGCCACTGCGTGTACGGACCCGTCTCGGTCGGATGTCCGCCCTTCGGGCGCATGATGCCGCGGTATTCGTAGTGCCACGGGCCGGATTCGTACAGGATCGGCCGATTGGGCTCGTCGGTCGGCCGCACGCCCAAAACATAGCTGTAGGAATTGCGCGCAGCCTCGGTGAGTCCGATTTGCTCCACGGCGGCGAGCGAGATGAAGGTGCGCCGCTGCTCGTCGCCGCGCGGAAAGAGGCCCTGCAGTTCTTCCATGGATTCGGGATAGTGTCCGCGCTGGGTGGCGTAGTTCTGCAGGATCAGCCAGATGCGGCCGAGGTTCTCCCTGGAATTCCGATGATAGATGCGGGCGCGCTCGCGGATCCAGCGGGGCAGGTTGATCAGCAGCAGACCGGCCAGGCTCGGCCCCACGGCGCATGGGCTGACCACGGTCGAGTGGCAGGCGATGTCGCCGGGCTTGGGGACGACGCCCCCCGCGATGCCGAAGATGTGTTTGCTGATGACCGAGAGGGGCGGTCGATTGCTCACGTTCTGCAGATTGGGGAAGTACGTCCGGACATGGTTCGGCAGATCCACGTATTCGCGTGACACCTTGGCCGGAAGATTGTAGTACCAGATCAGGCTTTGGCCTTCTCCCACCGCTTTGATCTGGGCCTGAAACTCCCTGTTCTCGGCCAGGCTGGCCGCCACAGCGGTCGCCTGGTCCACGATGGTCTGCAGGAGTTCGCCGCTGGAGGTGATCACGAGCTGTGAGGCCTGGAGACTTTGAAACTTCCCCTGTCGCAGCACGGTCCAGCAGGGGCTCTTCTCCCAGCGGCTGCTGTCGCTGGAAAAGACCCTGAGCCCCCCGCCCATGACCGTCGCGGGCTTCTCGGTCTGCAGAAGGCCTTCGGCGGCGTCCGCATCCTTGAGGGCCAGCACGCAAAGCCATGGCTGCCGGTCTTCCATGGCCGGGAGCAACGCCAGGGCCACCTCTCCGTCGAGGACCCCGAAATTGGACTTGAGTCGCTGGATGGGACCGGTCTCCGACTTGAGCGCGGGCGGGATGGAGATGGCGATCTGTTTGGCATAAGCCGACCCGCCGAGCGCCCGGGAGGAAGCCAGGAGATCGACTATGGCAGCGGGCTGCACACGCGCTGCCATGTACAGGTCCGGCTGGTAGGGAACCACCTTGTTTGTCGTCCACGTGGTTTCGGCGGCTGGCGGCGCGCAGACGCGCAGCAGGCGGGCCGGAATGCCGGGCAGTTCGTTCGCTTCGGTGTTCACCTGTGCCGGGCTCACGATGTGTTCGATGATCTGCTGCCGGTCCACGCGCAGGTCGTAGAAGAGTACGCCTCGTCCGGCGACGTCGCAGGCGAGGTTGAGCATCTCGGTAGCGCCGGGCAGCTGGTTGGCCTGGACCTCGCGCAGCAGTGCGCGCAGGTCGGCGAATCCGCGCACGTGGGCGTCGCTCTCTGTGCGCTGCGCCAGTTCCCGGTAGACCGCAGCCTGGCCGAGCGTCTTGCCCTCCCCGTTGCCTTTGCCCAGCCGGATCAGGTTCCGGGCGATGGGAGCGCTGGTGGAGATCACCACGTAGTTGCGGACGATTCCGAAGGCGAGGTGGCTCTGACCGGCATCGCCGTGCATCACGTCGATGTAGTCGTCGCCGCGGGGGCTCTCTTCGAGCACGAAAGCCGGATGGGCCTCCAGGAATTCCTCCGCCATCGTCTCGAGCTTCTCGAAGGGGGCCTTTCGGTCGCGCCCGATGTCGGCCAGAAAGACGATCTGCAGGCCCTTCTCGCCGCCCGCGTAGGCCGCTAGCATCACCCGGGCGTCTACCCGGAGGAAGCCGCGCACGAAGTGGGCGGCCGCTTCGTACAGGTTGAGGCTCTCGCTGTCGGAGTAGCGCTCCGGGAGATCGGTGAAGAGATTGGAAAGCGTGAACGAGTTGTTCTTGAGGAACTGCTGCACCCGCTTGTGGTCGAGCAGCTGGCTGAGGGCCGACTCGTCCCATGCCCTTCCCGTCCGGCCGCCGTTGGCCGCCTCGAGATACAGATACGGGTTCTCGGGCAGCAGTTCGCTGGCCTGGAGGTTCGCCTCCTCCACGCTCAGCTTCTTGGGGAAGCGCGGTTTCTGCTCCTCAGCGGTCTCGGCCCGGCCCTCCTCCGTTTTTTCGGATTTCACCAGGTCCTCGATCGAAGGCAGGGGTTCGCCGGCGCCTGCCCATCCGGCGAGGAGCCCTACGCACGCTCCCCAGAGCAGTCGCCGTGCGGTTCGCTCCGTCCGTCCCTCTTGCATGGTCATCAATCGTCCCCCTCGTTGTCGCGGTGCGTGCGCTCCGGCACCGAATCAATGCACCCCACCCGCGCGTCCCCTCCGCCCGGTGCGCCTCAGGCGTCCGACCGGAAATTCCTGGCGGCGAACAGCCGGCACAGGCAGTGCCCGTGTTGGTCGATCTCCTTGCGGTGATATACACAGGGACAGATGATGTTCCGATCTGCCTCCGGCTTCCCGGTCACCATACGGCACGGGCAGTAGGGCTCTCCCAGCTCCTCCTGGCGCTTGGCCAGTTGCTTGAGGACCTGCTTCACCACGTGCGCGTCCGGGTAGTATTGGAATTCCTCGGTCTCCAAGTGCCTGTCGAATCGTTCCTTGAGCGCCCGCTCTTCCGGCGTCAACTCCATGAACAGGACCCCGAATCTTCCGGTCGACCATGCACTTCGGTATGTGCTGCTTGTTTTCTGATCATAAGGACGGGCCTGGAGCAAGTCAAGGGAGAAGAGCGGCCTCCTCGGAGCCGGCGCAGCGCTTGCACTGCCCGGCTTCCCCCGGTACACTGGGAGGTCGACCGGCGTGCCTGCGGCCAAGCGGCCGGCAGGAGAGACGCAGACTGTTGGGGCGGGAGAGGGGAGACGGCGCATGGAGCCGCGTTTGCACCACGCATGGATGGCTGCGCCCGCCGCATGGGCCCGCGGCATCGCCGACCAACAGGATGCCTGGACCCGGAAGGACCCGGCCGATGCCGGCGCTCCAGGTGAAAGGCTCGAAGTCCTGATCCGCGAACAGCATGCGCGCAACCACCGCCTCTGGAAGCAGGAGGACCGGGCCCGTTCGCCCACGGCCTCGGACGGCGAGGTCGCTGAAGTCAAGCGCCGCATCGACCGGCTCAACCAGGAGCGCAACGACCTGGTGGAGCAGATCGACGCACGGCTGCTCGCCGACCTGGAGGCAGCGGGCGTGGCGCCGGCCGAGGATGCGCGGTGGAACAGCGAGACGCCGGGCGCCATCATCGACCGCCTCAGCATTCTCGCGCTCAAGCTGCACCACATGGGCCTGCAGGAAGAACGCGCGGACGCGGATGCCGAGCACCGGGCCGCGTGCGGCCGCAAGCGCCAGGTCCTCGCCGAGCAGCGGGACGACCTCGTCCAAGCCATGGGCGAACTCCTGACCGACCTGGGTGCGGGCCGCAAGCGCATGAAGCGCTACCGCCAGTACAAGATGTACAACGATCCCACGCTCAACCCCGAGATCTACAAGACGAGAGGCGCGTGAGCGAACCGCTCGCTTCGGAGGAGGCCTGGCTGTGGACCGGCAGGTGCTGCGGATCCTGGATGCCAACCTGAACCGCGCCACGGAAGGCGCGCGCGTGGTCGAGGACTATGCGCGGTTCGTACTGGATGACGCAGCGAGTGCCGAACGCCTCAAGCGGTTGCGCCACGGCCTGCGCAACGGCGCGGCAGTTTTCGAGCAGGACCTCTCCGCAGGCCTCGAGCAGTTCCGGGATACGCCCGGCGACGTGGGTACAGCGCTCAGCACGGAAGCCGAAGCCGCGCGCGCATCTGCCGCGGATACGGCGCGGGCTTCGATCAAGCGTCTCGAGCAGGCGTTGCGCGTGCTGGCGGAGTACGGCAAGATGGTCTCCGGCCCCGGGGCCGAGGTCTTCGAGCGGCTGCGGTACGACACCTATGCGCTCGAGAGCCTGCTCTTCTCCGATCAGACGCGAACGGAACGCCTTCGGCTGGCCCGCCTGTACGTGCTGGTGACCGAGGCCCTGGCTTCCACGGATGCGCGCACCGCGTGCCGCGAGGCCGTGGCGGGCGGGGCGGACATCGTCCAGATGCGCGAGAAGGAGCTCGAGGACGCCGCTTTCTACGAATGCGCAGAGGAGCTCTGCGCCATCTGCCGCGAGGGCGGGGCGCTCTTTGTCGTGAACGACCGCGTGCACATCGCGCACCTGACCCACGCCGACGGCGTCCATCTCGGCCAGGGCGACCTCGCCGTGCACCTGGCGCGCCGCCTGCTCGGCCACGGCAGCCTCATCGGCCGGTCGACGCGCGGGCCGGCGTTCGCCGAAGCCGCCCTCGCCGAGGGGGCCGACTACATCGGTGTGGGCCCGGTCTTCGCGACCGCCACCAAAGAGCACCGCGTGCCCGCCGGCCTGGGCTACGTGCGCCACGCTGCCCAGCACGTAGCGCTCCCCCATTTCTGCATCGGCGGCGTCAACCGCGAGACGCTCGGCCAGGTGCTCGCGGCCGGCGGCCGGCGCGTGGCCGTGTGCACGGCCATCATCGCCGCCCGCGACATCGCGGCCGAGGCAGCGTGGTTCAAGGAGCAGATCGTGGCGGCGGGTTCGGCTTGACCGGATCGGACGGCGAGGACGCCTGCGCAGGCGGCGGCCCGTCGGCCGGGAGGCCGCGCCAGCTCGCCCCCAGCGCCTTGAGCGGATGGCGGACCGCATCCTCCACGGCCGCGCCTTCGAAGCCGCAGTGGGCCATGCAGTTGGCACAGGCTGGATGGCGGGACGGGCCGTAGGCTGTCCAGTCGGTGTGCTGCAGCCAGTCGTCGAACGTGTCGGCATACCCCCCTTCGTCCAACAGATAGCAGGGCCGCTGCCAGCCGAAGAGGTTGTAGGTCGGTGTGCTCCAGGGCGCACAGTCGTAGTCCTGCAGGCCGGCCAGGAATGCGAGAAAGAGCGGCGACTGGTTGAAGCGCCAGGCCGGCCGGCGCGACCGGCCGAGGCGGAAGAGCGCGCGGAAGAGCCGGTGGCTCTGCTCGCGCGAGAGGAAGACGTCCTGCTGCGCCGCCCCCGCATAGCTGTAGCCCGGGGAGAGGGTGATCCCCTCCACGCCCAGGCCCATGGCCAAGTCGAAGAGCGCGGCTGCGCGCTCGGGATCTTCGCCCGCGAAGAGCGTGCAGTTGACCGTCACCCGGAACCCGCGTGCCCGCGCCGCGCGGATGGCTGCGACAGCGGTGTCGAACGCCCCTGCCCGGCCGACCGAGGCGTCGTGCCGCTCGCGCAGGCCGTCCAGGTGGACGGAGAGGGTGAAACGTGTAGCGGGGGGGAAGTCCGCGAGCCGGTCCTGGAGCAGCAGGCCGTTGGTGCAGAGATACACGAACCGTCCGCGCGCGAGGATGCCGGTGACGAGCGCGCGCACGTCTTGGTGGAGGAGCGGCTCGCCGCCGGTCACGGTGACCACGGGCGCGCCGCAGGCATCGACCGCGGCCAGGGCGTCGTCCACCCCCATGCGGCGCTGCAGGATTTCGGGCGGATGCGCGATCTTCCCGCATCCGGCGCAGCGCAGGTTGCACTGGAAGAGCGGCTCCAGCATGAGCACCAGGGGGTACTGCTTCCGGCCCCGGAGCTTCCGGCCCAGGATGTAGCGCGTGATGCGAATGATCTGGCTGAGCGGAACGCTCATGGCGCACGGATCCCTTCTGTCCTATTGAGGACGATCCGGCCAATGGGACTGTCGGAGGGACGCGCTCCTGCGCGTCCGCCACGGGATTCGTGAAGCGCGGTCCTGCCCGAGCAGGACCCTCCGAACCGGAAGCATCTGTCTTCCCCTCGTCATGTCGTCCTCAATGGACCGCGCGTCCTGTTGCGCGCGCATCGAACGCGAGATCCGGCCCCAGCAGGCGCGCGACCTGCTGCAGGCGTCGGTACGCGACAACCCCTTGCATACTCAGACGCGCCCAGCGGGGCAGATCCCGCGGCCTGCGCAGCAGGGCCCGCAGGAGCCGGAGCGGGTCGGGCGTCCGCTGGCTGCGCAGGACATCTGTTGTTCCGGTCGGCAGCGCATCTGCCGCCCGGTCGCAGACCGCCTTGATCACGAGACACGGAAGACGCGCTTCGTACGCTGCAGCCGCCACTGCGCCGCTCTCCATGTCCGCGGCGAAGGCTGCGCGGGCATTGCGCGTCCGGCGCTTGGCCGCTGCGGATGCGAGCACGTCATCCACCTGCACCAGGAGACCGGTCGCGCAGGGGAGCGCGCGCGCCAGCCGCGCGCGCACCGCGCCGCGCCACGCCGCGTCCACTTCGTATGCCGCATCGTCGCCGCAGCCGACTCTGCTGGGCAGGAGCACGCCACCCACCCGCAAGTCCGGCTCGAGCGCGCTCGCCAGGCCCCAGACCGCAAGGCCGGTGGCGCCTGCGCGGATCAGGTCCTCTGCTGCGCGGGCCGCATGGGCCGCGCCCACGCCGCAGACGCGCACCAATGGGCGTGCGCGCGCACCGCCGGTTGCGGCGCAGAGGCTGCGGGCCTCGAAGCTCGTGGCCGCTAGAATGCCGGGGCGGATTCGCTCAATGCTCATGCCACAGCCACCGTTTCGGTGCGGCGGGATGCGCGGGAAGCGACTTGATTGCGGTAGCAGGCCAGGGCCCAGAGCGGGAAGTAGCGCGCGTAGCCGTGGTACCGCAGGTGGAAGACGCGGGGGAAGCCGGGCGCCGTGAACCAGGGGTCCTCCCAGAGCCCGCCGGCCTCCTGCTGCTCCAGCAGGAACCGGACGCCCCGCCGAACCTCGGGGGTGTCTGCCTCCCCGGCTGCGAGCAGGGCGTGCAGGGCCCATGCGGTCTGGAATGCCGTGCTCTCGTGCTGACTGTAGACGCAGTGCTTGGGATGGGGCCCGTCCTCGTAGTAGCTGTCGTTGCTCTCGCCCCAGCCGCCGTCGGCCCGCTGAATGCTCTTGATCCAGTCGGCCGCCCGGCGGATCATGGGTTCGTCCTTGGCCACGCCCATCGCATCCAGGGCCACGAGTACCGACCATGTGCCGTAGACGTAGTTCGTGCCCCAGCGGCCGAACCAGCTGCCTTCGGGCTCCTGCTCGTTGCGAAGATAAGTGAGCACGCGCTCGAGAGCGCTGCGGTCCTGGGCGCGTTGGAGGCGGCCGAGGAAGGTGGCCACGCGGCCGCTCACGTCCGCGGTAGGCGGGTCGAGCAGAGCTTCGTGATCGGCAAACGGGATGTGGTTCAGGTGCGTGCGGGTGTTGTCCGCGTCGAACGAGGCGAAGCCGCCGTTGCGGCATTGCATGGCCCGCAGCCAGTCGGCCGCCCGGTCGATGGCATTCGCATACCGGTCCCGGTGGAAAGAGCGCGCCATGGCCCACCCGACCACGGCCGTGTCGTCGAGGTCGGGGTAGTAGTCGTTGGCGAACTGAAACGCCCAGCCGCCGCCTTCCGCCTCGGGCCGCCAGACCTGCCAGTCGCCGGCGTGCTTGATCTGCCGCCCTTGCAGCCAGGTCAGGGCGCGTTCGACCGTCTCTTCGGTCGCCTCCGCGTCGGTTTCCTGGAGGGCGAGGCATGCGAGGGCCGTGTCCCAGACCGGCGAGAAGCAGGGTTGGCAGTAGGCGGTGTTGCCGCGTTCGGTGAGCAGGCGTTCGAGCGCGCGGCGGGCCTGGGTGCGCGCGGGATGATCGTGGGCATACCCCAGTACGGCCAGGGCTTCGTGGGCATTGACCATGGCCGGGAAGATGGCGCCGAGGCCGTGTTCGCCGTTCAACCGTTCCAGGAACCAGTCCTCGGCTTTCCGGAGGGCGCGGCGGCGAAGGCCCACTGGAATCAGGGGCTCCAGCCAGCGCGCCGCAGCATCGGCCCACAGGTAGAGCCGGTTGAGGTGCGAACGCACGGGGAAGTAGTGGGGCTCTTCTTCCGGGGGCACGGTGAAGAGTTCCTGGACGCCCAGCCCGCGCGGATTCCGTGCCCTGGCGCGCATGGCGTAGAGGATGAGCAGCGGCACCACGACCGTGCGCGACCAGTAGCTGATCTTGTCCAGATGGAAGGGGAACCAGCGCGGCAGCAGGATGACCTCGACCGGCATGAAGGGTACGGCCCGCCAGGGCACCTGGCCGAACTGGGCCAGCGTGATGCGCGTGAACACGTTGCTGCGCGCAGCCCCCCCGTTGTCGAGAATGGCCTGTCGCGCGCGGCGCATGTGGGGCGCCTCGGGGTCGTCGCCCGACAGCTTGAGCGCGTAGTAGGCCTTGACGCTGCAGCTCACGTCGATCGCGCCGCCGCAATAGAGCGGCCAGCCGCCTTCGTCGTTCTGGTGCTGGCGCAGATACCGCGCCAGCCGCTCGGAGAGATCGTCGTCGACTTCGTCGAGGAAATGCATCATGAGGATGTATTCGGCGGGGATGGTGCAGTCCGCTTCCAGCTCGTAGCACCAGTACCCGTCCGGGTGCTGCTCGTGGATGAGTCGCTCGGCGGCGCGGCCGATGGCCGAGCTGACTGTTGAGAGGTCGGGTTGTTCGTTCGACCGTTGCGCCATGGAGAAGTCCTCGATCGGTCTGCGATTCGCGTCAGAAGTGCATGCAGAGCCGGCCCATGTCTGTGAAGTACGCTTCCTGGATCGTCTCCAGGGGCAAACGCCGCGCCGCCAGACGGAAGAGCAGAGACAGAACGGTGTCGCTGCGGATGGTTGCGTTGGTGAGGGCGATGGTGGTCCGCAGCATGGGTCGGGAGACCTTGACCTCGGCACCCGAACGATAGGCTGGATTGCGGTGGATGCGGTCGAGCGTGAGCACGGCCAGGCCCAGCGACCAGCCGCAGAAGCGGCGAATTCCGATGTGCTGCGACGGAATCCGCAGGGTGTAGGCGAGCCCGTTGCGAAGGTGGCCGTGGGCGATCGCCACGAGCTGCCTGAGGCCCTCGGCAAACCCGGCCGGCCGGCGGTCGACCGAGAGGCCGGCCAGGTCGACCTGCCAGGCGCCGAAGACCTCCTGCGGCAGCCAGCAGCTGCCCTGGCCCAGGTCGTCCCACAGGTCCTTGAGAATGTTGGTCATCTGCAGGCCCTGGCCGAAGGACGGCGCGAGCCGCAACATGTCGTCCCGTTGCGCGGCGATGTCAGAGGCATGGTGGCAGAACAGATGCGTCAGCATCTTGCCGACCACGCCGGCCACACAGAAACAGTAGCGATCCATGTCCGCGAGCGTGGGCAGGCCTCCGACCTTTCCCTCATGCTGGTAGGTCGGCATGCGTTCGCACATCAGCTCCACGCCCTGCACGACCACGTCC
Organism: uncultured Planctomycetaceae bacterium; assembly: GCA_964496245.1. Lineage (GTDB taxonomy): Bacteria > Planctomycetota > SZUA-567 > SZUA-567 > SZUA-567 > CAZBZG01. The sequence continues at coordinate 8,937 of CAZBZG010000009.1, read as the reverse complement.
CGTTGCTCCTGGGGAAACGAGGCCAGCATGCGGGTGACCGCGTCCAGGTGGGCCACGAGGTCGCGTTCGTCCGCCAAGGTTTTGTCCGACAGGCGCGGGGCGAGTTCGCGGCTCAAGTCGGCAGCGTCCTCGCGGAAGTGGAGGACGTCCGCCAGCCGCCGGTGGTACGCTTGCTTCTCCGCAGGCGTGAGGGCTACATCGTCCTCGACGGTATCGGCAACCCGGCAGAGCAGGTAGGCGTTGGTGACGACACTGCGCAAGGGATCGGGCAGCTGCGGAATGGTGAGCGCGAAGGTGCGGGAGACGCCGTTCAGGATCTGCGCCTGATAGGCTGCGTCGTCCGTTGTCGCGTCCGCCATGGCTTCCACTCCGCTGCTCCGGCTCCTTCAAAGGAGGGGAGCGTGTCTGCTCCGTCGGCAGCGCCGGGCTCCGCTGCGTGCAGCCTCTCCACTATAGAGTAGGCAGGCGTTCTGTCAAGGTTTGCGGCCGGGGCTGCTTGGTGCTGTGGCCGCTGCTGGTGGCTCTTCGCCAGTTCGCGCTTGACCTTGCTCCGGTGGGAGCGTAGTGTCCGATCCGGAGGCGCGTGCCTTTGCCGCGCAACGGCCGACGAGAGAGTATGTCCCGTTTCGAGATCCCCGATTGGCTGCACTACGCGTGCACAGCCTGCGGCCGTTGCTGCGGGCGGGGCTACTTCATCTGGTGCCCGCCCAAGGATCTGCCTCGCTTGCAGGCGATCGACTGGGGCGAACGGTTCCGCGAGCTCGCGGGCCGACGGCTCTTCGTGTCCACCCCGCGCGGCCACCGGTTCGCCGTGGACGACAATGGCGCGTGCCGCTTCCTGGCCGAGGACGGCCGCTGCCGCATGCACGCGGCGCTCGGATACGACCAGAAAGTGCTGACGTGCAAGATGTATCCCTTCAACCTGGTGCATTCCTTCGGCCGGGTGCACGTGGGACTCCTCTTCTCCTGCCCGGCCGTGGTCGACAACCAGGGCCCGCCGGTGCGCAAGCAGACGCGTCTGCTCGAAAGGCTGCTCGCGGAGATGGACGAGCTGTTTCCGCCGCCCCCGTTTGCCGAAGAGACCGATTTCGACGGCCGGCGGCGCATCGCCTTCCGCAGCCTTCGTTTCTTCGAGGATTGCCTGGGAGCTGCGCTCGCGGACACGAGCCTGCCGCTGGTGCGGCGCCTGCTCTGGGCAGCGGACATCGTGGACCGCCTGGAGGCGACGCAGAGCGACGCTCTGTTACCCAGGACCTTTCACGACACTCTGACCCATCACCGCGACCGGGCGCGGGAGGAGGCGGAGAACTGCGGCATCCGCCGGCCGAAGCTGGGCCGGCTGGAGCGGGTGCTGCTGCGGCAGTTCCTGGGGCTGGGGACGCCCGGCGCCGAGCGGCACCTCACCGCCGACGCGTTCTGGGTGCGCACGCTTGCGCGGCTCCACGGGTTGGGATTGGGCCTGAGACACATCTGGGGCGCGGGCGCCCTGCCCGCGGGCGAGGCGCGCGTCTTCTTCCGACAGGTGGCCCAGGTGCAGGCGCTCCACCTCGCGCCCGAGAGCGAGGAGCTGATCGGGCGCTACCTTTCGACGCGCCTGGCTTCGCGTGCCTACTGCGGCCAAGCCGGCCAGGATGCCACGGTGGTCGCGGGCGCGCGCCTCACGCTGCTTTTGGCGGCCGCCGTGCTCTGGCAGGCCAAGCTCCGGGCAGCGGCCGAAGAGCGCGACGCGGTCACGCACGCGGACGTGCGGGAGGGCGTGATCCAGACGGACAAGGCCTTCGGCCACATGGCCGGTCTGCAGCTGGCGCCGGCCCGGCGCGCCCTGGGGCTGGTCACGCGTCCGGGCTGGCCCCGGAAGGCTTTGCTGCATACGGTCGTGTGCTGAGCGCGCGCGCCGGCGGGAAAGAGGGGGATCGTTCATGCCATCGGATGAACCACGCCGCGTCCGCCATTCGTTCGCATCCACGGCCGGGTTTTTGAACATGCATCAGCCGTGCGTGTCGCGATCGGGGCCGATGCCGAGTGGCTCACGCATACCCCTGCGGATGCGACTGGTGCCAGTTCCAGGCTGACGTGATGATGGATGGGAGATCGCTCTCGGTGGGCTCCCAGCCGAGGCGTTCGCGCGCCTTGTCGGCGCGGGCCACGAGCGCGGCCGGGTCGCCCGGACGGCGCGGGGCCTCTTCGGCCGGCACGGGGTGGCCGGTCACCGTGCGCGCGGTCTCGATGATCTCCCGCACCGAGTAGCCCTTGCCCGTGCCGAGGTTGAGAGCCATGGAGTCCGCGCCGCCGGCCAGGGCCTCCATGGCCTGGATGTGGGCGCGGGCCAGGTCCGAGACGTGGATGTAGTCGCGTACGCACGTGCCGTCGGGCGTGTCGTAGTCCGTGCCAAAGATCTTGATGGCCTCCCGCTGGCCCAGAGGCACCTGAAGCACGAGCGGAATGAGGTGGGTCTCCTTCTCCCGGGCCTCGCCGATGCGCCCGGATGCGTGGGCGCCGCAGGCATTGAAGTACCGTAGAGCCGCGTAGGAGAGCTCGGTCTGCCGGCTCAGCCACGCGCAGACCTCCTCGCTCTGGAGCTTGCTGTGGCCGTAGACGTTGATGGGGCGCTTGGGCGCGTCTTCGGGGATGGGCACGTCGTCGGGCTGGCCGTAGACCGCGGCCGTGGAGCTGAAGACGAAGCGATGCACGCCCGCCTCGAGCATGCTTTCGAGCAGCGCGAGGCTGGCGGCCGTGTTGTTGCGGTAGTACTTCATGGGCGCTTCCATGCTTTCGCCCACCTCGATGTAGGCGGCGAAATGCATCACGCACTCGATCCCGTATTCGCGCAGCACCCGGCCCACAAGCTCGCGGTCGGCCACGTCGCCGATCACGAGCGTGGCGTCGCCCGCGGCTGTCTCGTTGCCGTGCTCGAGCGTGTCCAGGACCACGGGCGGATGCCCGGCTTCCTGGAGCGCGGCCACGGTGTGGCTGCCGACGTATCCCGCGCCTCCGGTGACGAGAACTTGCATGAGGATCCTCCGATCGGAAACGTGGCGCGCAACATCGAGGCGCGGAGGGACGCGCTTCTGCGCGTCCGAAACGCGTCACGTTGCGCGCGGTCCGGCGGGAGCCGGCCCCTCCAATCATGATGGCGCGCGTAGCATGCTACACCGTCTCCCCGCGCACCAGGTCCTCCCACGTCTGCCGCTCGCGGATGACCCTCCACGATGCGCCGTCCACCAGCACTTCGGCAGGCAGGGGCTGGGCGTTGTAGGTGCAGGCCTGGGTGAAGCCGTAGGCGCCGGCCGAGAAGAGGGCGACCCGGTCGCCCCGGTCGAGCGGCGGCAGCGGCCGGTCCCGGCAGAACACGTCGCTCGATTCGCAGATGGGCCCGACCACGTCCGTGGGCGCCCAGCCCGGGTCTTCGGTCCCGCCGAATGCCGCGTGGGCGGGCGTCGCCTTGCTGCGGGCGGGCCAGAGAAAGTGGTACGCGTCGTACAGGGCCACGCGCACGAGGTCGTTCATGCCGGCGTCCAGAATGACGAACGTTTTCTTGCCGCTCGTCTTGCGGTATTGGACCGTGCCGAGGAGGATCCCGGCGTTGCCCGCGATCGAACGGCCCGGTTCCACGATGAGCCGGCAGCCGGCCTGCTGGACGTGCGGCACGATGGCGGCTGCGTACGCGTCGAAGGCGGGCACGGGTTCGTCCCGGTAGAACAAGCCGAAACCGCCGCCCGTGTTCATCGTGTCCAGCGGCGCCGCGTCGCTGCGGTGTTCGGCGACGAACGCGCTGAGCTTGCAAGCCGCCAGCTCGTAGGGCTCCACGGAGTTGACGGGGCTGCCGATGTGGGCGTCCACGCCCTGCAGGGAGACGTGCGCGTAGCGCCCGATCTCCCGGGTCAGGCGGCCGGCGGTCTCCGGATCGATGCCGAACTTGTTCTCTTTCTTGCCCGTGGTGGTCTTGGCGTGTGTCTTGGGGTCCACGTCGGGGTTGATCCGCAATGCGACCGGTGCCGTGGCGCCCACTTCGCCGGCGATCCGGTCGATGGTAGCGAGCTCGGCCTCGCTCTCCACGTTGAACATGCGGATCTGCTGCTCGAGCGCGTAGCGGAGTTCAGCGTCGGTCTTGCCCACGCCCGCGTACACGATGCGGGACGGGTCGCCGCCCGCCTGGACCACGCGGAAGATCTCGCCTCCGGAGACCACGTCGAAACCGCTTCCCGCAGCCTGCATGACGCCGAGCACGCCGAGACTGCCGCAGCCCTTGACCGAAAAGCAGATGGTCGTGTCCACCGCTTCGAAGGCGCGGGCGATCGCCTGGAATCGGTCGCGCAGCGTGGCCGTGGAGTAGATGTAGACGGGCGTGCCGGCCGTGCGGGCGATCTCCTCCACGGGCACGTCTTCGCAGCAGAGCTCGCCGTCGCGGTATTCGAAGAAGCCGAGGTTGCGGGCCATGGTTCGGTCCGTATGCGGTCGCGTGAACGGTGCGAGCGCCTCAAGCGCGAGTCACTTCTTGTACACCGCGTCCGGGTCGAAGACCTTGTCGCCCTCGTCTACGAGGTGGCCGTCTTGGTCCAGCCGGCGGAAGAAACAACTCCGATACCCCAGGTGGCAGGCGGCGACCTTCTGCTTGACCTTGAGGAGGATCGTGTCCTTGTCGCAGTCCGTGCGCACTTCCTGCACCTCTTGCGTATGGCCCGAGGATTCGCCCTTGACCCAGTACTTCTGGCGGCTGCGGGACCAGTAGTTGCCGAGGCCCGTCTCCACGGTGGCCTTGAGCGCTTCTTTGGTCATGTAGGCCACCATGAGCACCTCGCCGTTGTCCGCATCCTGCGCCACGCAGGGGATCAGGCCGTTGTCGTCGTACTTGAGTTCGTCGAGGAATGCGAAATCCATGTCATGTCCTTTGCGTCATTTCGATTCAGCGTCGTCCAGCCGCTCTTGCAGTCGTTCCAGGGCGTCGTCCGTGAGGGTGTCGCCGAATTCGCCGCTCTCGGCCGCATCCCAGATGGCGCGGATACGCGGATCGATCGCCTTCAGGTTCTTCTTGAAACCGTCGACATACTGCTGCATGGCGGAGAGGTAGTCCGGAGCGAAGAAGAGGTTCTCGTCCACGCGCGCCTTGTAGCGCGCGAGCCGCTCCTGCCATTCTTCGTCCCAGCGCCGGTAGAAGTGCTGTCGTGTCTCGTCGCTCCAGGCCCAGTCCTGCCGGAGCTGGTAGTAGCGGATGCGGAAGGCCTGATTTCGATGGAAGCGGACGAGTACATGGGCGCCCGCGACCATGAACACCACCGCGGTGTAGGCGAGCACGCGCTTCCGGCGGCCGACGAGCAATGCGTCCGGGCCGTTGGTCGAATCGGAGCGCACAGTCAGCGGCAGCCCCTGCTTGACGCGGTCGCGCTTCCAGGCATGCAGGCGGGTTGCGCCCAGCCCAAGCGCAACAGCCGCGCCGCTCAACACGGCGGTCCACGATGCTCTGAGCAGAGATGCCGGGCCGAAAAACCGCAGCGGCCCCTCCAACTCCACCAGCTGGTCCTCGGCCGGGAAGAAAAACCAGATCCAGAGCGTTGCCCCGAGCCAGATGAGCGTCAACAGGATCCATGAGGGTTGTCCGAAGCGGTGGACGTACTTGCCGCCGCCTTCCTTGGTCGTCGTCTCGTCCATCTATCCGATCCCCGCGCCCGCCCGGTCGGCCAGGAGCCGCTCCAGCTCCCGGTGCAGTCGGACGTGGCTGGTTGCTTGCAGCGCCGGATCGGCCTTGAGGATCGCCTCCGCGTCCTTGCGGGCCGTCCGGATTGTATCGAGATCGCGCACGATGTCCAACAGATTCACATCCGGCAATCCGTGCTGGCGGGTGCCGAGGAACTCGCCCGGACCGCGCAGGCGGAGATCCGTTTCCGCGATCCGGAAACCATCGGATGTCTGTTCGAGCACGGCCAGGCGCTCGCGGGCCTGGGGGCTGCGGGCGTCAGCGAGTAGCACGAAATGCCCCCGTTCGCTGCCGCGGCCGATACGGCCCCGGAGCTGATGGAGCTGGGCAAGACCGAACCGTTCGGCGTGGAGCACGATCATGAGATTGGCGTTGGGAATGTCCACCCCGACCTCGATGACCACGGTGCTGACCAGGGCATCGAGTTCGCCCCGCCGGAAACGCTGCATGATCGCCTCCTGCTCGGGCCGCGGCACGCGGCCGTGGAGCAGGGCCAGCCGGAAGCCCTTGAGCTCGCCCTGCTCCAGGTCGGCAAACGCCTCGGTGGCGCTCTTGATGTCGAGCTCTTCGCTCTCGTCCACGAGCGGGCTGACGATGAAGGCCTGCCGCCCCTTGGTGAGCTCCTGGCGCAGGAAGCGCCAGATGTCGGGCTCGCGGCTCTTGTCCGGGGTCGCGGTCTTGACGGGCTTCCGGCCGGGCGGCAGTTGGTCGATCACGCTCACGTCCAGGTCGCCGTAGACCGTGAGGGCCAGGCTGCGGGGGATGGGCGTGGCCGTCATGACCAGGGTGTCCGGCCGCACGCCCTTCTGTACGAGCTCGGTCCGCTGGCGCACGCCGAACTTGTGCTGCTCGTCGATCACCACCAGTCCCAGGTCGTGGAAGGCCACGTCCTTCTGCAGGGCCGCGTGCGTGGCGATCAGGATGTCGATGGCGCCCGAGGCGAGCTCGGTGACGAGGAGTTGCCGTTCGCTCTTCTTGAGTCCGCCCGGCAGCAGGGCCACGCGTACGCGGGGCGCCGGGCTGTTGGCCAGGAACCGTGTGATGGTCTCGTGGTGCTGGCGCGCGAGCAGGCCCGTGGGCGCCATGATGCAGACCTGGGCCTTGTTGGCCACGACCGCCAGCATGGCGTAGAGCGCGACCGCGGTCTTGCCGCTGCCGACGTCCCCCTGCAGCAGCCGGTGCATGGGAAGCGCGTTCTCCATGTCGTTGGCGATCTCCTCGACGCACCGGTTTTGGGCGTTCGTCAGGCGGAAGGGAAAGAGGCGGCGGATGCGGCGGTCCAGCGCCTGGCTGATGCCGAACCGCCGGCCGGGCAGGTCCTGGCGGTGGTTCTGCCTGCGCAGGCAGATGGCCAGCTGCATGCAGAGCGCCTCGTCGTACTTGAGACGGGCCTCGGCCTGTTCGCGCGCCGCATCGTCCGCGGGGAAATGCATGTCGCGCACGGCGGTCTGGCGGTCCACGAAGCCGCGCTTGTCGAGGAACGTCTGGGGATAGAGCTCTTCGAGCGCGTGCAGGCGGGTCTCGATCGCATGCATCATGACGCGGCGCCAGACCGTCTGCGTGAGCTTGCCCGTGCACGGGTAGAGCGGCACGATGCGGCCGATGTGAAGGGCGTCGCCCGCGTCCGCGCCTGTCACGATCTCGAACTGCGGATGCTCCATCTTGAGCAGGCCGTACTCCATCCTGGTCTTGCCGAAGAGGAGGAGCGACTGCCCCTCGATCTTGTCGGCCACCCAGGGCGAGTTGAACCATACGGCCTCCATCACGCCCGTGTCGTCGGCGCACTCGGCGATGGTGAGGGTGAGCCGCCCGCGCCGTACCTTTTTCTCCTGCACGCGCCGGGGCCGGACGAGCAGACTCGCCTCCCGGTCGACGGGTGCGTCGGCCACGGTCGACACGTTGGACCGGTCGGAGAGGTCGCGCGGGAAGGTGAAGAGCAGGTTGCGCACGTTCCGGACGCCGAGGCGTGCGAAATCTTCGGCGCGCGACGGCCCCACGCCTTTGAGGTACTGGACCGAATCATCGAGAGGATGGCTCATGGAAGTGGCCCGTACGGTGCTGTGCCCCGGACGTCACCAGGGGGCGTCCGCAACGGTCTTGCGGGCCAGGCGATCCCGACGCGCCCTGCGCCTATTCGTGCACCCGCTCCGAGGCCTGCAGGCGCGTCGTCGCCCTTGCGATCGCGCTTCGGGCGCGGGTGACGTCGGTGTCGTGGTCGTCGCGCGCCTCGGCAGCGGTCTCGAGACGCTCCTGCGCGCGTTGCTCGGCTGCTGTGGCTCGGTCCGTGTCGATTTCGTCGCCGCGTTCGGCGGCGTCGGCCAGCACCGTGAGCGATGCTCCGTCCATCTCCAGGAAGCCGCCGTGGACCGCGAAGGTCTTGGTGCCTTCCTCGGTGGTGAGTTCCATGAGGCCCACGGCCAGCGGCGTCATCAGCGGTTCGTGCCCCGGAAGGATCTCGAAGGCGCCCAGGCTGCCGCGGGCGAGGACGTGCGTCGCTCGGCCCTCGAACACGGTCCGGTCGGGGGACAGAAGCGTGACGGGAAGCGAAGTGGCGGCGGCCACGCGGTCTTCTTCGGGCATTGTACCTACATCTCCTTGGCCTTCTGGCGGACCTCGTCGATGTTGCCGGCGTACATGAAGGCCTGTTCCGGAATGTCGTCGCATTCGCCCTTGAGAACCGCCTCGAAGCTCGGCACGGTCTCTTCGATCGGCACGTAGCGTCCCTCGTACCCGGTGAACTGCTCGGCCACGAAGAAGGGCTGACTCAAAAACTTCTGGATCTTGCGGGCGCGGTTGACGGTGAGCTTGTCTTCGTCCGAGAGTTCGTCCATGCCGAGGATCGCGATGATGTCCTGGAGGTCCTTGTACTTCTGGAGCACCTCCTTGACCTCGGTGGCCACGTCGTAGTGCTGCTGGCCCACCACGCGCGGATCGAGGATCGTGCTCGTGGAGTCGAGCGGATCCACCGCCGGGTAGATGCCGAGGCTCGCGATCTGCCGGGAGAGGGCGGTCACCGCGTCCAGGTGCGCGAAGCAGGTGGCCGGCGCGGGGTCGGTGTAGTCGTCGGCCGGCACGTAGATGGCCTGGATCGAGGTGATCGAGCCCTTGGTGGTCGAGGTGATGCGTTCCTGGAGCGCGCCCATCTCGGTGGCGAGCGTCGGCTGGTAGCCCACGGCTGACGGCATGCGCCCGAGCAGGGCCGAGACTTCCATGCCCGCCTGCACGAAGCGGAAGATGTTGTCGAT